>CAZIRM010000171.1:0-1958 GCA_964541705.1 uncultured Bacillaceae bacterium | reverse complement strand
TATAGAATCCAGTATAGACACTAGTACGTCATTTTAAACAGCGAAGAAGCAAATAAATGGTTTTCACTGGTAACTTTCCGAAAGAATGGATCTTTGTTACCCTTTTAAATGATGTGTGAATTTTATTCTCCGCTTGAAGTTCAGCAATGTAACCATCAAAGCGTTGATCGATGTTCTTGACTAATCCTACTGGTACCTTATTTTCTTCAAAAATCCCAACAACTAGAGCATCCTGTGTCGTTGATAATACTTTCTCTTCATTATGTACGTGAAACATTTACATCACTCCTATTTCTTTTGGATTTCTAACTAATTATACAATATATCATTTATTTATTTCGAGTCTGAAAGTAAATATCACATATTATTTACTCAGCACATTGCTTTCAACGACACGTCTTTGCAAGTAGAAAATTTATTTTTTTTCAAAAAAAGATCGAAAAAACGAGAAAAACATTATATATTTAAGTAATAGGTAGATCTAACATTAACAAATCAGATCGAAAAACTGAAATATGATATCTATTGAGAGAAAAAAACTTCATTCTAACTCTTAAAATTTCTTCATTTTTCACATACTATACCTACACATCTACTAACTTTGTTTATTGAAAGGATTTTTTATTATGGAAATCTTCACGAACTTCCCATTCTTGGCCGCTCTTTTCGCAATAGGGTTTGCACAATTTGTCAAAGTACCACTACAATACATAGCCACTAGAGAGTTTGATTGGGCCTTATTAACAAGCACTGGAGGTATGCCTAGTTCTCACTCAGCAGCTGTAACTGCCTTATCTACTGCCATCGGGCTCGAACAAGGATTCGATTCTCCCTTCTTTGCGATTTCAGCCATCTTCGCGATTATTGTTATGTTCGATGCTACGGGTGTGAGACGTCATGCTGGCGAACAAGCGACAGTGGTTAACCGACTTGTTGAAGATTTTAATAAACTTGTCAAAGAAGTGAAGACTTGGCCCGAAAAAGAGGAATATGAAAAAAGAAAAGAATTAAAGGAATTACTGGGGCACCAGCCAATTGAAGTGTTTTTCGGTGGACTCTTGGGGATTATTTTATCACTAATACTAAATGCCATATTTTAATAAATAAACGCATAAAACCGCCTATCGACTGCCCTGCCGTTTCTCGTCGCAAAGCCATAGAGAGTCAATCGGCAGTTTCGTGCCCAGATTGCAATAAAACATGGAATTAAATTCCTACACATTAAAAAGAGGTGGTTGTGTTTTCCACCTCTTTTTAATTGGAATAAGTTCTATGTCTTCTAAACACTTGAACTGACTCATCCTCATTTAATTTTGTTAATTGAGCCTCAGTTAATGAACCTTTACCTTCTTCTATAATAAATACTTCAACTTCTCTTTTACCCCAATTAGCAAAAACTTCTTCTACCGTATCGTAATACAAATCAATAATATTACCTTTAATGGCCGATCCAGTGTCTGCAACGACACCATACCCATATCCAGGTATAAAAAGGATTGTCCCGATTGGAAACACGGTAGGATCAGCTGCTATCGTAGAGTACAAATCTCTCTTTACAGGCACACCGGAGAACGTAATTCCGTACTGGGGGTGCCCCGGCCTTTTACCGGTTGATTCATAACCTGCAGTGTACCCCGTTGCCGTAACAGTTTTTGTTTGATACACACTCCAGTCAACGACATCTTCTATGCGTGGTGGCGCGGACTCAATTAAAGCATGAGACATTACCCTAACCTCTGGTGCTGATTTTATAGCTGAACGTTTAGTGAGTACACTTTGCTTAATAGAAACATCACGCATCGTTTTCATTTCAATTTCTTCTACTCCCCAAATCATTAGGTCAGCACCAGAAATTGTTTTATAAGTCGTTAATAGTGCAAGGAAAAATAAGATGGCCATCATTATTCGTCGAAAAGCTAGTCTAACGAGTTCCATTTTTTCACTCCCCTCAATAAACC
>CAZIRM010000170.1:0-2150 GCA_964541705.1 uncultured Bacillaceae bacterium | reverse complement strand
TGGCTTTTTTAATATCTAATAGGGTTATGCATTTCATTTTACAACAGACCGTTTTAAAAAATAGAGTGATTTCAAAAAAAAACACTTTAAAAAAAAGAAAATTTGGTGTAGCATTAAATTAGTACTTAGTCATAAGATGTAGTAAAAACTATTCCTGAAAAAAGTATAAAAGTAAATAAGTTTAGAAAAGATGATTCTAATAAGGAGTTGGGAAGAATGTTGAAAATTGAGGATATACATGCATTGATTAAAGCGATTGATGAATCTAAGATTGATGAATTTAAATATGAATATGAAGGTACAAAACTAGTAATTAAAAAAGAAAGAGACACTCAGCAGGAACTAGCAACTTCAGTGCAAAAAGAATCACTGGCGCCTATTCAAGTAAAGTCAACATCAGTGGCCGATAAGGAGTCAACAAAAAAGGAAGTAAATACGTTGCCTGAACCTAAAATGAATCACTTACACACAATTAAGTCACCAATGGTAGGAACTTTTTATTCATCTCCATCCCCAGACTCACCACCTTATGCCAAGGTAGGAGAGAAAGTAACGAAGGAAACGGTTGTTTGTATTGTAGAAGCCATGAAATTAATGAATGAAATAGAGGCCGAAGTAAAAGGGGAAATCGTTGAAATTCTTGTAGAAAATGGACAATTAGTCGAGTACGGTCAAGAGCTATTTGTAGTGAAACCTGAATAGGAGAGAGTTCAATGATAAAAAAACTATTAGTAGCAAATCGGGGAGAAATTGCAGTAAGAATTATCCGTGCCTGTAAAGAGATGGGGATTGAGACCGTTAGCGTATACTCTGAAGCAGATAGGGATTCATTACATGTTCGTTTAGCTGATGAAGCTTATTGTATAGGTCCAACTGCTTCTTCAAAGAGTTATTTAAACTTTACGAATATTATAAGTGTAGCAACTTTAACAGGAGTAGATGCCATTCATCCAGGATATGGATTTTTAGCAGAAAATGCAGACTTCGCGGAGATTTGTGAAGCGTGTAATATAATCTTCGTTGGACCAAGTCCTGAAGCCATAAATAAGATGGGAACAAAAGATGTTGCTAGAAAGACGATGAAAAAAGCAGGGGTACCTATTGTCCCAGGTTCAAGTGGAATCATTAATGATAGCAAAGAAGCAATTGAAATAGCAGAAAGAATCTCTTATCCAGTCATAATCAAGGCTACTGCTGGTGGGGGTGGTAAGGGTATTCGTATTGCTAAAAACGAAGAAGAATTAATCAAGGGAATTAATATAACGCAACAAGAAGCAGCGACAGCATTTGGGAATCCGGGTGTATATATCGAAAAATTTATTGAAGATTTTCGCCACGTAGAAATTCAAGTACTTGCGGATAATTACGGAAATGTCATTCACTTAGGAGAAAGAGACTGTAGTATACAGCGCAGATTGCAAAAATTATTGGAAGAAACCCCTTCCCCAGCAATTACTGAACAAAAACGTCAAGAAATGGGTGACGCTGCTGTAGCAGCTGCCAAAGCGGTAAACTATTCTGGTGCGGGGACTGTTGAATTTATTTTCGACCATAATACTGGTGAGTTTTATTTTATGGAGATGAACACTAGAATCCAAGTAGAACATCCAGTAACTGAAATGGTAACAGGAATTGATTTAATAAAACAACAACTATTACTAGCATCTGGAGAGCAACTTGGTTTTTCACAAGAAGACGTTACATTTGAAGGTTGGGCGATTGAATGTCGTATTAACGCCGAGAACCCTAGTAGAAATTTTATGCCCTCACCCGGAAAAATTACGATGTACTTACCACCGGGTGGTTATGGCGTGCGAGTAGATTCTGCAGTGTATCCGGGTTATTCAATTCCACCGTTTTATGATTCAATGATTGCTAAAGTTATTACACATGGATTAACAAGGGAAGAAGCAATTGCTAAAATGAAACGAGCGTTAGGTGAATTTGTTATTGAAGGTGTTGACACAACGATTCCTTTTCATTTAAAGTTATTAGAACATGAAAAGTTTATCAGCAGTGAGTTCAATACAAAATTTCTTGAGATATATGATTTAACAATCTAGTCAACAATGGTAAAATATATATTAGAGAATAGAATAGTCCTGCGGTAATATGTCAAGACTTTAAAACAAAAGAATTGGAAATTTATT
>CAZIRM010000169.1:0-2700 GCA_964541705.1 uncultured Bacillaceae bacterium | reverse complement strand
TTAAATAAAGTCAAGAATACCAAGGGCTCAGGATTTTTGTCTGCTGGCTCCAAGTAAAAATAAATATTCAGCACTTCAAGCAGTTCATGAAAATTTTAATTTCTTGGGTACGTTAGGAATGGAATTTGACGGTTTTTACAACAACGCAGCAACTAACGAAGTGAAGAGTGCTCAAAAAGTTATTCAGTTAGTTGAGGAGTTTGTTAATAATACATATCCATATTTGGCTGGGATTTCTCTGAAGGAAACAAGAAGAAAACATTATCATTCTTCTTAATACACAACACTATATTTTCGAGAGAGTAAAACTTACACGTTTAGCGAGTAGGTTTTTTTTCGTATAGAAAAAAACTCCCCAGACAGGAAGTTTGCTTACAGTATCTTTTTATATCTGACCCCGTTTTTTCTATACTCTCGCTTTTCTTCAATCAATCATATGCAGGAGTAAGAGACGATATACCAAAAATATTTACTGATTTACAAAGTAAGGAATGATTGATTGCGCCCACAATTCATGTCCAGCTTGGTTAGGAAGACCGTCTGTTAAGTAGGTCAAAATTTCCTCATTATCTAAGCTAGGCCAATCAGTCCAATGATCGATATAGTTAAGTTGATTGCTTTTCGCATAATTCTTCACCTCATCTACCCGAGCTAAAATGTAATCTGCTCCATATAAAGGATGAGGAGGTGTTACGTAAATAAGCACATCATCACGAAACTCTTTTACTTTATCTACGATTACCCCTAAATGATAGATTGTATCATCAATACTTACAACCCCTTGGTCGCTCCAAATGAATGGTTCAATGACCAAAATATCTGGCATCATTTCTGCAACTTCTAAATGTTTGTTTTCTCCAACAACTGAAAATGTATGTTTTGTTCCCATTGATATTGTTTCAACTTCTATTACTTTATAACGATATAATTCATTAACTTGATCTTCTAATAACTGGGGCCAAGTAACCATCTCTTCTTTGGAAGCAACTGCTTGGGAGCCAAAAACGACTACTTTTAGAGGTTCATCCGTCTCGATTGCTTGTAACAACTGTTTCTTTTTCGCCTCAGTTAAGCCGTTTACTAATCCGTTAATTCTATTCTCCTCTTCTAAACGCTTACTCTCACGTTCCTCTTCACGCGCCAATTCAATTTTTTCTAGTTGTTCTTTTGCCTTTACTTGTGTATCTACTAGTCTGACTTGGTATTGTTGACTCGCATAAGAAACAATCGACACTGCAGCAGCTAGTAAACCTATCGTTAGTATTAATTTTTTCATAATCATCTCCTGTTATTACAATAGAAACTAACGCCCTAAATAATCTTCGTGACAAAGCGAGTGATCCACAACTTCTGAATAGGACAAGATTCTATTACTTTGTTTCAAAAAATCCCTACTAATTTTTGTTCAATTTACGGTTTCATTAATTTCTGTAGCCCAGTCCAAGGCTTGTTTATAATAGTTTGAGAGCTTATCTACTTTGATAAGGTCTGAAAATTTTCCCAACTCACACCAATCAGCTTTCTCTACAGCAAAGACCATGTCCAAAATAATGTTGTACTCACTCTTTAAACCTAACAGACAATCCTTTACACCTTGAGACAAAGGTAGTTTTTCTATAATAATCTCTTTCGGTATTTGCAAAATTGTCTCTAATAACGAGAATAGGCCCACCATAAAACACTCTGGCTTTTTTTCACTACCAAATAGTTGTTCACCGATGTACTCCGCTAGTTTTGCTCGAATGAGTGAGTTAATTATCACTTCCTCGTTCGAAGATAAATTTTGCCTTTGTTCTTTTAACGATAAAATTGTAACCCACTTCTTCAGTTCATTTAACCCTAGCGCAAGGATCGCTTGTTTTATTGAACTTATTTTAACACGGCGGGAATAAGCAACTGTATTAACGATTTTTAACAGTTTATACGATAAGGACAAATCTCTTTCAATGTAAGAAGTAATTACATCAATATTTGGTTCAGGATTCGTTAACTCGGAAAGCAGGGATAGATACTGAGCATGATAAACTGGAATATCTTTCATTCTTAAGATCACAGGTTCACTAAAGAAATAACCTTGAAAGTATTCGAACCCTTCACGAATCGCCGTTTCAAAATCTTGTCTTGTTTCTACTTTTTCTGCTAGCATCTGAATATTATAGAACTTAGCTAAGCGAATAATTTGGGCGCGTTCATCCGCACTTGTATGTATAAAATCGACTTTAATCATATCCGCAAAGGCTAGCAAACCTTTATTCCTCTCAGTTAAAACAAAATCATCTAATGCGATCGTATAGCCCGCCCTTTTTAATCCCTTAATTGCTGATAGTACTTCGTCATCGGCATCGATTCCCTCTAGAATTTCGACAACAATTTTGTCTTTGTTCAACAAATGCGGCACATTTTTTATCAGTAATTTTCTTGTGAAATTGATAAATAGCTTTTTCCCGCTCGATAATCTCTCTTCTTCAAAACCTAAAAAACTATTAATTAACAAATCGGTAGTAGCCAAGTCACCATCTACCTGATCAAAACGGTTCTCTTCACTCATGCGATAAAGCAACTCATACGCTATAACTTCTTCATCTACTGTTAAGATTGGCTGCCTTGCAACAAAGATATTCATCCAGTCACCTCAGATAAATTATAAGCCTCTTCGCTAAAAAGTATTTGTTTATAGATTCAAAGACCTGACCATACTAG
>CAZIRM010000168.1:0-2857 GCA_964541705.1 uncultured Bacillaceae bacterium | reverse complement strand
AAAGCGGATACCGTCTAAAGACGGTGGAGTTGGACCACGCTTTTGGAAATTAAACTGGTGAGAGCTATTGTTCGTCCAGAGAGAACGATGTAGAGTTTGCGAATGATTTTGACTAGATATTGGAGTGGGAGAAAAAGTACGAAAAGAATAATTGCTAAATAAGTCTTCGCACTACAGCGGAAGACTTATTTTTAATTTGTTCTATGAATTACTGTGAAGTTTTGCGACGAGCAAACGAAGTGGCGCAGGAGCAGCGCCTACTCGCTCGAGGTCACTTGTGACCAAGGCGCTTGCGCTTTTTTAATTGAGTTTATGTCTAATCACTGATTAGTGAGCAAAACTCAATAGTTGAAACGAAAAATCCCACCCGAAAAGTTTTCGAGAGAAGCTTATCTAAAATGGACAGGATTCCCATAAAGCAAGTTAGATAATAAGAAAGCTGCAGTCGTCGGGACAGGATCAGTAAACTGTGCCGGCCCTGTTAGTGGTGTACCAACGAGAGCAACCCATTGGCCAAACTCACCAGCTTGTAACGAAGGTGGATTCATGATGAAGTTACCATTTAATATAAAGTGCCTCGTATTGATCCCTGTTTGATCAAAGATCAATAATTGACCAGAAAAGCTTGCGAAAGGTGAATTGAATGCTATTTGTCTTGTATTCTCATTCCACGAACCGGTTATTGGTAATGCCGTGCCCCTAAAATTTACCGTTCCGTTTACGACACCATCTGTTATGGATTCGATGATTAAAATTCCTCTTACTAACCTTCTCCCAGCTACTTCACCAATAATTCCCCATTGAGATGGAACAGGTAAAATAGACTGAGACTGTTGAAATGTTTGCAAAGTTACCCCTCCTTTAGGCATAGGTTAACACCTATGTTAGGATATGAAGATTACATTGAATATGTGAATAGGTTAATTGTTGTTTATCATTAAGGAATTGGCATTTCCTCTTAGAAGGAGTTTAGATATAGCAACTAGAATTATGTGTTATGAGGAGGGTTCCGTCGTGTGTAATAAATGCCATGTGTTAATAGAATTATTCGAAAGTGCAGCGGGTAGAAATATTGCCCACAGCTCTTGCAACGAAAAAAATGTTTAATAGTATAGCAAGTCTCATTAGATAACACTATCTCTACCTCTTCTATTTGACAATCCCCAGCAAATAGTTCTATGCAATGTTGCTCCATCATCTTATTAATAAACGTTAATGTTTGACTATAACTTTCTGCTGTGTGAGTGATCAAAACGAGTAAAAATATATGTTTTGAAAGTGTCCTATGGGGGAGAGTAGGAACTTTCTTTCGGGTGTAACAGCTAAATCAAAAAAAGTTCAGACTTTTTAAATAATTTTTTATATAATGGGTGTAGGGACTAAGAAGATGGAGACGAGAAAAAAATGTCAAATGAAAATGATTTTTTAGTTGTGAAGACAAAGGAAACAGAACCAAAGTTTAAGTATGAGAGGAAAGAGGGAGAACCAACTCCGGCTTTTATTGGTGCTTCCTGGGCGGCACTTTTAGTAGGTGTTGCTGCTTACTTAATTGGATTGTTTAACGCAACAATGGAATTGAATGAAAAAGGATATTATTTTGCAGTTCTAGTGTTTGGACTTTATGCGGTGGTATCATTACAAAAGGCAGTAAGAGATCGCCATGAAGGAATACCAGTGACGAATATTTACTACGGCATTAGTTGGTTTGCACTATTAATTGCGATATCATTAATGGGTATTGGTTTATTCAATGCAGGCAGCATTATTTTAAGCGAAAAAGGATTTTACGGGATGGCCTTTGTTCTTAGTGTATTCGCTGCGATCACTGTTCAAAAAAATATAAGAGATACACAGAGAGCAAGAGAAAGAGAGTAAAAAATTTGAACACCCCTCTTAGGATGGGTGTTTTTTTAGAGTTGTCCAAATTTCCTGTGATGAACCTTACATGTAACCAAAAACCTAAAGCTAACGTCTACATAGGAAATTTAAAAATACTGGGGGAAATTAAAATGATTAAAAAATGTGTGCTCTTCTCAATGCTCTTCTTTCTTTTTGCCTGTCAATCTACCGAAACAAGTGGTCTTGTAAGTTTTGAAGAACTTTATGATGGTGAGCTAGCCAATGTGTCAAAAATTCAGATTAGAGCAGCTGACGGTGAATTAAAATCTGTCATTGTTAAAGAAGAAATTGATGATTGGTTAGAAAGCGTTAAAGACATTGAAATTGTACGAGAAGAGTCAGATGAAACAAATAAACCATCCTATACTGTACTATTTTTTGAAGATGCCAATGTTACCTTTACGTTTAGTACAGGAAACGACGACATCTTAACAGAAAAAATAGAAGAATTGTTTTACCATCAGGCGATCAATATAAGTATCGAAACCATTTCCTTTCAAGATCCTACAGAGGTTCAACTTTTCACAGGGGCAGTAGAAACTGCTAATCAACTTGAGGGAATTGTGAATATGGCAAACCCCGATTTCTATTTTTTCCTTGAAAACAAGTTATATGGACTGTGGGTTTCTGACAAATCGGGCGTGATTATGAATATGGAGGACACCCACACCATTTACGAGCTCACGAATGAATCTTTCAAAGCAATAAACAATTACTTGGAAAATCGGTAAATTATATAAAGAAAGTATGTTCACTGACAAGTAGCTGTCAAAATAAAATGATATGCTTTCCTCGTAAAGAAAATTTTTAGGAGGAACATATCATGAAAAAACTAAAAGTATTTGGAATTGCACTATTAATGGCAAGCAATCTTAACATTTGATGCTACTGAAATTGATTAAAAAAGCGCCAGTTACCTTCAAGGGTGACTGGCTTTTGATATAATCGTACATAGATA
>CAZIRM010000167.1:0-3113 GCA_964541705.1 uncultured Bacillaceae bacterium | reverse complement strand
CTATTAAATAAAGTCAAGAATACCAAGGGCTCAGGATTTTTGTCTGCTGGCTCTCAGGAAAAAGCAAGATCTGCATCCACAAGAGTTGTAGAGAGTGAAACTACGTTTAAATTAGGTAAGCAATTAACGTCTGAAACAGGGGATACATTCAGATCAATTGAAAGCCATATTAATGAGTTGCAATCACTATCTACCGAGATGAATAATAAGGTTGCATCGTTAAACAAATCTTCCATAACAGTAGTAGATGAAGTGACCTCAGTTTCTAGTGTCTCTGAAGAGTTAAATGCATCTGTAGAAGAAGTGTTTGCAAGTATTGAAGAGCAAAATACCAAAATTACATTGATGGCTGAAAAGATAAATGAAATCAACCAGCTCTCAGAACAACTAAAACAATTAGTAATATAAAGAAAAGGATGGCTACTTTTAGCCGTCCTTTTCCAATTTATTCTCCTTCAAAGTAGTCTCGAAAATTCTTATCTGTAGTACCAGTATGATAAGGATTTCCTTCGGTCACGTCTTTCGGGTCAAGATTAGTTTTAATGACAAGGTGGGGACTAGATGTCGGTTTTGCTATGATTCTATCGCCTAATTCCTTGAAATCGGGTAATTGTTCGTTGCCTGTTCTCTTCTCCATTTTGCACCTCCTTTTCTTGTGACTTGTTATTTTTAGTAAAAACTATGTAAAAAATACCCATAGATAAGGACTATTTAAAATGTCCACACTATGGGTACAAGATAAGGTTAACTTCTAATTATTTTTTCATCTTTTTATAGATAAAAGTAAATACAATTGATGTAACAATAACAATGATTGATCCGCCGACAATAAGTGTCATGTTGTTAATGTATTGCTTACCTAGTAATAAAATAACTGATAAGAACAGCATTAGTGCACCTGAAATAAATTTAAGGGACTTTCCATAACCGACCGTCATGCTAACTTTGGATAGTGTTAATGTCATGAATACCACAATGACCGTCTCTACTAATACATACATGACGAGATAGATAAACAAAAGAGAAATATACTGTGTTGTTGCTACTTGATGCTCAATCATAATCCCGTTCCAAATAATTGGGAATCCCGCCGTGCAAGGAAGTTCAATGAGCGAAGCAAATAAAGCTATACCAATAGTCGCAACAACTAAATGAAAATGGTTCTTTGTAGCAAACAGTTTCTCCCGTATCCTTTGGATATATTTCTTTTTATTGTTCGTTGAAATGGAAAAAGTCATATTGTCACTAGAAAAGTACTCGACTACGTTAACCAAGGCAAAGATTAAAGCAAACGAAAACAAGGCAAAGCGGATAAAAAAGAAGTCTAGTATATTCGTTAAAATACTAAATGTTCCAGCTACAAATAATCCGTAGATGAGAGAGATGGTAAAAACAAAGGTCGTTCCAACAATAAAGATCGTTTTTCTCGAATTAAAGCGAATAATCATACTAATTAAAAACATCAGTGCCCAAAGTGTACAAGGATTAAAGCCATCGACTAACCCAATAATAACAGTTGGGAAAAGTAGTTGGTCTTTTTTAAATTCCCATCGATAAAAAGTAAGGTTGTTTTCTGTTTGAGGACAAAATCGTTCTGTCGACTGTTCCAAGTCACAAGCATCTTCGTCTTGAAAGCCACCTTCACTAGCATTTCCGCTTTTCACCGCATGTACGATTGATTCTTCAACGACGGGATTAAACCCTTGCCAAACGGTGTCTTTATAAAGGAAGATTGGGACTGCTCGTGTAGTGATAGCATACTGATCTAACAACTGTTCAAAAAGTTCGTTCTCAAGGTTAAACTCAACTCGCACAACGTTAAGGGCAGTCTGTTCGATTAGTTGATCGAGAAAATTAGAAGCATCTTCACAAACAGGACAGGTTTTCTCATATAGATAGTAAAGGGTGGCATCATCATCCGCGTAAGTAGCATTTGTAAATAAAAGACTTGTTAATAGTACAATTGTTAATGTAAGTAATCTCATATACAACTCTCCTGATTAGTTTGCATCGCTTGCCAACTTTGAATAAATCACATGATCAACGTAGTGGTCATAAAGCCATTCAGCTTCACGAATGCACCCTTCATTTCTAAACCCTAATTTTTCAGGGATCCTTCTGTTTTTTTTGTTTTGAACAGCGGCGCGTATTTCCACTCTATTTAATTTTAACTCCTTGAAAGCGTAGTTTGTCAATGTTGTAACAACTTTTGTCATCAGCCCTTTCCCTTGATGATTTTCTCCAAGCCAATATCCGATAGTGGCACTTTTATTCGTCCAATCAAGACTATTGTAACTTGCAACACCAACTATTTTCCCGCAATACAAAACGGAGAAAGTCATTGCTATTTTTTGTGCATAACTATTCATACAAGACTGAATAAATTGGACTGTACTATCAGAAGTTAGCGTTCCATTCAGCCATGGAAGCCAAGTTTTTAAATACTCTCGATTAGTGTCAGTTAAGTCAAAAATCTCGATCGCATCGTTTGGCGCAATAAGCTTTAAAGATAAATCTTCATTGATTTTTAGAAGAAACAAGGTCGACTCCCCCTCGACGTTTTTAAGTATCATATCACACTAGATTTTATCTGATAAGATAAATGATAAAAAAACAGTGGTATTTTTTGGTGGGATATAATATACTACATTATATCAGTAATGCACTAATCCACAAAGGCAGAGGAGGTGTAGCGGTGAAATTAAATCCTGATGGGTTAAAACCAATTTATGTACAAATAGCAGAATGGATAGAGAACGAAATTTTATCTGGAAAAATTGAATCTGATGGGAAGGTCTATTCTCAATACCAATTAGCAGAGATGTTTAACATAAACCCAGCAACTGCGGCAAAAGGACTGAACGTATTGGCAGACACAAATATTCTCTATAAGAAAAGAGGGTTAGGTATGTTTGTGAAGAAGGATGCTAAGGCATTCATATTGTCGAAGCGCAAGGAAGAAACATTACGCTACATGGTTGATGATTTAGTTGAAGAAGCAGTGAAACTTAGAGTAAATGAAAACGAGTTATTAACAATGATTAAAAAAACTTATGAGCAAAAAGTCCTGCGGTAATATGTCAAGACTTTAAAACAAAAGAATTGGAAATTTA
>CAZIRM010000166.1:0-3196 GCA_964541705.1 uncultured Bacillaceae bacterium | reverse complement strand
TATTATATTTTTTTATAAGTGGGATGAGTTGTTTCGTATAATTAATAATATTTAGCACGATCACGTCTGCTTCTTTAATAAATGGCTCGATTTTTTTATGTTTAAAGGGAGTTCATTTGAGCATTCTTGAACAAAAATGGAGATTCTTCCCCCATTTTCATCCATTAAATTCACATGTCTTTCTGTGCCTTTTGGGTCAAAATCATAGATGAAATCCACACCATTGTTTTCAAGTATTTCTTTTATCTTACGGCCGTACAAGTCGTCACCAATAATGGAATGTAGTGTTTGATTGACGTTAAGCTTCGCTAAGTTTAACGCCTTACCAGCACCTGTAGATCCGATCGTTTCATGGAACGGCACCCTGTGAATCGTTTGTGGTTTTGGTTCCGGGAATGATTTTAAGTGAATGATAGAATCAAAGGTTGTGCCACCAATATTGAATACTTTCTTCATGAACATCATCCTCACGTAGTTTTTTCAATTGTAGTATACCTCATTTTTGATGTAGATGGTATAATTTACAAGTATTTTACTTTTACATTGATTGGAAGTGTACTATTTGAGAAAGCCAATCCGCTATTTCATGCTAGGGTTCCTATACATCCTATTCTTCACAATCGGATTTACTATTTTGGAAAACGTAGAAAGTAAAAAAGTGACTCCGTTTGAACACGTACACATCGGGTTTTACTATGGTGTCTATATTGGTTTACTAATTTTCCTTATTATTATTTTACCAATGACAATTGTAACAGACTTTCTACTTAAACAAGGAATCATGATTAAGATTATATTATTTAGTAGTGTTGGTGTAGTGATAGGAGCTTTCATGTTTCCGTTTATCAATCCTGAGTGGGTGGAAATCGATGGTTTTATATTAAACCGAGAAACTTCTCTCTCCATCTTTGGAGTCGTGGGGTTCTTATATTCGCTCATCACAATTATTTCTGACAGAACAAAAGAGTAAGGGGGCGCCATGTGCTCCTGCGATTACTCGTCGTTAAGTCTACGGAGAAGTAATTCGAGGCAGCAATTTCACTGGAGGGCGAGTAGGTGCTGCTTCCGTACCACTTCGTTTGCTCGTCGCAAAACAGAACTGTATGCAATGCATTAAAGCGTCCTGAAACTAGACATCAGTCTAACTTTTTTATCTTTAAATAACAAAAGAATGTTTAACCAGATTGGCTAAACATTCTTTTCTGTCACAAGATTTTACTTAAAAACTCCTTGGTTCGTTCATTTTGAGGATTTTCAAAGACGTCTTTAGAAGGTCCTACTTCAACGATTTTTCCATCATGCATATAGACAGTCCAATCAGCCACTTCTTTGGCAAATCCCATTTCATGCGTAACGACAATCATCGTCATTCCTTCATGAGCCAACTCTTTCATTGTTTCTAATACTTCACCAACGAGCTCAGGATCGAGTGCTGATGTTGGCTCATCAAAGAGCATGATATCAGGTTTCATTGCTAATGCTCGGGCAATTGCTACTCGTTGCTTTTGCCCACCAGATAGTTTACTAGGATAGACATCATACTTGTCACCTAATCCTACCTTTGTTAGCAACTCTTTTCCTTGTTTCACCGCTTCTTCTTTATTAATCTTCTTCACCATCATTGGTGCTTCTATTACATTTTCAAGAACTGTTTTATGTGGGAATAAGTTGAAATGTTGAAACACCATTCCTACCTTTTCTCGAACTTTGTTTAGATTATGAGTTTTCGGCTCAATATGATCGCCTTCAAAAATGATTTTCCCACTATCTTTGACTTCTAAAAAGTTTAAGCAACGAAGTAACGTACTTTTACCGGAACCACTGGCTCCGATTAGACAGACAACGTCACTTTCATTTACAGTTAGATCTACGTCTTTTAATACGTGCAAATCGCCAAACGATTTATTTAATTTTTCTACTCGAATCATTTCCATCTTTCTCAACTCCTTATTGACCGTTCGCTAGTTTTTTCTCGATAAAATTAACGATGCCTGTGAAAATCATAACAAGAATTAAGTAATAGATGGCAACGATAATGTACGTCTCCATCGTTAAGTATGTTCCAGAAACTAGGAATCTCGCAACATTAAATAATTCGTCAATCGCTACAAATGCTGCTAACGAAGAATCTTTTAAAGCAATGATGAACTGATTTCCTAGTGACGGTACGGCACGCCTTAACGCTTGAGGTAAAATAATTCTTCGCATCGTTAGTCCGCTAGTCATTCCAAGCGATCTACCTGCTTCTCTCTGCCCTTTATCGATTGACTGGATACTTCCACGAAAGATCTCGGCAATATAAGCTGAGTTATGAACGGCTAATGCCAGTGAAGCTGACCAAAAAGCTGATAGCTGGATGATTTGTGAAAAACCAAAAAACAAAACAAAAATTTGTACAATTAATGGTGTTCCACGAATCAAGGTAATATAAATGTCTGCAATCGCTTTAGCACCAGGTAATTTTGAAATTTTTAATAAAGCAAAGAATAACCCGATAACAGTACCAATAAGAATGGCCGCTGCTGTAATTTGTAAAGTTACTAGCGTTGCGTCAAAGAAAAATGGCAACGTCCGTATTAACTCTTCAAAAAATCGATCAATTTGAAACACATTACTATTCAATTTTTCCACCCCACCTAGAGTTTATCTGCTGTTGCTTATTTTTGACCTATATCTTCGTTAAAGTATTTTTCACTAATCTCTAAGTAAGTACCGTTCTCTTTAATCGCTGCTAAAGCACGGTTAACCTCATTTAATAAAGTCTCATTTCCTTTTTTAACGGCAATACCCATTTCTTCTACGTCAATCAGGTCACCTGCTAATACTAAATCTAATCCTTGCTCTTCAATATTAATTAAACCAACAAGACGATCTGTGATTACCGCGTCATGTCTTCCTTGTGCTAATGCTTGTAAGGCAACAACATCCGAGTCATACGTACTAATTTGGTTTGTATAATCACCTACTAAGTCGGCATAAGTTGTTGCTAGTGCCACTGCCACATCGATGTCTTCTGTTATATCCTCTAACCCTGTTAATGAACTATCTGGACGTACGAATAATTGTGCCCCTGAAATATAGTAAGGATCAGAAAAATCTACTTGTTGTTTGCGATCTTCCGTTATCCCCATGCTTCCGATAATTGCATCGTAGCGGTTGTCTTGTAAACCTGGGATAATTCCTGAAAAAGAAATGC
>CAZIRM010000165.1:0-3245 GCA_964541705.1 uncultured Bacillaceae bacterium | reverse complement strand
AAATCCCATATGTTGGGTCTAACGTAATGAGTTCGGCTTTAGCAATGGATAAGGCTCGCTCAAAAAAAATGTTTGGCTTAAGTGGTATAAGAATTGCTAAAGAAATCGTCTTAGAAAAACATAGTTATGATAGGGAGTCATTTAAGAATAACCTATCTTATCCGGTTGTTGTAAAACCTAATCACGAAGGTTCAACGATCGGACTAACAATTGCAAAAGATGAAGCACAGCTTCAGAGTGGGATTGAAGCAGCTTTTTTGCATGACCAAGTTGTGTTACTAGAAGAGTTTATTTCAGGAAAAGAAGTAACTGTAGCGGTTTTAGGTAACAAAGGTGAAGAAAAGGCATTACCAATTGTTGAAATTGTCCCTAAAAACGCTTATTACGATTATGAATCAAAGTATGCACCAGGAATGAGTGAGCATATTGTCCCAGCTCGACTCGATGAAGAAACTACGTCACTTATTCTTGAACAGGCAGTGTTAGCACACCGAGCAGTCGGATGTGACGTCTATTCCCGCGTAGATTTTATTGTTCCACATGATGGAACAAAACCTGTCATTCTTGAAGTGAATACATTGCCAGGTATGACACCGACAAGTTTATTTCCGGACGCGGCGAGAGAGATTGGTTTATCCTATCCAGAGATGATTGAAAAATTGGTTGAGTTATCACTAAAAAAAATCTAATTGCATCCCCCTCGCTCCATTGAGGGGGATATTTTTTCTAGAAGGAAAAAACGAATTATTTGCACAGTGACCTTATTTTCACTAAGATGAAAGTAAGATTTGAAGGTGGTGTCCAAATGTTAACGAAAGAAAATGTCATCATAGTCGGAGCTGGTCCTTGTGGATTATCAGCTGCTTTAGCACTACAAAATAAAGGGTATAATCCACTTGTCATCGAAAAGGGCAATGTTGTAAATGCAATTGCCCATTATCCAGTTCATCAACAATTTTTTAGTACAAGTGAAAAGCTCGAAATTGGGGACATCCCTTTTTTTAGTGTCGAACGGAAGCCAAAAAGAAATGAAGCGCTTGTCTATTATAGAGAGGTCGTAAAAAGAAAAAGGGTAAGAATAAATGCCTATGAAGAGGTTTTAAACATTGTAAAGAACGAAAATGGTTTATTTACTGTAACGACGGTGACTAACCATGGTAATAAAAAGAACTATGTTAGTAAACAAGTAGTTGTTGCTACGGGTTATTACGATTCCCCCAATTTACTGAATATACCTGGGGAAGATCAGCCGCACGTTTTTCATTACTTTAAAGAAGGACACCCCTATTTTAATCAAGATGTTGTTGTGATTGGTGGGAAAAATTCCGCGGTAGATGCTGCACTAGAATTACATAAAGCGGGAGCCTATGTCACAGTTCTTTATCGTGGTCACCAGTTCTCCGAGAATATTAAACCTTGGATCATTCCTGAAGTTGAGTCTCTTGTTAAGAATAAAGAAATTAATTGGAAAATGAATGCGAATGTAAGACGCATTTTACCTGATCACGTAGAAATTGAAATGTCAGGAGAAACGTCTATTGTAAAAGCGAACTTTGTCTTTGCAATGACGGGTTATCATCCTAATCATGCTTTGTTGAAGAAAAGTGGAGTGAACGTGGATCCTACAACTGGGCGCCCATATTATGATCCTCAGACAATGGAAACGAATTGTAAAGGGCTCTTTATTGCCGGGGTAATAGCTGCGGGTAACAATGCGAATGAGATTTTTATTGAGAACGGTAGGCTTCATGGTGAGTTGATAGCAGAACAAGTGGCAAGAGAGCTTACTTGAGTAATGATTCAGAAAAAGCGCAAGGCGTCCGCCCATCGGCTTTGCTCCTGCGCCGCTCTGCTTGCTCGTCGCAAAGCCACAGAGATATCAATCGACATTGCCGCTTCACTGTTAGGCTGACAAGCAGCGGTAACGACTTTGACCGTAATGGGCGGCATGAAGTGTCCTCGATTGAATTTGCACCGCAGCTAGACGTCAGTTGCACTTCAAAAAATGGGACAAATTGAGCGGTGATGTAATTGCTCATTTGTCTCATCCTGAAGGGCAGTATTTTAAAAACCTATTAGTCTAATGTAGGAAGAGCTCTTGGAGTTTTTCGTGAGCATTGGTAACCTCTAGAGCAACCATTAACTTCAATCGGGCCTTTTGACCATTAAGGCCGTTTGAAAAAATAACCCCAATCTCCTTTAACTGTTTGCCCCCACCTTCATACCCGTAAGTATCTTGGACGATTCCATTAAAACAACGAGAAACAAGGACATTAGGAATTTTCTTTGCAAGTAATGCTTTTAAGCAGCTAACAAGGTTAGGTGGGAGGTTCCCTTGCCCAAATGCTTCAATGACAAGACCGTGAACGTTTAAATTTTCGACAGCAACTATTAAGTCTTTCTCCATGCCGGCATATGCTTTGAGTAAAACGACTTTTTTATCCATCTTTTCGATAGGATAGCTATCTCTTTTGGATGGGATATGGTGAAAGAACACGCCCCTTTTAGTGACTGTCCCAATTGGTCCATATTGAGGGCTTTGAAACGTTGCTATGTTACTTGTATGCGTTTTTGTTACGTTTTTTGCCGTGTGGATTTCATCATTTAAGACGACTAAAACACCTTTGTGGTGGGCTTCATTGCAGATGGTGACCTTTAACGCTGAAATTAAGTTATATGGCCCATCTGAACCAAGTTCATTACTCGAACGCATCGCTCCTGTTACGACAACGGGTATACTTGTCTGTAGTAAAAGATCAAGCAAGTATGCAGTTTCTTCCAATGTGTCAGTTCCGTGAGTAATTAAAACACCGGAAAATGCTTCGCTCTTAACACGTTGATCAATGTATTTAGCTAATTGAAACATCATGGCCGGAGTGATATGTGGCGAAGGAACATTAAAAAAATCTTCAGAAGTAATGTTTGCATAAACTTTTAGTTGATCCAATGTATCGTGCAGCGGATTGTACTCTTTTGGCGCGACAACCCCCGTCTGATCATTTTCAGACATTGCAATTGTTCCCCCAGTATGAATAATTAGTATATTTTTCATGTTACCCTCCGATTTCGGTTTGCTAAAGGTATAATTTAATGAGTATTTTTAGAGAAAACCAGTCATTTATTTATTATATATGCATTTCTTGTATTCTCAAATCAAATAAAAATTGTTACGATAATAGTGAATAAAAAGTTAAAAGTCCTGCGGTAATATGTCAAGACTTTAAAACAAAAGAATTGGAAATTTA
>CAZIRM010000164.1:0-3401 GCA_964541705.1 uncultured Bacillaceae bacterium | reverse complement strand
TTTTGAAGATTTTGAATGTTTTTAATAGTTAATATTTATTAATGCAATGCTAGTGTAATTAACTATATTTATTAAATTATAGAATGAGGGGTAGTTAAATGAATTCAGTTCAACCGGTGTTAAAGCAAGAAAGAATTGAAATGTTAGACATTATTAGAGGTTTTGCACTTTTTGGTATTTTCATTGTTAATATGCTCTTCTTCCATAGTCCAAAGATGTTTCTCTCAGTTACTGGAGAATCACTATGGGAGTCTACAGCAACCAATGTAACTAGTCAAATCATTACCTTATTCTTTACAGGTCGCTTCTTTACGATTTTTTCCTTTTTGTTCGGTTTAGGTTTTTTTATTTTTATCGATCGATTGCAACAGAAAAACCTATCTGTATCGCGCTACTATTCACGCAGACTAGTATTTTTATTGCTTCTAGGTCTGTTTCATGGTGTTGTTTTATGGAGTGGAGACATTTTACTACCGTACGCGTGTGCTGGATTTTTTCTCTTGTTATTTCGCAATCTAAAACCAAGGATCGTCTTAATGTGGGCAATTGGAATTTCTGTCGTAACCTATGTGATCAGAGCTTTAATGACTTTACTTAACACGCTAGTGATAAATTTAAGTGACGAGATTGTTGTTACCTATCAGGGGTTAGTCGATGAAGCATTAGTCGTATATAAAGAAGGAACTTTTTTGGAAATATTGATGTTCCGTCTAATAAATGAAGTTCCCAATTATATTTTTGGTTTAATTATTGTTGTTCCAACTGTTCTAGCTGTTTTCCTTTTCGGTTTATATGTGGGAAAAAGAGGGATTCATCAAAATATTCCCGAGTACAAAAACTGGATCGTTAAAGTTTGGCAATACAGCCTTGTAAGTTCGATTTTACTTAATGCGCTGTATTTTCTAATATTAAATGAGTTTGTGAACATCTCAGACATCTTGCGTCCAGCAATCATTGACGTCGTAGGTGGCGTATCAGGGTTAATTTTATCATTTTTTTATGTGTCATCAATTACCCTATTGTGTCTAAAATCAACTTGGCTAAGTGTCTTGAGAGTATTCTCCCCGGTAGGTAAGATGGCACTGACAAACTATTTAATCCAAACAATGATCTCAATCATCATTTTTAACGGGTATGGCTTTGGCCTTTACGGACAGGTCAGTCCTAGCATTGGTGTATTTTACGTTGTCGCCATTTTCTTGTTTCAAGTGGTATATAGCCACTTGTGGCTTAGATCGTTTAAATACGGTCCGTGTGAGTGGGTTTGGCGTTCATTGACATATAAAAAGAAGATGAGCTTTAAAGAAATGAAAGTGAATAAAGCATCATAGATGGTGAATGGGATCTCTAGGACTTGATTTTGAGAACCACACTTGTGCTGCATAGTAGATGATGACCAATTTAACGGAGGGCTCGTATAACTCGATCATCAGATCGCTCCGGTTACTTATAAAGGTTATATTAATAGCAGGAAAGGTTGTTTCATAACAAATTGCGAAAAGCAGCTATTGTGAAGCAACCTTTTTATATAAACCTTTCTACCATGTGAATAAAGATTTTTTTGCTGTAAAAAATAAACAAAAATATGGTTGGAATAGGTGATGATAGGATGAAAAATATTTTTGTAGCCTTGTTTTTGTTTTTATTGGTTTTTAATGTCAGTGGTTGTGGGGTAAACCAAGGAGGGGAAGATGGACAAGCTCAAATCACTAGTTTTGAGAATGACCAATATGGTAGAGGGTTAAATGTACCAGAAGGATATTCAAACGTACCCCCAACTACTGATGAAGACTTTGTAAGAGAAGAGTTATCGCAGCTTTTATTGAAAATGGAAGAGGTACGTAATGTCATGATTATAAATGACAATGACCAATTGCTGATGGCAATAGAAACTGACACGCAAGATCCAGATTGGTTAAAATTAAAAATAAAATCCTATGTACACCTATATTATCCGAATAGAGACATTGTAATCGTGACCGAACGAGATCAGGTAGATGAAGTAAGGTCACCCAAAAGTGCAAATGACCCAGCACAAGGCGAAATAATCGGATTACAATTACGTCAATTCTTTCATGAAGTAAATGGTCAAATGGAAAAACAAGATTTAAATTAGATTAAGGTACTATAATTATATTATGTTAACTGTGATTTTAATTAATAAAAATCTCGTTTAATTTTTCTCGAACTTTATTTTTTAAATGGTTGTTTAAGAAGCGGCTAGTATGAACGTAACCACCACAATAACAATTGAAAGAGGTAAATGTGCCATCGTTTTCAATTTGTTCGATTGACATCTTGCGTTGTTTTAATTGTATTTTCACTTTAAATAAATCTTGGCTTAATTTGTTCAGCATCGAGTGAATAAAGTTTTTGTAAGGTTCTTTCAGTTTAAATGAGGTAACACTTAATGCCTTCAAATCCGATTCTAGTGTTGCCCTCGTATATGAGAGAATGATAAATAGTTCAAAAAAATCTAATTCATCTTTGTTCAACATAGTGCAGTCTCCCTTTCATAAGAACTCATGTTCGGTATAATTATAATTAATTGTTTAAGAAAGGTCAAGTCCCTCTATGAAAACATGGTTCACCACTAAAGGTGAACCATGTTTTGTTCTGTTTATTAGTTCTTCTCCTTTAATAAACGAGGGAAAAGAATATTGTTTTCTAAATGGATATGTTGAAACAGATCGCCTTCTAGCGCTTCTAGTTTTTGGTACGTTAAACGATAGGTTGTACAAGCGTCTTCTGGAGCCTGAAACTCAGATGTAATACTTCTTAATTGTTTCAAGATATCTCCAGCATGTTCATGCTCTTTTTCTAGTTCTTCAATGGCTACGACTGCTTTAGTAAGATTTTCACTTGTTTTCTTTTCCTCATATTCAACAATATGTGGAAATACTTGTTTCTCTTCTTTTACAAGATGCTGCTCTAGCTCAAGTTTTAACTCATGAAATAATGAGTGGACGTGATGTAACTCAGGGTGAATATCACCATGGACACGCATGAGCTTTGTTGTATACATACTCAATTGCGGCAATTCTTCTAATAGGTATTCGTGATGAGTGTGAATAATATGAGAGATTAACGTTTGATAATCAACTGTTAACCAATCATGTGTTACGGATTGCTTCGATTTAAGATAGAGTTCGTGAATTTCATTTATTAATTCATCACCAGAAAGGCCTTTTTCAAGAACGACATCCTTTAACGGACGTTTACCACCACAACAAAAATCTATTTTAAACCTTTTTAGTACCTTATCAGCTTGAGGTACTTTGATAACAATGTCACTAACTTGTGTTGAAAGATCAACAATTCTACTCATGAATTTGCCTCCTATTTGTATAATAGTCTCTCGGCATTCGCCGAGCTTTGTGGTTCAAGGTTTTTCTTGAACC
>CAZIRM010000163.1:0-3509 GCA_964541705.1 uncultured Bacillaceae bacterium | reverse complement strand
AATATTAAGAATACATGAGTATTCGTGAGAAAATTAAAGTATATTGAGGGAGGTTGTTATAAATGAAAACAACAGCACAATTTAAAAAAATGAAACTAGAAAAAGAGAAAATCGTCATGGTAACGGCGTATGATGCGCCAGGAGCAAGAATCGTAGAAGAAGCTGGGGTTGATCTAATATTAGTTGGTGATTCTCTAGGAATGGTTGTACTAGGATATGATTCTACAATTCCAGTAACGATTGAAGATATGCTCCTTCATACACGAGCAGTGAAGCGTGGAGCAAAAGATACATTTATTGTGGCAGACATGCCTTTCCTAACGTACCATAGTTCGTTTCAAGAGACAGTGCAACACGCTAAAATTTTGATGCAGGACGGAGGAGCGAATGCCGTTAAATTAGAAGGAAACGGTCCTGTTATTGAAACCATAAGCAAGTTAACGCATGCTGGTGTACCTGTAGTGGCACATTTAGGTCTTACACCCCAATCTGTTGGTGTCTTAGGTGGCTACCGTGTTCAAGGGAAAGATGCAGAGACGGCAAGACAATTAATTGAAGATGCTAAATCAGTCGAAGCGGCAGGCGCTTCAATGCTGGTGCTAGAATGTGTCCCTGAACAAATTGCAGCAATTATCACAGAATCAATTTCAATCCCGACGATAGGTATTGGTGCGGGAATGAATACGGATGGGCAAGTACTCGTCTATCATGATGTTATTGGTTATGGAAGTGTCCACGTTCCAAAATTCGTAAAGCAATATACAAGCATCACAAATCAAGTGCTTGGGGCATTTAAACATTACGTTACAGATGTGAAACAACACCAGTTTCCTGCTAAAGAACATACATTCACAATCAAGGATGAAGAGTTAGATCAGTTGTATGGGGGTTAATCATGCGGACGGTAAGTAAAATAAATGAACTGCAATTTCAGATACATCAAGTCAAACAACAAGGAAAAACAATCGGTTTTGTCCCGACAATGGGCTATTTGCATGAAGGACATCTTCATCTCATTAGACAAGCAAGAAAAGCAAATGACTTTGTTGTTCTTAGCATCTTTGTTAATCCGTTACAGTTCGGTCCAAATGAAGATTTTGATCGGTATCCAAGAGATTTTGAAAACGATGAGAAATTGGCGCGAGAAGCGGAAGTTGATCTCATTTTTTATCCTGATGTAAAAGAGATGTACCCAACCCCTTTAAGTTCGATTATTAAAGTTGAAAAGGGTGTTGATGTCCTATGTGGGAAGTCAAGGCCGGGTCATTTTGATGGAGTTGCTACAGTAGTAATGAAACTTTTTAACCTCGTTCAGCCAAATTGCGCTTATTTTGGGATGAAAGACGCTCAACAAGTAGCGGTTATAGAAACGATGATTAAAGACTACAATATCCCAGTTCAGTTGGTGAAATGTGAAACATTAAGAGAGAACGATGGGCTAGCGAAAAGTTCAAGAAACGTTTACTTATCAAAGGAAGAACGAGCGTTGGCTCCCAAAATCTATGAGGCTTTACAATACGGAGTCCAACTCATTCACATGGGTGAAATAAACGTCTCAAAAATCAAACAAAAAATTAGCCAATTCCTAAATAGCCATGCAAAGGGCTCATTAGATTATATTGATATTCTGTCTTATCCACATTTGGAGGATTTAGAGAGCCTTGAAGGGGAAATTATCATTGCCGTGGCAATAAAGTATAGTCAAGCTCGATTAATTGACAACATCACGATGACAGTATAAAAAACAGAATGAAATGGAGAGAGAAACATGTTTCGAACAATGATGAAAGGTAAGATTCATCGCGCAAGAGTAACAGAAGCTAACTTGAACTATGTTGGAAGTATTACGATTGATGAAGAACTTTTAGATGCTGTAGATATGCTACCTAACGAAAAAGTGCAAATTGTCAATAATAACAATGGTGCAAGGTTCGAGACGTATATTATCCCAGGTGAAAGAGGAAGTGGGGTTGTGTGCTTAAACGGTGCAGCAGCTCGTCTGGCACAGGTAGGCGATGTAGTAATCGTTATCTCTTATGCCTTGATTGCAGAAGAGAAAGTTAAGCAACACACTCCTAAAGTTGCCATTATGGATGAGAATAACCGAATTATAGAAATGTTAGGAACAGAACCAGCTTCTACTATCCGTTAAATTGCATATAAGTCCTCCTATTATCTCACACTTAACATAAACGTGTGATGATCCTCATTTTAAAAATGGATTAAAGGAGGATTTAGATGGAAAAATGGTTAGAAGAGTGGCGCAGACGTTATCAAACGTTAAAATCTGCGATTGAAAATAATCAGTACAATGAAAAACTTTATACTGAATTGGCAAATGAGTGTGAGCAATTACTGCAAACGTGGATGGAAATGGAAGATAACTTGGATGATCTTAAAGATTTAAAGGAAGAAAATAGCGAACCGAATGTAACTGAAATAAAACAGATGAAAACTGAGGGGATCACGTATTTCGACTTGGAGATGTTCCCTAAAGCAATTGAGGTTTTAAAACAGGAACTAAATGAGATTGACGAGAGTCTTGAGGCAAGTCATCACTTATTCATTGGTTTTGCGAATTTATATGAAGCGAACCTCGACCTCTCTAAAGAATCCTTTCTATACGTTGCTCATTCGAGTGAAAGTACAATTGAGAAGCACTTTGCTTACTTCGGTTTGGGTTGTTTATATGGTCGATTACGACAATACGATGAAGCAATTTCTTTTTTTGAAAAAGCAGAACAATACTTCACTAATCCAGATCTCCTTTATAATATGGGGATTGCTTATCTCTTACTAAATAAAGGTAGCTTAGCGATTCCATTTTTTAAAAAAGCACTAGAACATAATGACGAGGATGGGGAATCTTATTATTTTTTAGGGTTATCTTATTTGAGAAGCGGGAATGAAACCAAGGCGTTTGAATCCTGGTATGCTTCTTTACAACTCATCGAGCATCGAGAATTGTTAGTGTCAATTGCGTATGAATTTGAGCAAATGGGCTATTTTTCGACCGCCATCCATTGTTATAGAAGGCTGCAAGCGCTTGGGCACAATGAATCGTGGGTCGAACACGGAATCGCTTGGAATTATGGCTTGCTAAATGAGAAGAAACGCTCGATAGAGCTTTTTGAAACACTGCTTGCTAAAGATCCTGAGGAAGTGAACATTTGGATTTCGTATTTGTGGTTATTGGCAAAATGGAACGAATTGGACCTTTACCATTACTGGATGAGTAAAGCTACTGATCAGATTAAGGCTCATCCACTGATAAAAAAGACAAAAGATCAATTATTGATATAAATGAAGGTTCAAGATAACTCTTGAACCTTCATTTATATAGACAAGGGTCTTTTCCTAAGGATTGTTTTTGGATACGTTTTGTTTGACGAACAAAGTTTATGAAAATGGCCTTGAATGAAAAGTTTTCTTTTAAGAAATAAATCGATTTAGTATATGAGCCACAGGACAAAATTAAATTTTTGATGAAGTAATTTGAAAAATGTGGA
>CAZIRM010000162.1:0-3576 GCA_964541705.1 uncultured Bacillaceae bacterium | reverse complement strand
CGCATACTTATCCACAGGTCGACTTTTTTATAATTTCCTAAACAACAAGAAAAGCAGGAAATTCCTGCTTTACCCATCTGTTTCAATTTCTCCATGACTGGTTTGTATAATTGCTTTCCCTCTAACCTTCATTGCAGAAGTATGTTCAGTAAACTGGGCAATCATTACCTCGCCCTTGTCCAGTTTTTCTGAATGGTGAAACCTTGTGTCCGTTCCACGTGTTAATCCAATAACATTTACACCGTTTTCTTTTGCCTTAATTACGATAAATTGTTCATTACTAGCCATCGCGACTTCCTACTTTCTATATTTTTTTCTCTATCTATTACTATTATATATAAAGATTAGCTTGTCAATGACAGTACGTTTCTTAGCTACACTTTTATTCACTTTCCATTAATTAAAGATAATACCTCAGCTCTAGCGGCAGCGTCATTTGCAAAAGCTCCCCTAACAGCTGATGTGATTGTGACAGTGCCTGGTTTTTTTACACCGCGCATTGTCATGCACATATGCTCCGCCTCAACGACTACAATTACCCCTTGTGGTTGTAGAGTCCTTACCATTGCTTCAGCAATGGTCGAGGTAATTCTTTCCTGCAATTGCGGACGCTTGGTAACAACTTCAACAGCTCTCGCTAATTTACTTAGTCCAGTTACCTTCCCACCCTTCGGTATATAGCCGACATGGGCTTTACCAAAAAACGGAACAAGGTGATGTTCGCACATAGAATAAAACGGTATATCCTTTACTAAAACTAGCTCCTCGTGATCTTCAGAAAATATTGTAGCAAAATGTTCCTCCGGATCTTGATGTAACCCTTGGAATACTTCTTCGTACATTTTCGCTACTCGCTTTGGCGTTTCTAGTAACCCTTCGCGCTCCGGGTCTTCTCCAACAGCTTCTAATATCATTCGAACCGCCTGCTCTATTTTTGCTTGATTAACCTTTGACAAAACGACCCCTCCACGATTATTAATTATGTGCATGATAGCACAGTGAAAGGATTGAACGCAAATGACTCCTTAGACTGTCTCATCATTTTTCATAAAAAAAAGCACAAGCGCCTTGGTCACGAGCGATGTGCTTCTGCGACTACTCGTCGCAAAACTTTCCAGTAAGCCATTCATTCATAGATGCGTCCTGAGGCTAGGCGATAACCCTTATAAAAGAAAAAAGAGCCGTAAATACGACTCTTTTGCCCCTTATGTATGAATTAATTATTTAACTGCATCTTTAAGGGCTTTACCAGGTTTAAATGCTGGCACCTTGCTAGCAGCAATTTCAATTTCTTCACCTGTTTGAGGGTTACGACCTTTACGAGCTGCACGCTCACGTACCTCAAAGTTACCAAATCCGATTAATTGTACTTTATCTCCACTTTGAAGAGAGTCAGTGATTGCCTCGAATACAGCATCTACTGCACTAGTAGCATCCTTTTTAGAAAGGCTTGACTTCTCAGCAACTGCATTTATAAGTTCTGTTTTGTTCATGAAATTCACCTCCTCCCAAAAATTAAGTGTTATTCATTTTCTTGCACAAAATAACAAAATTTATACGTGTTTATTAGGAAAATATTGAATAACAAGCCTAATATTATACGATCATGGCTGATTTTTCAATATCTTTTGATGAAATCTTATAATTTTTAAGACTTTTTTCACTATTTTCTCTCAAAATATTATAAGAAAAAACACCATTTGAAGGAATTCTATCATATAATTGCCACCTCCGCAACTACTGATAGACAAGATAACACGCAATTCTATGCCGCTTGCAAATAATCGAAAATCACAGTCTTAAACGATTCCTTCGTTCAAATACAAAAAACTCCCAAATAGGGAGTTTTTTGTTTAAAGAATAATGGCAATCAGTCCACCTGATCCTTCGTTTATAATTCTTTCAAGTGTTTCCTTTAGCTTATAACGAGCATTTTCAGGCATTAGAGAAATCTTTGCTTGAATACCTTCTCTAACAATTGAATTTAATGATCTACCAAAAATATCTGAGTTCCAAATTGAAAGTGGATTGTCCTCAAAGTCTTGCATTAAGTAACGAACCAACTCTTCACTTTGTTTTTCTGTACCAATAATTGGTGCGAATTCACTTTCAACATCAACTTTAATCATATGAATTGATGGAGCAACAGCTTTAAGCCTTACACCAAATCTTGATCCTTGACGGATGATTTCTGGCTCATCTAAGCTCATATCGTTTACTGTAGGAGCAGCAATTCCGTAGCCCGTTTGTTTCACCATCTTTAACGCTTCTGCAACTTGGTCATATTCGGATTTTGCATAAGCAAAATCTTGCATTAACTGTAAGAGATGGTCTTTGCCACGTATTTCTACTCCAACCACTTCTTTTAAGATCTCATCATATAGATCATCTGGAGCATATAAATCAATTTCTGCAACTCCCTGACCCATTTCAATCCCTGCTAATCCGGCATGATCGATGAACTCAAACTCACCAAATTGCCCTACAACTCGATCAACGTCTCTCAAACGCTTAATATCCTTAACAGTGCCACGGACTGCTTCCTCATAGCTTTGACGTAGCCAATGCTCTTCTCTTAGTACCATTACCCAACTAGGAAGGTTGACATTCACTTCGTGTACAGGGAACTCAAATAAAACCTCTCGCAACACGTTATTAATGTCCTGCTCGTTCATACTTTCAACACTTAAAGCAAGTACTGGAACATCATGCTTCTCCATTATCTCATTGCGGAGTGCTTCCGTCTCAGGGGCTTGCGGGCGTACGGAGTTTACAATAACGATAAAAGGTTTTCCAACTTCTTTTAACTCATTGATGACTCTCTCTTCCGATTCAACATAACTTGATCTAGGTATCTCACCAATTGTGCCATCCGTTGTAATAACGACACCAAGCGTCGAATGTTCTTGAATTACTTTTCTCGTTCCGATTTCCGCCGCTTCTTGGAACGGAATTGGCTCTTCATACCAAGGTGTATTTATCATCCTTGGACCATTTTCATCTTCATACCCTTTTGCTCCTGGCACTGCATATCCTACACAGTCAACAACACGGACATTTACATCTAATCCTTCATCTACATGAATTGAAACTGCTTGATTAGGTACGAATTTTGGTTCTGTTGTCATAATTTGTTTACCAGCAGCACTCTGCGGCAATTCATCTTTTGCACGTGCCTTTTCTGCCTCATTTTCAATGTTTGGAATCACTACTAATTCCATAAACTTTTTAATAAATGTCGACTTACCCGTTCTAACGGAGCCCACTACCCCTAAATAAATATCGCCACCCGTTCTTTCAGCGATATCCTTGAAGATATCTACTTTTTCCACTTTATACCCCTCCCGATCAATTATTGTCACTAATAAAATTCACGAACGAAGAATAGATAGACGCCCATTGACTTAAAAGACGATTCTCACCTAGTTCCATTATCGCGAACCTTTAAAATGAATGTACAATCTAGGACATTATATACTTATGACGTTGTCCAACAATTATGACAAACTTTCAAAAAAAATAGAGGTCTGTTGTAAAATGAAATGCATAACCCTATTAGATATTAAAAAAGCCATG
>CAZIRM010000161.1:0-3591 GCA_964541705.1 uncultured Bacillaceae bacterium | reverse complement strand
ATCACGACCATGCATTGGGTTAGCTCCTGGTGCAAATGGCTCTCCAGCTTTTCTTCCATCAGGCGTATTCCCTGTTTTCTTACCGTAAACAACGTTTGATGTGATCGTCAATACAGATTGAGTGTGTAGCGCATTTCTGTATGTTGGGTGTTGACGTAACTTGTTCATAAAGTTTTCAACAATATATGATGCCATATCGTCAACTCTAGGATCGTTGTTACCGAATTTAGGGAAATCTCCTTCAATTTCGTAATCAACAGCAATGCCATCTTCGTCACGGATAACTTTTACTTTTGCATATTTAATGGCACTTAATGCGTCAGCAACAACTGATAAACCAGCGATACCACAAGCCATTGTACGAAGAATGTCTTTGTCATGTAGCGCCATTTCAATTCTTTCATAGCTATATTTATCGTGCATATAGTGAATCACATTTAATGAATTAATATAAATTTGAGCTAACCAATCTTGAACTTTTTCGAACTTCTCTGCAACTTCTTCATAGTCAAGATATTCCGATGTGATCGGCTCAAACTTTGGACCTACTTGCATTTTAAGCTTTTCATCTACTCCACCGTTAATTGTGTAAAGTAAAGCTTTTGCTAAATTGGCACGAGCACCAAAGAATTGCATTTGTTTACCGATACGCATTGCTGATACACAACATGCGATTCCATAGTCATCCCCATAATCTTTTCTCATAATGTCATCATTTTCATACTGAATTGAACTTGTCTCAATAGACATTTTCGCACAATATTTCTTGAATCCATCTGGAAGTTGAGTCGACCATAAAACGGTTAAGTTCGGCTCCGGTGCTGGACCTAAGTTTACTAATGTATATAAGAAACGGAATGAGTTTTTCGTTACTAGTGGGCGCCCATCTTCTGACATACCACCGATTGACTCAGTTACCCAAGTAGGGTCTCCACTAAATAATTGGTCATAATCAGGGGTTCTTAAGAACTTAACTAGACGAAGTTTCATTACAAAGTGATCAACAATTTCTTGTGCTTCTGCTTCTGTAATTGTACCAGCTGCTAAATCTCTTTCGATATAGATGTCTAAGAATGTAGAAACTCTTCCTAAACTCATCGCTGCACCATTTTGTTCTTTAATTGCAGCTAAATAACCAAAGTATAACCACTGGAACGCCTCTTTTGCTGTTGTAGCCGGTAGAGAAATGTCAAATCCGTAAGAAGCTGCCATCTGTTTCAATTCTTGTAGAGAACGGATCTGCTCACTAAGTTCTTCACGATCACGAATAACATCTTCTGTAATCGCACCGTTTTCTAAGCTCTTTTTAACTGCAGTTTTATCTTCAATTAATTTGTCTACACCGTATAAAGCTACTCGACGGTAATCACCAATAATTCTTCCACGTCCATAAGCATCTGGTAAACCAGTGATAATACCCGCTTTACGTGCTTTTAACATTTCTGAAGTGTAAGCATCAAATACACCTTGGTTATGCGTTTTACGGTAGTCCGTGTAAATTTTTTCAATTTCAGGATCTAACTTAAATCCATAGGCTTCACAACCAGAAACCATCATTCTAATTCCACCAGTTGGCTGAATTGAACGTTTTAATGGTGCATCTGTTTGTAAACCGACAACTTGTTCTTTATCTTTGCTGATATAGCCCGGTGCATGTGAAGTAATTGTTGAAATCGTTTTCGTATCAACATCAAGTACTCCACCGTTATCTCTTTCTTTCTTCATTAACTCTAAAACTTGATCCCATAGTTCTTTTGTTTGATTTGTTGGACCAACTAAAAACTTGTCGTCACCCACATAAGGTGTCCAGTTTTTTTGGATAAAATCTCTTACATCGATCTTTTCAGACCATTCCCCTAATTCGAAACCTTTCCAAGCTTCCATTTCATTCATCTCCCTCTCTTAAAAGCTACAAGTACTAATGTGACTTTTTTACATGAAATATAATAACTAAGATTAAAGGTGAAACTATCAACAGCCCTTTTTTAAAATCATAACTGTTTCAAAAAAGTTTCTTATCTGTATTATAAGTTTCTTACTTTTATTATATAATTATTTTGTTTTTTTGTATATGACAAAACCATGAACTCTTGAATATTTTTTAGCTAATTTGTGATAATTCAAGGGTTTAAAAAGTTTGAATTTTTCGTCTTTTATCATCTGTTATATATCTACCTTTCGCCTGTTATATATCTGTTTTATGTCTATCCCCTAATTAAATAAAGAAAAAAAAGAACTACATACAAACTCTTTTGTAAGTAGTTCTTTTCTTATTTAACTAACCTTATGTTCAATACGTAATTTATCAGCGACCATCGCGATAAATTCAGAATTCGTCGGCTTCGCTTTTGAATGACTGACTGTGTAGCCAAACAAACTTGAGATTGATTCGATATTCCCTCTACTCCATGCCACTTCAATCGCATGGCGGATTGCGCGCTCGACCCTACTAGAAGTGGTATTAAATTTCTTCGCTATATCGGGGTAAAGTACTTTAGTGATAGAGCCAAGTAATTCAATATCATTGTAAACCATTGTAATTGCTTCACGTAAATACATATAACCTTTTATATGAGCAGGCACACCAATTTCATGGATAATACTCGTAATACTGGCATCTAAATTAAACTTCTTGCTCTCTGTGCGAGGTAGAAAAGCCGATGTCTTTTGTTGGAAGAAAGACTGGTTTTTCCCTAAACCGCTGACATCTTTTATTTTATTAAGTAATGTTTCCATATCAAAAGGCTTTAGGATGTAGTAAGCTGCTCCTAATTCAACAGCTTTTTTCGTTACATCTTCTTGCCCAAATGCTGTTAGCATAATAATATTTGGTCTTTTCGCCATTTGTTGATAATTCATTTTTTCTAAAACAGAAATTCCATCAAGATGTGGCATTATAATATCTAAAATCAGGACATCTGGTTGCTTGTCGTGGATTGCATTTAAACACTCTTGACCGTTATAAGCAACACCCACAACTTCCATTTCATCCTGACTTGAAATATACTCCTCAAGTAAATTCACCAATTCCCGGTTGTCATCCGCAATAAAAACTTTAATTTTTTGCACTACTTGTTCCTCCCTATTTTGTTTTCATTTTTCTCTAAAATACTTATTCGACAAGCATGGATAATTACCTTTTATTTTTTTAAAAAATATTAAAAAACTTTGTTTTATTAAATAAACAGCTGTTTTTCTCACGTTTTCGACCCTATTCGCTATTTGACAAAATCATTTTTCCGATTTTGTCGAATAATCTTTATATAACACGATCATCATAACACAGTTACTAAAAATATTATATGGATAGTTTAACAAGACGAGAAAGAGAAGGTGAATATCCGTTGGTTAAATGCGCCTACGATTTACTCTTCGTACAGTAAATCTCAATAAAAGTTCACGAGCGACACGCACTGGAGGGTCGGCAAGCAGAAGCACACATTTGGCTTCAATTGACGGACCGAAGTGACCTCGAGCGAGTAGTCGCTGCTCCTGCGGTTACTCGTCGCAAACCTTCCCCGTAAGCAATTCATAGAAGCGTCTTGAAGCTAGATATCAGTCTAACTTCAAAATTTTATACATATTTTTTGA
>CAZIRM010000160.1:0-3780 GCA_964541705.1 uncultured Bacillaceae bacterium | reverse complement strand
GACAAACCAACTTCCTTGTAAACAGCATCAGCCAGATCGGCTCTTGTTATTGTACTTCAACTGGCAGAAGATATGGAGCAGAGTGGGCGAATCGTAAAAATTCAGTTTGTTGACGACACTGGTCAAACATGGATCAAAAAACAACTACTTAAGTACCTAGAAAGTTTGAAAGGCGAACCACATACGATCACTGCTTTTTTTGATGGTGGATTTCAAAAGGATACATCTGCTGCTGGAGCTGGAATTGTTATTTATTATGAACAAAACGAGAAACAATTTCGTCTAAGAAAAAATCAACCATTTGAACTTATTACTTCTAATAATGAAGCAGAATATGCTGCATTATGGATGTTAGTGAATGAATTAGAAGTTCTAGGTGTTCACCATATCCCCATCACAATTAAAGGAGATTCGTTAGTAGTAATCAATCAAATCACTGACGAATGGCCTTGTTACGAAGAAGAACACCTTCGCTGGATTGAAAAAATTGAGGAGAAAATAAAAAAGAATGGACTAACTCCAACCTTTGAACTCATTGATCGAAAAGGAAATCAGGAAGCAGATCAACTGGCAACGCAAGCCTTAAATGAAGTGGTAATTGAGTCAACTATAGAGATAGAAAAATAGTAAAGAAGTCTGCTCTAGATTTGAGCAGACTTCTTTATATGATGTAAAAGAGCAAGTGCATAATGATTACTTATTCTCGTTACTCCTAGCGCTTCTCTCACCCTTCCGTAATCTTCGTGGTGAAAGTCCGATCCACCTGTAACAATTAGTTTTTTATTATACTTTCCTTCCAACGTCTCTACGAGGTTTTCATAATGACGTCTTGTTGCTTCATCATGGTCCCGATGATAAACTTCGATACCATCTAGTAACCCTGAAGCCACCCAGTTTTCGATTTCTTTATCAAAAGAATAGTAAACAGGATGGGCGACCACCGATACCCCTTTAGCTTTGTGAATCCACTCCATCGCTTCCTCTGGTGTCAATTCTTTTTCCCTTTTTACATAACAGGGTTTTCCTTCAGCTAAAAACTGATCAAATGCCTCGGCTACAGTTTTGACGACCCCCTGTTCTACAAGTGCTTTAGCGATGTGCGGACGACCAATACTAGCCCCGTCGACATGTTTTAATATGTCGTTCTCTGTTAAGGAAATACTTATCTCATTAAACTTGCCGATCATTGATCGAAGTCGCTTTTTTCTCATTTCTTGTTGTTCTTTTAGCATCTCTAAAAAAGGCTTGTATGTGAGATCGATGTCAAAGCCTAACATATGAACACTTTTCCCTTGCTCTTTTGTACTAAACTCAATTCCTGGAATCACGGTTACACCAATGCCATTACCAACTTCCATTGCTTCTTGAACGCCGGAAATTGTGTCGTGATCAGTAATGGCGATATAGTCCAAGCCTACTTCTTTACATTTAGTAACAAGTTCTGAGGGGGTATAACCACCATCAGATGCTGTAGTGTGCAAATGTAAATCCGTGTTATTCATTTTCTTGCCACCAGTTTGTATAAAGATTTACGGCACTTTGACGTTTATGTTCCGTTACCTTATACTTCAGTTCGATTTTGGTCTTAATCTCTTCGGCAACTTCTTTCCCTTCTAGGTAGTCGTCGATCTGTTCGTATGTAAACCCTAATGCTACTTCATCTGGCAGCCCTGGCTTGTCATCTTCTAAATCAGCTGTAGGAGTTTTCTTGTATAAATGTTCTGGACACCCTAGCTGCTGTAACAATTGTTTTCCTTGTCGTTTATTGAGTCCGTACAATGGCACAATGTCACATGCCCCATCCCCGTGTTTTGTAAAAAAGCCTGTAATTGCTTCCGCTGAATGGTCCGTCCCTATAACAAGACACTGATAATGAGCAGCAATATCGTATTGTACCTTCATTCTCTCTCTTGCCTTTGTATTCCCTTTAACAAAATCACTCATTTCTTCACCTGTTGCCACTGAAAAGGCTTGATACGATGCATCTACAGCTTCTTTAATATTTACGGTTAATCGTTTCGAAGGTTGAATGAAGTTCAACGCATCTTGTGCATCTGCCTCGTCAAACTGTTCACCGTAAGGAAGTCTTACAGTAAAAAAATTATATTCATTTAAGGTGTCTTCTTTATTCAACTCGTCGATAGCCATTTGGGCTAATTTTCCTGCTAACGTCGAATCTTGCCCACCAGAAATACCAAGAACAAACCCTTTCATTTTCGTGTACAATAAATATTGCTTTAACAAGCTTACTCTTTGATTAATCTCATCTACTGCATCGATGACTGGTTTCGTTTTCATCGCTTCAATAATTAATTGTTGCATCTTTTTCATTCGTAATCCCTCCATCATTTTCCTATTATCCATTTTATCATGTATGTATGAAATATTCGCAAGATTTGTAAGACAATTTAACAAAAAAAGAGCAAGACATTATGCCTTGCTAGTCCTTTAGATCTCCCCACGTTCTCTCGCATGTTTTTCATCTTCAATTTCAGATTGGAACTGTTGAATACTTTCTTCCCTGCGAGCATTTTTCGCTTCAATTGCCTGACGGTCCTCTTGGGATAAGTTTTCACTTTGTAATGTTTTGTGTGCTTCTTCTATATGCTCAATTGTATTTGTCACCATTTGTTCGAGTCTTTCGACGTTATTGCTCCTGTTATCGCGTTTTGGCATAAGGTATACCCTCCTTGTATGATTTACAAGGTATATTTTCTGCCCAACCAAAAGATTTATGCACGAAAAAAATTACGTTTGTTTTTTATTTTTCTCGTATGAGTCATGCCAATCTGGGAACATTCTTTTAATTGAGATCGGTCGGAATGTTTCTTTTTTTACACAAACATGTTCACTCGTTCCAGTTACACACACATTCCCTTGTTCATTTATGATTTCATAACCGTAGACGACTTTAATACCTGTGTAGTGTTCAATCCATGTTTTAATCTCAATACTCTCCCCATATTTTGCTGGATACTTATAAGAGAGATTAATATTTATCACAGGTGATAACACCCCATTTTTCTCCATTTCCACATAGTCAAATCCTAAATCTTTAATAAGTGCAGTACGCCCAAGTTCACACCATACTAAATAGTTTGCATGATAAACAACACCCATTTGATCCGTTTCTGAATATCGAACTTCTACTGCCGTACTTGATACATACATGTATATTCCCCCAAATATTAAATAAAGTCTTTTTCTTTAAGTAATGATAGTTGATCAATGTCCTCGGATAGAAGGTCAGTTGCAACTCTAACTGAATGGTTCACAATCGCTTTATTTACTAAATCAACAGCGTATCTGCCGTTTCTGTTTTGCTCATGAATCAATTGATCGTGTAAAAGGGCTATCGCATCTTGCGATAATGAATAGCCCATTTTCTTTGCATGGAATGAAATGATTTCAACCATCTCGGTAACTGTATAATGTTCAAAATGAAAGTACTGTTTGAAGCGAGATTGAAGACCTGGATTACTAGCGATTAACTGTTTCATCTCATTGGGATAGCCGGCTAAAATCACAACCAAATTTTCGTTATGCTTTGTCATTTCGTCGACCAACGTATCGATGACCTCTCGACCAAAATCTGCTTGTCCACCTCGAAGTAGTGAATATGCTTCGTCAATGAATAAGACCCCACCCAACGCCTCTCTTATTTTTTTCTTCGTTTTTAATGCGGTCTGACCAATATAACCAGAAACCAAGTCCGCTCTTCCCACGACAACTAAATGACCTCTTTTTAGTAAACCTAATTCCTTTAAAATTGTTGCATAA
>CAZIRM010000159.1:0-3944 GCA_964541705.1 uncultured Bacillaceae bacterium | reverse complement strand
GTTTGTTTCTCAGCAGTCATTGTTTTTTTCATCATTTATTCCGAGAGGCTATTTAATGCGTACCAATTTTAAGTCGCACTAAAAAGCTGGTTCCTTATTCATGGAACCAGCTTCTCTACATTGATTATTACCTTCTCCATAGCAATAAGAGCGATATACTCCCCGGCTTGGTTTCTTTTTTCAAAAACATCGTAAGGTTTGAAGCCGATTTTCGTATAAAACAAAAGCCCTTGCGTATTCGTATTATGGCACACCAGTTTTAATTTCTTTACTCCGATTTTTTCACTTGCAATCTTCTCCATTACCTCAATAAGATAATGGGCGACCTTTTTTCCTCGGTATTGTGGTGCAACAATAACATTTCCAATTGAGCATGAATCCAACCCTACGTCGTAAACGTTTGCATAGCCGACAACTTTTTGATCGTGTAGTACAACGGTAGGAGCAACCCTATCTTTTGCTATTACTTCTAGGTCCTTTGCACTTATTGGATAAGAAGAAGCAGTTGGGCACATGAAATAAGCTTCACGTTGATCTTGTGGGAACGTACAGATCATAGGTAAGTCATTTAAGTGTAATGAACGATATGAATACATTCTAAAACCTCGAACCGCACTCGTCGCAAAAACCAGCATCCGCCTTATTTATCCCATTACACGTCGGACACACTAGAGCCAGCTTCTCTCCACAACCATTACAAAATTTAGCGTCAGGTTTATTTTTATGATCGCATTGTGAACACGTTATTTCTTCGCTTTGCTTACCACTATTAATAGACTTAGAGATCTCTTTTACAGCTGGAATGGTTTCTTTTGCTAAATACTGAATCGTATCTTTTGCTACTGGAGCATATTCTCTTGCTTGATACTCTGCTACTTTTCCCCCGTAGCCAAAGCTACACAAACTAATACCGACAAATAGAATTGGTATTGATAGAAAAAATAACCAAAAATACGTTGGCTTTTCAAACATTTCTAATGTAAAAAAATCAATTCCTGCAATAACTGTTAGTATAACACCAACCGCTACGATGAGCGGCCCAATAAAACGAAATGTATTTCTTGTCTGCCTATGTTTTTCAGTGACAAATTCGTCCTGCTTCATCATCGACACCTCTTTCTTTCAGTAAATTGTACTACACTATTTTATTCAAGATATAATGATAAATCCCTTTTTATGTAACATCATCTCTTACTTTATCACATAAACTTCTATTGAGGTGAACTATAAGTAGAGGTGATGAAATTTGTACTTTTACCCACATTATAATCAAGTAGATCAGTACATGACTTCTGAAGAATGCAACCATAAGGAAAACAAACACATTCGCTTCATTCCACTTTTAAGTGAACAATCCATTGGACAGCTCATTCAACAGATCTATCAATCTATCGTGGACAAAGCAACAACTGTTGAGTTTTATCTCAGGTTATTGAAAGAAGCCACAAATGATCTTCATAAAGAATTTATTGAACACGCCTACGAAGATGAACTTGTTCATCTACAAGCACTTAAAAAACTATATGAGCGCTTATCAAAAAATGAGTTAAAGTACGAAATTGAACAGATTCATTACTCAAATTACAAAGAAGGTATTCTAATAGCTTTAAAGAGAGAACTAGATTCAGCAAAGTTTTATCGCAATATGACTTTAGCAACAACAAATACGGTCGTCAAAGATACTTTTTCTTACGCTCTCATTGACGAGTTGGAACATAGTACTCAATTTGGTGTAGTGTACAATACTCTGCCCTAATGGAAAATTTATCGTAAATAACTATTTATCTACAAAGGTTCTGTATATAATTTATGCAGAATTTTTTTTTATTTGAAACCTGCCTCAGCAATGATTCGTCTATTGAATGAGATGTTACGTTGTAGTAAATAAATTGAAAACGCTTAATAAAGGGGTGAAAAGGTTGAGTGTGAATGTAGACAAAATATGTGCAAATCCGGACTGCGAGATCATCCAAATGAACAATGAAGAAGCACTTGAGGAAATCATGCAAAAATATGGAGAGGAAGTAAAGCGGCTCGTTTATACGTATACAAAAAGTTGGGCGCAAGACGATGATGTTACACAAGATGTGTTTGTGTCAATTTTTCTGAAGTTCCATACATTTAAACAGCAATCGTTGTTAAAAACTTGGATTTATAAAATTGCGATTAACAAGTGCAAGGACTATAAAAAAAGTTGGTATCAACGCAATATTCAACTTACAAATACTTTATTTTCTTTCAAAAATGGAACCTCAGATACACCAGAATCAGAAGTGTTTAAAAAAGATGAACAATCATTACTGATGGAATGTGTATTGTCGCTACCTACGAAATACCGCGAAGTTATTCTATTGTTTTACTATAAAGAATTTTCCATTGAAGAAATTGCTGCGATTCTTACAACAAACCAATCGACGATAAAAACGAGATTAAAACGTGCCCGAGAAAAACTTCACGTCATATATGAAAAAAGAGGTGAGCAAATTGGATCATGAATTAAAACTTTTGAATAAACAGTTTGACAAATATATCTCTTCCAAGCCAGTGTTTACTGAAGTCGACAAAACGAAAATCCGAGCAAAAATAAGGCAGCAAAAGTTCGAGACAAGGACATCCTTTCCATTGCTGCCTCGACTCTTAACATTCGCACTTTTTGCCATTGGCTTCATTTATCTAGGAAACTTCATTTTAAATGAATTATCTAGTTCTCAACATGATGCAGCAGCTCCAACTCCTACTGAACAAATAAGAACTGTAGACGAAGGAGAAGATGCAGAACAAGAACCAACAGAGTTTAAACCACCGGAAGTAACCGAAGAGTACGTTGTAGAAGACGTAAACCTACAACACTTATCAAAAGAGGAACAATTCATCTATCAAGAGTTTACCGAAAACCTAGATGATGAAGGATTAAAAGGCCTAGACCCGTTAACGATTGCTAAATTATATTTTCATGCAGGCATGACTGGTGAATACGAAACTGAATATGAACTGTATATTCAAGATGAAGACTATGTGTTGTGGAGTAAGGAAGAACATATCGAAATTCCAGAAGATCATCGTAAAAAAGAATGGGATGAAATATCAAGTAACACGAATGTAACAGTAACAATTTGGGATGATAACCGAGCGACACTTTCATGGGAGTCAAACAAAGAAGAATTGATTGATGCGGATGGAGATCGATTCATGTATTCATTTTCTTTAATCAAAAACAGTGAAGGTGTTTGGAAAGTCTCATTTTTACCTATGCAGTAATGAGAAAAGCGCAAGCGCCCTGCAGACTTTGCCGCGCTTCTGCGGTTACTCGTCGCAAAACTCAACTGTATGTAATTCATTAACTTCAAACCTTTTAGTAATTCTGATTATATAAAGAAAGTGAGAGGAATATTGTATAAATGTTCCTCTCATCTGCTTTTAACGTTAGTTACATATGTGGACCTTTTATACCGATTACACATTTGTAAAGACAACTTGATTAATCACCGTTTCCATATTTTGCATGATTATTCGCATCGTAGGGCTTAACCAAACGTTTAACTTCTTCAAGATACATCATTGTCCTCACCTTAACTATTCACAACTGGGTGGTTAACCAAAGCTATTGGCTCGGCAAATGTAACATCCTTAAACAGTTCATCACATTGTTTTTTTTGTTTTATTCGATCTACTGAAGGATTTACTTCAACTCTGTCTATAATGTTATCATTTTTATCAGTGAGAATAACTGTTAAATGATCGTCCGTTTCCTTAATTGTTAGTGTAGAAGTTGGTTCTACCCTCATTTTTATTAAGTCATAACAAGGTAGATCAACAGTTACATTTAACTGTCCCTTGTCAAAGGAGTAAGTATAAACTTTTTCATCTACATTTGTATAACTAGGTGCAATTATTCCATTTATAACTTTTATATTATACCTTAACTATTTGATATCCTCTGGTAT
>CAZIRM010000158.1:0-4270 GCA_964541705.1 uncultured Bacillaceae bacterium | reverse complement strand
GTACGTATTCTCATACTTTAAGGCTACCATCTGTTTCATCAATTCAGGTTCTGTAATAGCAGTCACTAAATAGCTCCTATCGACCTAATTAATTGTTTGTTTATGGATATTTTCCCTTAAAAATCCCTTTGTATCTACGAGAAACCCTTCCTAAAAAAGGACTATCTTTTTCGCTTTTATTCCTAGTTACCTATATCGAACGTCCTAGTTGTTGTTGGGATTAATGAGACAACACAAAAAAACCGACATGCGCCGGGTTAATTGATTTGATAGATGAGTGCGAAAGCCTGTGAGCGATCGGCTACATCTAACTTTTTATAAATATTTGTGATATGGTTCTTTACTGTATGGGGACTGATAAAGAGTGTGTCTCCTATATCTTGGTTGCTAAGACCCTTTATAACGAGAAACAGAACTTCTTTTTCACGGTTGGTTAATGATAGTTTTTCTATATTTTGCTTGATCGCACGCAACTCGTTATTTCCAATATTAACAGGAATCTCGTAATCAAACGTTCTAGTTTCGTTTGAATAGGAAACGATTCCTATAGTTGGTAATTCCTCGGAATTCCCTTGATTAGTACGAATGATCTTTAACACGAGCGTTTGCAGCATTTCAGCAATCTCTTTGACAAATGCTATTTTTTCATGTGTTAATGATTTTGTACGAAAAACAACTAAACCGATAGAATCTCCCTGAGCATTCAGCAGTGGAAGAGTAACGACACCGATGGAATTAGTAGAAGGTACTTCCTGAAGAGAGGATTGTGCTTTTTGTTGAAAGAGTTTAATTAGTTCTTTTTCTTTCAACTCACACTTCCTTGTAACGATTTGATACCTTTGCTGATGAAGATAGAGTAGCGTAATAAATTCGGCATTGACGTAGTCTTTCATTAGTCGAGGATTAACTGTAACTGAGCAACGTCAGGGTCGGATTGCTTCGTGATGATACTCGCATATTCTTTATAGAAGACACGTTCATTGTAATACATATTCTTCTTATCATTCGTATTTTTAAGAGTTAGTTTGGCTGCTATTCGATCTGCTATCAAATTTGTGTGTTGAATATAATGCTCAGATGGCAAAACGCAATCTTTCAGTCCAGCAAAAAAGAGTCCAAAATTCTGTGCATTGTACCTGATCGGAATACAAACTAATTTTGTAAGCATGATCCCTTTTTTCTTAAAGTACATGTTTCGAGGGTCCTCTGAAATGTCATTCCAATGCGTATTTTCGTTACGTGCTACTGCCTGTCCTAAGAAACCTTCACCAATGTAGAACGTATCGCCAATAATTTCTATAGCATTCTCACCTTTTCCAAAGACGATTTTGTACTGATCGGGTGAGACTGGTTGGGCAATACCAAAAATTGCTGCTTCTAACAAAGCCTTGAATGTGTTTCTCGGATCACTTTTTGAGTTATATACATCAAATATTTGTTCAGCAATCATTTTTATTGAACTTAGGTCCTTTAGGTCTGTCGAATCTATTAATTGATTTATTCGATTCAACTTTTGCTCTAAATCATTACGAATATCAGAAATAAATAATTCTTTTACAAAGTTCGAGAATCGTTCTAACCTTAGTCGTGAATGATTGATGTAACCTTCTTCTGTAATTCTAACTTCTTCAATCTCTTTAATTAGTTCTTCTGAAAGAACATTATTGCTCGTTAATACTTCTTTAACACTACTACAATCAATGATTGGACCGGCGATGATAAAGTATTGACGAGAGATTCCTGTTATATCAATCGGCGTTAAGAAAAACTTAAGTCCAACATACGGAATTGTAGTCGCATCAAATGCGATTGTGCTATTTATCTTAAGATAAGGGACCAACAACTTTTCTATATATTTTTCGTTTATTGCCCTATCTTGAATAATTCTTTTTGAGAGACGATTTGTCGTAGAAGGTTTTGTTATTAGCTGTCCCCTTTTATTAACGATTATAATCGAAGTTCCTAATAATTCAGAGTAGTCATCTTGCAAATCTTGAAGTAACTGACGCACTAATACGATCCCCCTATTTATGAAATTAGTTATTATTCTAATAGAAACGAGTTTAGATGTAAATACAAAAAGAATTCCAGTTTTCTATATGAAGCCATATTCTCCTCGTAAAACCTGATTGCTAAGCAAATGATAGTAGCTTTTTGAAGCTGCGTTAACAAAAAAAAAGGGGGAATCATCATTCCAAATGATTCCCAACAACCTTCCTTTATTTATTCTTCCCCAACAACTTTTGCTTCAAGCTCGAGTTCTACGCCAAATTCCTTTTTTACTGTTGAACGAACCAGTTCAATGGTACGGAGGTAATCTGTTGCAGTGGCGTTCCCTTTGTTTACGATGAAACCAGCATGCTTCGTTGATACTTCCGCATCGCCATAGCCTTTTCCTTGTAGCCCAGAGTCTTGAATCAATTTCCCGGCAAAATAGCCTGGTGGCCGCTTAAATACGCTTCCTACTGATGGGTATTCTAACGGTTGCTTTGATTCACGTTGAAACGTAAGGTCATCCATTTTTGCTTTTATCGTATCAGGTTCTCCAAGACTAAGTTGGAAAACGGCTTCTAGAACGATATAGCCTTTACGCCCAATAATACTTTTGCGATAATCAAGTTCAAGTTCATTTTTACTGAGCTTGAGGATCTCTGCCTCTGGAGTCACGACCGTCACGTGATCGATGACATCTTTTACTTCTCCTCCGTATGCCCCTGCATTCATGACCATTGCACCGCCGACAGTGCCCGGGATACCACAAGCAAACTCAAGACCTGTTAGAGAGTATGTTAAAGCTTCCCTAGACGCTTCAATGATATCAGCTCCAGCTTGAGCGGTTAAACTTGTTCCAGATACCGTAATGGACTTTAATTTTTCAAAACTAAGAACAAGTCCTCGAACACCACCATCACGGACAATGAGATTCGATCCGTTACCGAGAAGCATGAACGGCAGATCAAACTCTCGCTGAACTTTAATAATATCAACTGTCTGTTCATACGTTTCCGGAGTGACAAAAAGATCTGCCTGCCCTCCTATTTTTGTATAAACGTGGTTGCTCATCAACTCATCCCTTTTAACAAGTGCACTTCCTAAGACGGATTTTAATCGTTCATAAGCTGCTTCAATATTCATCTGAAATCCCCTTTTTACTGTTTTCTATGTATCATTTTATACCTTTCTTCACAAAAATGAAATAGAAAACAAGGAAAACTGATAATTCGACAGGGGACAGACGCCCAGAAAGCAATGGCAACTCAAGGAAGCCGAATTTAATAAAGTACAACTTAGCTACGAAATTCCGGCCGAATAATAAAACTTACGATAAACCAGTCATTTCTTCGCTCAACGTCCAAAGACGCTCGGCTAATTTTTTGTCATACGACCGTTTTGACGATTGAATCGGCTTTTTGCGGTAAAAATACTTACCTGTTACGTTCGCTACTTCATCCGACGTTGCAAGGTAGATCGTCGTCTCTGCTCCTTTTTTTGCTGTTTGGAAAAAGGGTTTTAGTAAACGAGTAATCAACGTCCCAAACCCAGTAGAACGGTTGATTCCCATATTCGTTGCTACTGCACCAGGATGTAGACAATTAACCGTCACTTCCTTCCCTTCTAGTCTTTCTGATAAAGCGTATGTAAATAAGATATTTGCAAGCTTCGATTGTGCGTAGGCGCGCCATAAACGATAATTTTTTTGTAAATTCACGTCATCAAAATGTATGTCTCCAATCTTATGCGCACCGGAAGAAACGTTAATAATTCGTGCTGGTGCACTAGCAATCATACGATCGAGGAGTAAGTTCGTTAGTAGAAAATGCCCGAGGTGATTGACCCCAAACTGTAACTCATTCCCATCTTTCGTCTCATGACGCCCTGGCAAAATTACCCCTGCATTGTTCACTAAGACATCTAAGCGGTCAAACCTCTTCTTAAATTCTGTGCAAAAAGCCTTAATGCTTTCTTGTGATCCCAAGTCACACTGCATGAGTACGACAGATTCATTGCCAGTTACTTGTTGTACTTCTTGAAGTGCTTCTTCGCCGCGAGCTGTATTGCGACATAGCATGACAACGGCAGCTCCTGTTTTTGCGAGTTCTATTGAAGATGCTTTCCCCATTCCTGAATTTGCCCCTGTTATGATAACCACATTATTTTCGTTCATCGTTTTCGCCCCAATCCAAAGATATGATTCTTTTTCATCTTATAAGAATTTACTAACATAGCATAGTGAAATCTCTTGTTGTCATCAAATCATGTTATAATCAGA
>CAZIRM010000157.1:0-4332 GCA_964541705.1 uncultured Bacillaceae bacterium | reverse complement strand
AAATATTAAGAATACATGAGTATTCGTGAGAAAATTAAAGTATATTGAGGGAGGGGGTTATATTTTTGATTTTTTGCAAAGAATGTGGAACGAAACTGAAGGAAGGCGCACTCTTTTGCCCGAATTGTGGTCAGAAGGTTGCAGGCCCTGCGACAGTTAGTAGTTCTAAAGAAGTAAGTTCTGCTACTGAAGTGACACCGACACCTGCGCCAACACAAACTCCACAAGTCAAGTTATCTAAGAAGCAAAAAGTTGTTTTTGGTATTATTGGATGTATGATTCTATTATTATTTGGTTCTTATAAGCTTGGGGAGTCACTAACAGACAAGAACCGACTTGTTCATCAGTTTAGTGAAGCGCTTATCGAGGGTGATGTTGATAAGTTAGTTAGTCTAATTAGTGTTGAGGATCGTAGACTTGTAGTTGATGAGAATAGTGTCAATAGTTTACTAGCATACATAGAAAGAAATCCTTCTTTTTACAACGAAATAAAACGATCTCTTGAGTATCAGTCGAATTATTTAGATGAGTATGAAGAGTATAATGGTAGCGACTTATTTACGTTGAAAAAGACAGGGAAAACATTGGGCTTGTTTGATAGCTATAGTATTTATGTATTGCCATTTTACGTAACACTAGAAACAAACTATGAAAATACTTCTATCTCTATCAACGGTGAAGTCATTACTGTAACGGACGAAGAGTTTGTAGTATTTGAACACGGTCCAATTTTACCTGGCCTTTATAAGATTGGGGCCACTCACCAAGCAGACTTTGCTACTTTAGAAGTAACCCAAGAAGTAGAATTAATTCACCCAGGCAGTAACTTTAGTTTTATTGATTTAAAGGTTAGATGGTGAATTCATCAATGTATATGTCGATGATAGTTATATGGCGCAAGATTCAACAATTTATATTAATGGACAAGACATTGATATTTCATTAGAAGAAGCTAGGTGGATAGGGCCTGTTTTACTTGATGGTTCATTAACAATCTATGCAACTCTTGATTTTCCTTGGGAGAGCGTTAAAACTGAAGAGGTGAACATAGTAGGTTCTAACGTATACTTAGAAGCGAATTACTTAACACAAGATTTAAAAGCAGATTTAATGAACACAGTTCAAACATTTGCTCAAGAGACAGCCGAGGTATTCCGAAATCTTGATGAAACAAGCTATTCCACTGTTACAAATAATTATTTGGATTATGTTGTGAATGATATTGCAGATATGAACGATTCTGATGAACGTTGGAATGGCAAGTATTTAAAGGGTGAATTTGCTGTTGACAGTATCCGTCTCGGTATGACTGGTGGGGAGTACTTCGCATCAATGTCAGCCATTCTTCATTATGATGAAACATATTATTATTTGGATGAAGAGGATGTTGAGACTAAAGAGAATGCTCGAATCTTAAATTTTGATTTAGTTTACGATCAAGAGAATAAAAAGTGGCTAATTGATGACACATGGACGTCGTACTTTTTTAGTTGGAATGACGTAATTGAACTAACAGCAAACAATTAATTAAAACTGGGAGGAATGAAACATGATGAAGTGTCCGAATTGTTCAAACGAAGTGGAAGTAGGTATTAAGTTTTGTACGCATTGCGGTACAAAAATGGAAACGGAAAATCGACCAGAAGCAGCTGCGACAGTTGAAACCACTCAAGCTGTAACACAACAAGAAAATCCTCATCTCAAGATGACTAAAGAAATGGGTATACAATATTATCAATTCGTATTAAAAGTATTACGCAGACCATTCAAAGTTGCTAAAGAGGTTACAGAAAAAGATTTTATTAATGGTATAATTTCTCTTCTGTTAATGGCATTGTTTGTTCCGTTATATAGTTTTACTCTTGCAAAGAAAATAACATTTTCCCGAATTACATTTTTTGATGGTGTGATAAAGCCGTTCTTTGTATTGGCGATCATCTTAGCTGTGATTGCAGGTATAATATTTGGGGTATCTTTATTAATGAAGGCAGAAGTAACGTTTAAAACAATTATTGCTAAGTTAGGATCATTAACAACGATTTCTTCACTACTATTCCTGTTAGCTGCATTTTTCTTATGGCTATCAGTGTATGTTTTCTCTGGATTTTTGTTGTCAGCAGGTTTCCTAGTATTCCTTTTGGCAATTACTGCAACGCTATTCGCCTTGCCAGCAACTAAAGGCCTTGACGTAGTGTATGGTGTCATTATTACGTTTATCGGCATAGTAATAGTCCTAGCAATCCTTGGAGATAGCATGGTAGGGAGAATGTCGGACAATTTGTTCAGATTTGGTTTGTTTTAATCATTAATTCCTAAAATATGTATCCACCACAATCTCTACTCATAAGTGATTGTGGTGGTATTTGTTTTTTTTACAGAGCATAAGCGAGGAGTCCATGATGGAGTTTTCGTTTGCAGTTTTTGCTATGTTATGTATATAGTAGGGGCAATGAGCATGCTGGAGGTTTACATATGGAGTTACAGTTAAAAATTTTTATTGCCTTTTTTCGTTCAAGTATTTTAGGCTATGGCGGAGGACCTGGGGTGATCCCTCTCGTTCACAAAGAAGTTGTTCAAGTGTTTGAATGGATGACTGATGAAGAATTCACTGACATGGTGGCATTAGGAAATGCACTTCCTGGACCAATCAATACAAAAATGGTCGGTTATATAGGCTACAAGGTTGGTGGAGTGATTGGTATGATCAATGCTGTATTAGCCTCAATTACCCCTTCGATAATCTTGTTAACAGTGTTTCTTACTTCTTTATCGTCATACAGGGAAAAATCGTGGGTCGTTGGGATGACGAGAGGAGTCATGCCGGTGGTTGTTGTCATGATTGGGTCATTAACTTGGCGTTTTGTAAAAGAGTCGAGAAGAGGGTTAAATACTGTCAGCGTCATTATCCTGATCATCACTAGTTTTCTTCTTATCGAAGTTTTTTACATTCATCCAGCCATTGTCATTGCGTTGCTTCTTTCCTATGCGTTGCTTAAGCCTGTAAAGAAGACGAGCAAAGAAAAGGGGGAGAAGGTTGAATGATATACGTGCAGATCTTTATTGCTTTTTTTATCCCAGGAATTTTAGGGTATGGTGGGGGACCAGCCTCTATTCCCTTGATTGAACATGAAGTTGTCCATCGTTTTGGTTGGATGACAGTAGAAGAGTTTAGTGAAGTGATTGCATTCGGTAACGCATTGCCTGGTCCAATTGGCACGCAAATTTCAGGATACATTGGTTATGTAGTGGGAGGTTTTTTTGGTTCGGTTGTCGCGGTGTTTGCCGTGGTAGCACCCTCATTATTATTAATGATTACCATGCTAGGTATTTTAAATAAATTTAAACACTCTCCAAAAGTGAAGCGGATGACTGCTCTTATTCGTCCAACGATTGCGGTTTTGTTAGGGGTTTTAGCGTATCGGTTTGCCGAAACGTCTTATCAAGGGGCAGGAGTATGGCATACATCGTTATTACTGATTGTATCTGTTTTACTATTAGAAAAGTTCCGACTACATCCTGTTTTTCTAATTATAGGGGGACTAGGATACGGAGCGATTTTTTTAGGATAGTAAGTATGTTCTTGATGCTTTCATTGTGCTGAGTCTGGAAACATAAGGTTTGTTCGTCTCTTTTTGAATGAACAGTTTGAGAAAAACTAGACGTTTATTCAACAGTTAATAGAGATATAATGATAGGGGCACTATCTTTTATAGATAGTGTTTTCTTTTGGAAGGGTCTAATACATTATACCGCCAAAAGCTACCATATTATGCCGAATTAATAATAGCTGAGCAAACAAAGGTTGGAGGAGAAAATCTAATGAAGAAGTTGGTAAGAATTGCAACGGTTGTTGTTACGCTATTGATTGTCATTTTGTCGGTTGTTTTCTTCTTAAACGATAACGACAAAAATATGAAGAAACGATTAGCATTGAAAGTATTTCAACCCAACAAAGGAAGATTGAAACAGTTAATTCTGAAGACGATATCCTTGGACCGTTAATCTCTGAGATTCATGGTGAATTAAAACAATTAGTAGGTTGGGGTGGTTTAAAGAGGTTTCGTTGGGATATTGATCGAATTAATAAATTAGTAGAAAAAGCGGTGATGATTCATGGAGAGACGCAAGATCCACTGCTTCAAGGGGATGTTGCTAGTTTAATCATTTGTCTTGAGAGTGCGATTGAGAATAAGGACACAGGTGGTCTTAAGTATGCTCACCGAGTGATACATGATCTAGACTACCATATAAATGGAAGATCAGGAGATGGAATTATCGCCTCTTCGCTAAAAAGGATTTGTTTATAGATTCAAAGACCTGACCATACTAGAT
>CAZIRM010000156.1:0-4439 GCA_964541705.1 uncultured Bacillaceae bacterium | reverse complement strand
TAGGACGTTTTAATCTTCGAGCGTTATCTATCATCATTTGGTGATAATGCTTCTCAAAAATAATTCTTTTTAACAACACTGGTATTTCTTCGACAATCTCAGCTTTAATTGCTGTGCCATAATTCATTAAAAATTGGCTGTTTTGCTCTTCTTGTCCAGGTAACGGCTGAAAAATAAGTGCAGGAGTTTCGCAAATAAGAGATTCTGCCATTGTCACACCACCGGCTTTTGTTATCACAACATCACTTGCTCGTAAATACTTGATAAACTCATTGGTGAAACCAATGATACGTAGTGAATGTTTTGATTTTAATCGGGTAAGTTTTTCAAATGCTTTTTTATTATGACCAGTTACACAGATAATTTGGAGCTTTTCCTCAAATGACTCGAGCGTTTCGATTAGTTTTGTGTAGTTTGCTAGCCCTACACCGCCACCAGCAATCAGTATCGTTTTCGTCTTTTTTAATAAAGATAGACTACTACGAATTTCTTCTCGATCGACTAAATGAATTCCATCATCCGTAATAGGAATTCCAGTAGGGAAAAACATTGACTTATTTTCTTCATACACATCATTCGCATAATCTATATGTTCAGAAGCCACAAAATACCCATTCACTTCATTATGGATAGACATTGGATGGACGGCGAAGTCCGTTAGTAAAGCAAATAAATGGATTGGTAGTTGTTTTTTCCTCACGACGTGTGCGACTAATGTCGTTGCAATTGGATGAGTGGTGATAACCACATCTGCATTTGTTGATTGAATGACATTGGCTAGTTTTGTTGTTAACAAGGAACTGAACTGTTTTAGAAAAATTGAATTAGGATGTTCCTCTGAAAATTTGTATAATTTCCCCCATAAACTCGGCCTCACTCGTAATAGTTGAAGGTAACTTTCTAATACGACTTTATGAAAGAGTGGGTGAATCACATCGAAGGTATCTATGACTTCGCTTTGATATCCTCTGTTTAACATCTCTTTTTTTAGAACGGAGGAAACTTGATTATGCCCATGACCAAACGATACAGAAAAAATAATGACTTTTTTCATATTCATGGAAAAATCCTTTCTATATTTCGATCTTCTTCCAATTCTACTGTTAGTATGAGGGGAAACCATAAAAACCATTCAAAAACCTTTTTAGAAAAATAAACCAAATAAGTGTTAAAATGTAAACTGAATAGTTTCGTTCATTTTTCCAAACAAGGAGGAATTGAAATGGTTGATCAAGTAAAGGCAAACAACAAAGCAGTTACTGCTATTATTCTAGGTATAGTATCTATCTTAACACCAGTTTTCGGTATAGCGCTTGGAGCGATTGGAATTTTAATGTCTATTCTCGCAAAAAAAGAAATAAGAAAGACAAAACAAGTAGGGAAAGGATTAGCTAGTGCAGGTTTTGTTTGTAGTGTTCTTGGAATCAGTATTCAATTACTTTTTATTGTTATTGGTGTACTAACTTTTTATAATCTGCCTCGGATAATGTAATATCTCTACTAGCTAAGAAGGATGGGACAATGAAGATCGTATTAAAATCAACTGTAAATGAATGGAAGGTTACTACTTTTTTTAATAAGCACTGGGGTAGTCCAATGATGGTTGTATCAAGTGGAGTATATGATTGTCGTCAACTAGAGGGATATGTTGCTCTTAATGCTAATGAAGAAATAATTGGAATGATTACATTTCTCTTTAACAATAAGAAATGCGAGATTATTTCTCTAGATAGTATCGATGAAGGTAAAGGCATTGGTACAACACTGATTAATAATGTTGAAAACATGGCAAAAATAAATAATTGCCATTCACTAAAAGTGATAACAACAAACGATAACCTACAAGCTTTAAGGTTTTATCAAAAGCGTGGGTTTCGAATATCACACATCCATATCAATGCTGTTGAAGAAGCAAGAAAAATAAAAGCAGCTATTCCTCAAGTTGGAGATCATGGGATTCCGATTCGAGATGAGATTGAATTAGAGAAAGTATTGTCTTAGGAGGTTCATATGTAGTAAATGTTGATAAAGCAGTTCAAGAAAATGAAGAGTTCATTAATAAAGTCCATGAAGTAGGGTTACCTTACAAACCAAAATGGGGCAAAGGAACCAAAGGTTTTAAAGTAACTAATTTTTGGATTGGTGATGAGTATTTTGAATTAGTTTGCGTTAAAACTGCTGATGGTGGAGGATAGCGACAAGAGTGGACGGAGAAATACCATTTGGGTCAACGTGGTCTTGTTGGATTTGCACTAGAGGTGAACGATATTCAATCGGTCTATGAAAACTTGGTTAATAAAGAAGTTAAACTTTCTACTCCTAAGAATCTTTCTTTTCGCTGGTGTTTTAACTTATTAAAACGAACGATGCCATGGAAAAATTCTTATGTTCAAGAGTTTGAGGGTAGGTACCCCATTTCAATTCTTTTTCATACAATTAGATAGTGAAAAAGCAAAAAAGTTAATGAAGGAATATATGGTTCCAAATAGTACAGACAACAATATCAATGGAATAGTAGAAGTTAAAAATTATGGACACTTGACGAAAAACGATAAAAAAATATTAAAAGCCGTTTTTGAGGATATAAGAGAGGAGGAAGGAATAGTTAAGATAAGACTAGGAACCCAGGTTATCACGTTTATTGAGGCCGAAGAATATTCAGTAGAAGTGTTACTTGACTGTAAAAATACACAACATGATGACAAGCAATTAATGATTGAAAACGTCCTAATTAAATATAGTTGTACCTAAAAAAGGCATAGAACTAACTATGCCTTTTTATTTAGATTTTTTTCATCTCGACATGGGGAATACCTGCGTCCATGAACTCTTCAGAACTAGTATGATACCCCAGTGATTCATAAAAAGGGATTGCATGGGTTTGAGCATATAACTTAAATTTTGTAAATCCTTGCTTTATTCCTTCTGCTTCAATCGCATTCATGAGTAGACGTCCAACGCCCTTTTTTCGATAATTAGCATCAATACAGATTCGCTCCACTTTTCCGTACCCTTCATATTCACGAAGCCTACCGGCACCAGCCGCATTGTTGTGATCATAAACGACAAAGTGAGTTGAAGTGTCTTCATGCTCATCGATTTCTTCTTCCGCAGGAACCTTTTGTTCCTCTACGAATACTTTCATCCGAACATCTAAGGCATCTTGCCGTTGCTTTGCATTAGTGACAACTTTTACGTCCATGTAGTTCACCCTTTCAAGTAACAATTTTAAATCCGGAGTATCAACTATAACGTAATAAAAAAAAAGCTGTCAATCAAGTTGGGTTGCAAAAAATATAAATTTGCAACAAATTGATGAATGTCATATTTACCAAAAACAGTCACTCACTTAGTGACGAAAATATAGAGTTGTGGAATTCATTGAATTAAAACAAATCAGCTTGAATCGCTAACAGATCAAGTTAATATATGATAAAATAAAGAAAGCTTAAGCAAAAGGAGTGGAAACAATGGATAAAAAGCAGCCTGTACATTGTCACGTTGTTGAACGTGCTGCAAGAGAGAGACTGGAAGAACGTGGTGTTGACATCCTTGATATTGCAAAGATTGTTTATAAAATGCAAGTGCCATATACGAGTGATTTAACAATGGACGAGTGTATTGAAAGTGTAAATGCTGTATTGACAAAACGAGAAATTCAACACGCGATTTTAGTAGGTGTTGAACTCGATAAACTAGCTGAGGAAAAAAGCTGTCGGAGCCATTACAATCAATTGTAGAAAGTGATGAAGGGCTATTTGGTGTAGACGAAACGATAGCGTTAGGTTCTGTTTTTGGTTATGGTAGTATCGCTGTGACCACGTTTGGATACTTAGATAAGCAGAAAATAGGAATTATTAAAGAACTAGACTGTAAGGGAAGCAAAGTTAATACCTTTCTAGATGATTTAATAGCAAGTATTGCAGCTAATGCTTCTAGTCGAATTGCTCATCATACAAGAGACAAAGAAGAGCGACTGCGTGAAGAAGAAGCACGAATTGGATAAAACTAAAAACAAAAACGACCTTTCTGGAGGTCGTTTTTTACATGAGTGATTTTCGCGCTTTCAGAAAACGAGTTACATGCACAATATATAGTTTGTGAATGATTTTAACATAACTGTAAATGGGTCTTAGTGACGAAAATAAACAATTATGAAATTCATTGACATAGGAATTTTTTTCAAAGGTATACTACTCGAAGGAGGGATATACCATGAAGAAAATACGTTGGATTTATTGGAAAGATATTTTTAAAACGAAGTTTCAGGCAAGTTGTATGAAAGCGAAATTAGAGGAGAACTGGAGAGGTGGCTATGAAATTGGCCCGTGGGTTGAGATTCGAAAACTACAAGAAAATCGTTATGTTGTAAGATATACATATGATCACTAGCATTGCATTAATAAATATTAACTATTAAAAACATTCAAAATCTTCAA
>CAZIRM010000155.1:0-4593 GCA_964541705.1 uncultured Bacillaceae bacterium | reverse complement strand
AGGTTCAAGAAAAACCTTGAACCACAAAGCTCGGCGAATGCCGAGAGACTATTAAACAGAAAGGAGGAAAAAGGATGAATCAAGAAGTATTTCGTTCAACTGATAAACAATCAAACTGGTCAGCATTAGATTCTTGTAAGCCACATCCAATTTTTTGTGGGAAGCAAGATGACACACAAGCTGGGGAGCAAGTAAATAAGACGTTACAACTATCAGAGGAGTACATTTTCATCAAGGATTCTTGTGATGTAAGTGTAAATACAACAGATACCAAGGCTGCAGTTTCTCTTCAAGCATCGCTCCAAGCAGTGATTGCGATTATCATTTCTATTTCAGTTGCTGATAGTACAAGAGCAGAGCAAATTACTCAAGACTTATTGCAAGCATCGAAAATAAAACAAATTACGTACCAAAAGACAGTGATTGAAAATTCAAGAAATGTTGAGGTAACGACGACAGACACACAACTAGCAGTAAATATCCAAGTATTATTACAAATCTTAGTATCTTTACTAGTAAAACTTGATATCTTATAGAAAAGAAGCGAAAATAAGAGGGGAAACCCTCTTATTTTTTACATAAAGGTGGATGCTTAATGGATGAGTTAAACGAATTAGAAAACGAAGGTTATGAACCGTCGCCGGAAGATTTCATAGATCATGAGGAAGATCTAAAGGAGATACAAAAACAAAAGGTACGAAAAGAAAAACGGATGAAAAGACTGGCAATGGTGATTACTGCAGTGTTGTTGTTTCAAGTTTTTGCCGTGTTTTTTTCAACATATACGTTGGATGTAATAAAGTTTCTACGAACTTCTTATCGACTTTCGCAATTAGAAGAAGTTCAATTTTATAAAGAAGCGGTTGTTACAATTCAAGGAGATAGAAGTAGAGGAACGGGTTTTACCGTATCTGAGGACGGATTGATTATTACGAATCACCACGTAATCGAAAATCAAAACCAAATTACAGTTGTTTTTCAGAAAGGTGAACGCATGAAGGCAACTGTTGTTCAAGCAAATCCCGACTACGACATAGCATTATTACAAGTGGATGCAACAGGTTTACCTTATCTCGAACTGAATGAGGCAACAGGTATTATTAAAGAGCCAATAATTGTAATTGGCAACCCACTCTCTTTTACGCAAATTGCCAATGAAGGGTATGTTTTAGAAAATGGTGAACAGCTTTTGATTTCCGCACCAATTTATCGAGGTAATAGTGGTAGTCCTGTGATTAATACAAAAGGTGAGGTAGTAGGCGTTGTCTATGCAAAACGAAAAGCAAGTGAGTATGGAGGGAAGAGTGTTGGAATTGCGACACCGATTGAGAAGGTATTAGAAGTGTTAAATGAATAAAACTTAGGCTAGAATGCCTAAGTTTTGTGGAAAGCTATGAGAAACTCTAGCCTCAAAATGCTTAATCAAAGAGGCGAGCTAGAAACATTTTGCTTGAGATTACTTTAATCTGCTTCCGCGTCAAATTGATCTTCTAACCATTCTAGAAGTTGATCTGTGTTTTCGAATTTTACCGGGTCATGATTGTAATTTCCGTCAATTGCTGTAAGTTTGTTGTGCTCGACTGTAAAATCCCATCCAATTTCTTTGGCGTCTTGTGCGAGTAATATGATCTGCATAATTTCTTCGTAGTTCATTAATATCCTCCTCCATTCTTTTCTTTAATTTGAGTTATTGACGGTAAAAATATACTTTGTTTTCGAGGTAATATGATAGCCGAAGTCGATCTGTTGACAACTCGAAATCGTTTGAGTAGGATAGTAATGACTGAGAAAGGGGGTCAGATATAATGATTGTGTTAACCGTAAAAAAAGTTCTAAACAATAACGTTATTATTGCGGAAGATAGTCAGCAACGTGAGACGGTCATTATTCATAAAGGTATAGGGTTCGGGACGAAAGTCGGCGACACCATTCCTGACAAAGAGGTTGAAAAGGTTTTCGTATTAAGAGATAAAAAAGAACAAGAGCAATATAAAAAATTAATCCCACGACTTGAAGAAAACTTTATCGGGCTCATGGATGATATTATCCAACACATCCAGAACTCCGTTTCGGGTAAGTTAAATGAACATATTCATATTGCATTGTCCGATCATATCGCCTTTACAATCTCAAGAATAAGGCAAGGGGTTGGACTTAAGAATCCATTCTTACAAGAAACAAAAACCTTATATCCAAAAGAGTATAAAATAGCAGAAGAAGTTGTATCAATGATTAATCTACACAGTGGAATCACGATGCCTGAGGCAGAAGTTGGTTACATTGCGCTGCATATTCATAGTGCAGTTACACTTAGGAGTTTATCAGAGTTAAATTTACATTCACGTTTGATCCATCAGTTAATTGAAGTGATTGAGCAATCGTTAAAAATAGAGATTCCACGAGATAGTTTAAACTACATGAGGCTAGTTAGGCATTTGCGTTTTACTGTAGAGCGAATTAATTCAGGTGAAAAAGTAGATGACCCAACAAAATTAAAAGAGGTATTGCAAGAAGAATATCCGATGTGCTATAATCTAGCATGGAAAGTGATTAAAGTAATGCAGCAAGTTTTGAAGAAACCCGTTTCAGACGCTGAAGCTGTTTACTTATCGATCCATTTACAAAGACTCTCAAGTAAAAATGAATAAACGTAGTTTCTTTACGTGTAACTGATATGATCAGGCATGAGTGAAGAAAGAGTTGGAATATTAATCTAGTAGGATTAATATTGAACACTTTTTTTACTGCATGTCTTTTTTATGCACACAAAGAAAGCGGTTACTTTTTCTTGATGGTTGAAAAAATAATATAAATTATGTTTGTCTTTACGTGTAACTGATCCGATCAGGCATGAGTGAAGAAAGATGCAGAGAATAATAGGCGTATTTCTATTATTCACAGTCATGCACTTTTTTCCTTATGCCTTTTCTTTTTGCTTACAGAGAGATAAACGAAACATGAGAGGGGAAAAATTTATGTTTAAAAACTTTTTTGGTGTACTTCAAAAAGTAGGTAAGGCGTTAATGTTACCAGTAGCCTTATTACCAGCGGCAGGAATTTTATTAGCAGTTGGTAACGCACTACAAAATCCACAACTAACAGACAGAGCTGCATTTTTAGAGGCGAACTGGATTGTAATGATTGCACAAGTAATGGAGCAATCGGGAGGCATTATTTTCGGAAACTTAGCGTTATTATTTGCAGTTGGTGTTGCAATCGGGCTTGCAGGTGGTGATGGTGTAGCTGGTCTTGCTGCAATTATTGGATATTTAATTATGAATGTAACAATGGGAACAATTTTAGGAATTACACCGGAAATGGCTGCGGCAGATCCTGCTTATGCAATGGTGTTAGGAATTCCAACACTTCAATCAGGTGTATTTGGTGGTATTATTGTTGGTATTATGGCATCTGCCTTATATAAAAAGTTCTTTAACATTGAATTACCTCCATATTTAGGTTTCTTCAGTGGAAAGCGTTTCGTACCAATTATTACAGCTGCAGCTGCAGTTGTACTAGGTCTTATCATGGTTCCTGTTTGGGGACCAATTCAAGCAGGCTTAAATGCTTTGTCTTATAGCATGATTGAAACGAACTTAACATTATCAGCATTTATCTTTGGTGTGATTGAACGTGCACTTATTCCATTCGGATTACACCATATTTTTTATTCACCATTCTGGTTTGAGTTTGGTCAATATGTGAACCAAGCGGGTGAAGTTGTTCGCGGTGATAACTTAATTTTCTGGGCTCAAATGAGAGACGGTGTAGACTTTACTGCCGGAACGTTTATGACGGGGAAATTCCCATTCATGATGTTTGGATTACCAGCAGCCGCTTTAGCAATTGTTCATTGTGCGCGTCCTGAAAAGAGAAAGTATGTAGCTGGAATCATGGGATCAGCAGCTTTAACCTCTTTCTTAACAGGGATTACAGAACCAATTGAATTTGCATTTCTCTTCGTAGCACCATTATTATTTGCGATTCATGCAGTCTTTGCAGGTCTTTCATTCATGCTGATGCACATTTTAAATGTTAAAATCGGGATGACATTCTCAGGCGGTGTCATTGACTACTTACTATTCGGAGTATTACCAAACCGTACAAACTGGTGGTTAGTGATTATCGTAGGTCTTGTATTCTCGGTGATTTACTACTTGGGATTTAAGTGGGCAATCTTGAAGTTTAACCTTAAAACTCCAGGTCGTGAAGACGATGTCGAAGAAGTTGAAGGTAACACGTCAAGTGCTGGTGAATTACCAGGTAAAGTACTAGAAGCTTTAGGTGGGAAAGAAAATATTGATCACTTAGATGCGTGTATTACACGTTTACGTGTTACTGTAAAAGACAAAAAATTAGTAGATAAGAATGAACTTAAGCGTTTAGGAGCTTCAGGGGTGTTAGAGGTTGGAAATAACATTCAAGCAATCTTCGGAACGAAGTCTGATATCCTTAAAGGACAAATCCATAACATTATCAATGGGAAATCCGCTTAAGTTGACATGACAAGTAGCACTCTTTTAGTGCTGCTTGTTTTGTTTTATGTTTAGAAAACCCCTGGCTATGCCGGGGGTTCCGGAAAGCTTATAGCGT
>CAZIRM010000154.1:0-4783 GCA_964541705.1 uncultured Bacillaceae bacterium | reverse complement strand
AGTGATTAAATCTACACTTGGGTCGGAATAGATCGCGTTAGCGATTTTGTTCTTGCAAAAACGCACTGTATAAGCGCCTATTCGCACGAGCAGATCGCTCGTGAGCAAGGCGCTTGCGCTTTGGTTCTATTCAGAGCGGTTTGTTAATGTCTGTTCTCTACTATATATTGGTTTTAAAAAAAGTGAAACCACGATATACTAAAGACGTATGTATAAACAGATGAGAAAGGAGGACAGCGATGTATAAAAAGATTAGACAATTCATCTTCCTAACGTTTGTTTTATTTGCAGTTGTTTCGGGTTTCCATCAACCAGTACATAGTCAGCCAAGTAGCGACATTGTTTACTTCATACCTGTAGAACAGGCTGTTGAACGTGGGTTAGAAGCCTTTCTACGGAGAGCGGTCACGACAGCCGAAGCTGAAGAGGCTAGTCATATCGTCTTTGAAGTGAACACTCCAGGTGGGTTAGTTGATGCAGCAACAAACATTGCATTAATTATTACAAACACTGAAATTCCGACAACAGCATTTGTAACATCAGAAGCTTTGTCAGCGGGTGCGTATATTTCCTTGAATGCCGATCATATTGTCATGGCTCCTGGAACACGAATGGGTTCAGCGGCAGTCATTGATGGTGCAGGTAACGCTGCAGAGGAAAAGATGCAATCATCATGGTTAGCAACGTTAGAGAGTGCTGCTGAATTAAGAGATCGTGACCCTATCTATGCGCGAGCGATGGCAGACAAAAACATCGATCTACCACAGTATCGAGCAGGCAAGGGAGAGCTCTTAACGTTGACAGCAAGTGAAGCCCTAGAAGTTGGTTATGCCGATGCAATTGTCAAAAACAGAGAAGAAGTACTTTTATTTTTGGGACTAGAATCTGCGACAATAAGAGAATTAGAAGTGAGTTTTGCCGAAAAAGTAGCAAGATTTGTGACGCACCCAATTATTATTCCTATCTTACTTTCCATTGGTAGTTTAGGACTAGTACTAGAACTCTATTCATCAGGGTTTGGAATCTCGGGAATTATGGGAATCTCAGCATTATTGTTATTCTTTTTTGGACATTTAGTCGCCGGTTTTGCTGGTTTTGAAGTGCTAATTTTGTTTGTTGTTGGAGTAACCTTAATTGGGATCGAATTATTTTTCCCAGGGTTCGGTGTCTTTGGTATTCTAGGTACCCTCTCGATTATCGGAAGTTTAGTTCTTGCTTCTTATTCAACCGTCCACATACTTTTATCAATTTTGGTTGCTGTTGTGATTACGGTAGGTGTTTCAATTCTATTCTTTAAATATTTTGGCTATCGTGGTCCGCTAAAACATATCATTTTACGAGATGTAGAAACGGTAGAACGAGGTTATGTTTCCCACAAGGAGAGACAAGACTTGATTGGGAAAATAGGAACTGCGGAAACCGTACTCAGACCTTCAGGCTCAGGCTTGTTTGATGAGGAACGCCTTGACGTAGTTTCCGAAGGAGGATATATTGAGCGTGGAAGGAAAATTAAGATTGTATTAACTTCGGGAGCAAAAATTGTTGTTCGAGAAGTAAAAGATTAAATATTTTAAGGGAGGATTTTTAAAATGGGTCCAGAAGAAATTTTTTTAATCGTGATTATTGGTTTAGTAATTATCGTTTTTTCAATTCTGTTTACATTTGTTCCAGTTATGCTGTGGACTTCTGCTTTGGCTGCTGGAGTAAGAGTAGGTATTTTCCAACTAGTAGGAATGAGATTACGTCGCGTTATACCACAACGTGTTGTTAATCCGTTAATCAAAGCTGTGAAGGCTGGTCTTGAGTTGAGTACAAACCAGTTAGAGGGACATTACTTAGCCGGTGGTAACGTAGACCGTGTGGTTAATGCATTAATAGCAGCGCAACGTGCGAACATTGACTTAAGCTTTGAAAGGGCTGCTGCGATTGACCTAGCAGGTCGTGACGTCTTAGAAGCTGTTCAAATGAGTGTAAACCCTAAAGTGATTGAAACGCCGTTTATTGCGGGTGTTGCAATGGATGGAATTGAAGTGAAGGCAAAAGCTCGTATTACAGTTCGTGCAAACATTGATCGTTTAGTTGGTGGTGCTGGGGAAGATACAGTAATTGCTCGTGTAGGTGAAGGAATCGTTTCAACAATCGGTTCAGCAGAAAACCATAAAAAAGTACTAGAAAATCCAGACTTAATTTCTCAAACTGTTTTATCTAAAGGGTTAGATGCTGGTACTGCATTTGAGATCTTATCGATCGATATCGCGGACATTGATATTGGGAAAAACATTGGTGCTGAGCTTCAAACGGACCAAGCAGAAGCGGATAAGAAAATCGCCCAAGCAAAAGCGGAAGAGCGACGTGCAATGGCTGTAGCCCAAGAACAAGAGATGAAAGCAAGAGTAGAAGAAATGCGTGCGAAAGTTGTAGAAGCAGAAGCAGAAGTTCCACTGGCAATGTCTGAAGCACTTCGTTCAGGAAACATTGGAGTGATGGATTATATGAACATTCAGAATATATTAGCTGATACCGATATGAGAGATTCGATTGGTAAAGTGACAGACGAAAGAAAAAAAGATGATCGAAAATAATTAATTTTGCAGTCTGTAGTCAAATATGGAAAGGAGCCTATGAGTCATGAGGGATCTCCTAGATATCATTTTAGGTAATTCATTCTTGATGGTTGTGATTATTGGTGCGATTTTCAAATTTCTTAAGGCGAAAGGTGAGGCTGAAGAAACTCAGAAAAAGGCTAGTGAAAAAGCTCAACCGAACCAAAAGAAAAAAGATGAGGTCGATTGGAAACAGATTTTTGGTTTAGAAGAAGTATTTGAAGAGCAGAAAGTACCCGAGAAACCAAAAACAAAAAAGGAATCTTCACCAAAACTAACAAATCAGTACATCGAAAAGTATGATGAAGTTAAGCGACAAAATCGTGGCACAAAAAAGAAAGAAAATGACCAATCGCCAATTTACAAGGATGATATTACAAAAGCGAAGAATGAACTTGATATTGACTTTTCGAAAATCACGAAACATGATGCGATGAAAGGAGTCATATGGGCTGAAGTACTTGGAAAGCCTAGGGCCAAAAATCGCCATCGATCCTATGTAAGTCAACAAAAAGGTTAAGCCGAAAGGCTTAACCTTTTTTGTTGGTTTAGATATGAGTTTATTAAAGTGAGTTTTAGACGGGTAATCGCGGGAGCACGTCCAAAGTCGGCAGAGCACCTATTTGTGTGGATTTTCAACAATGAACCAATATTTTTTGCTTTTTTAGTGATACCAATGTTTCTTTATACATAAAAATGAGATGAAGGAGGTTTGATTCCTATGCGAAGACTTAACAAAATGGTAAGAAGATGGATGACCGATAAATTAGATCTTCCCGCGGACGTCATGATGGACTTACCTAGAATTACAATGATTGGTCAATTACATATTTATATAGAAAATCATCGTGGGGTATTACGTTTTTCTAATCAAGAATTAAGGTTATTACTTGAACAAGGTCAGCTCCTAGTAAAAGGAGATGGCTTTGTTATAAAGACAATATTACCAGAAGAATTGCTGTTAGAGGGAAGAATAGACCAAGTCCTTTATATAAATGAGACAGTAAACAAAAAATAAACTGGGGGATAAAAATGAACAAATCTTGGACAACTTCATTTCATGGTTACACAAAAATGAAAATTACAGGTATTTACACTGAGTTATTCATAAATCGTTGTATTCAACAGAACTTAAGAATTTGGGATATTCGTCGAGTTGGAGATGAAACAATGGTTTGTTACATATTGTTAGAGGATATCAAAAAGATTCGTTCAATTGTAAGGCATACAAAAGTCAAAGTTTGGTTTATAGAACGGAGGGGTGCTCCTTTTTTCCTCCGTCGAATGAGATCAAGGGTGGGATTCGTGGCAGGTTTTATTTCGTTTATTTTCATTTTATTTATACTTTCAAATATGGTTTGGAACATTGAAATTGAAGGAGCAACTCCACAGATAGAACATGAATTAAACCAGGTGGTTAAAGAGTTAGGTATAAAAAGGGGTAAGTTTCAGTTTGTATTACCGAACGTAGAAGAGATTCAGCATGTTGTTACAAATAGAATTGAAGCAGCCACGTGGATAGGTGTTAAATTAAATGGGACGACCTACCATTTTCAAGTTGTCGAACAAACCTTTCCAGAAAAAGAAGCTCCAATTAGTCCAAGGCATTTAGTTGCTAGCAAGAAAGCAATTATTCATGATATTTATGTGGAGGAAGGGAAGGGCAAAGTTGTCCCTAATGACTTTGTTGAAAAAGGAGATTTATTAATAAGTGGCTTAATTGGAAAAGAAGGAAGAATGGAAATGGTACCAGCAAAAGGGAAGGTGCTTGGTGAAATTTGGTACAAGTCAAGTGTAGAGATCCCCTTAAAGAGTGAGTATTCCGTCTTAACTGGTGAAAAAAAGATCAAGCACTCAATTGATATAAGTAAATTATCGATTCCAGTTTGGGGCTTTGGTCCACCGGAGTTTTCACAATATGAAATGAATGAAAACGAAAAAGGCTTGTATTTTCTTAAATGGAAACTTCCGATATCTTATAATAAAAAGGTGATGTTGGAAAAAGAAAAAACTGTACGTGAATATACAATAGAAGAAGCAACTGAAATTGCAACCCAAATGGCTCGAAAAGAGCTAGAAAATAAATTAGTGAAAGATAGTGAGATAAAGTCTGAAAAAGCTTTGCACGGTACTGTCAATAATTTTGTGTAAATGACCATTCACCCATTCAAGGTAGCTCA
>CAZIRM010000153.1:0-4821 GCA_964541705.1 uncultured Bacillaceae bacterium | reverse complement strand
GACCAAACATTATGGTAGCATTAAATATTTTACGAATTATGAAAGTGAAGGAATAAAGGGAAAAGGGCTTTCCAAATAGATTGGAAAGCCCTTTTCTAAAAATGATTGCATTAATTATTAATTCTAAATCCAGTCTAATTAAAAATGAAAGGATTGGGTATAGGTAAAACATCACATTTTTATATTACATATAGGTCTCCATATGGTAAAAACGATTTTATTCTTTAAACTTTCATTCATTATGAAATCACCGAAGGAGGAAACTGAAATGGCTATTAAAGAAAAAAAGAATGTAGATTTATTAGTTATAGGTGCAGGATCGGGAGGTTATGTAGCTGCCATACGTGCTGCTCAGTTAGGGAAAAAGGTGGTTTTGGTGGATAAAGCAGAATTAGGAGGGGTTTGCCTTAACCGTGGGTGTATACCTTCAAAGGCTCTTATTAGTGCTTCTGAACGAGTGAAACACATAAAACATGCCAACTCAATGGGAATAAAGGTTTCTGGTGAAGTTGAAGTAGAGATGCCAGAAGTAGTGAAGTGGAAAGACGCTATAGTAAATAAACTAACGAATGGAGTTCAAACTTTACTGAAAGGCAATGGAGTAGAAGTCATTAGTGGGGAAGCTTATCTCACTGAACCCTATGTTGCCAAAATCAAAATTGATAACGAAGAACAATTCTTTTCATACAAAGACTTAATCCTTGCGATAGGATTTTTACATATCTGATCCCTCAAGAATTGTTACTTTGGCTCCAAATTTAGCATAAGCAGTTCCCAATTCCAAACCGATATAACCACCTCCTACTACAACTAAATGTTTTGGCACTTCTTGAAGCATCAATGCCTCAGTTGAAGAGATGATTCTTTTTCTATCAAATGGCATACTTTTTAACTCAGTTGGGAATAGTACGTATAGAAGTGGTCAAGGGCAAGGGTAATCCAAGAGATTAAGTTTGGGAAAATGTTAGAGAAGCCCTTTTTGATTACTTTGCAACACAGGGGCTAACTACCATTTCAATAGAAAAAACTGATGAGTTACCACAAAGGAACCCTAAAAGTGGCAAGTACCAGCATGTTTGGATTAATTATCATGAATAACCAAATGGAAATGTGTCTAAATTTATACAGAGAATAAAACGACTAGAATAGTTACTAATAAGCTGATAATTCCTTAGCGTAGGAATCATCAGCTTATTTTATGTCGAAATTTGCTTAGCGTGGGTTTTATGTCAAAATGCTGGTGGTACCCCCATAAGTGCATTAACAACCATTTTATGTTGTTCTTCACGAGTAATCACACTCTCTCCATCACCTTTCTGAAAACCATAGTAACCAAAGTAAGAGTGGTTACCTCCTTCTATCTCAATGTAAACTGCATCTGGTGGAAGGAGTGACTTCGTCTGTTGATAGGTTTCGATATTGATAATGGCATCGTTTGTCGCTGTTATGGAGACCACTGATAGTGGAAGATTAGATAAGTCACTGTTGTTACTTGGATAAGAACCTAAAAAGAAAATTCCATCTACGGTGGTCGGATTGTTTGCTACGTAAATGGATGCACTAGCGCCACCTAAAGAATGCCCTCCGATAAACCAAGCATTTCCATCATCATAGTTATTAAAAATGCTTTCAAACTTACTTGTGTTTGTAATGGCTAAATTTAAAAACATATTCGGAATAAACACCCTAACACCCTGTTCTGCAAGCAACTGCGCCAAAGGGGCATATGCTGCAGCTTCGACTAACCCGCCTTGATAAAAAACAAGGTTGGCAATCGGATCACTTTCCGGTTCGAATATGAGCACCTTATCTTGCACTTCAACATTCTCTTCGTTCATCGATTCCAGCGCCTCAGGCATCGCATCGTATGTTTTTATTTGAACCAAAAAATATCCCCCGATCACTGCGGATAAGAATAATAAAATAAACAATTTCGCTATTTTTTTAATTTTTTTCATGATTCTCACCTACTATCAATTTCTGTTACTACAGTTATTATAGTACAATCCATTTTTCGTTTACAAAAAGTAAGCAAACCAATGACTGGTTTGCTTACTGAGAATTAATAAGATCTTCGGATAATTTCAATCCTTTTGTTAATATCTGGATGGGTGGAGAATGCTGACTTTACAGGGTTTACAATAAAGAAGCCTAACATTTCTTGCCCTCCTAAGCGTTCGATTTCTTTTTTCGAATAAGATTTACTACCACCGTCTCTTAACTTCTCTAATGCACGTGCTAAGCCTTCAGAATAACCTGCAATGCTAATCGCTGTAGCATCTGCCATGTATTCACGTTTTCGGCTAATTGCCATTCTTAGTAGGAAGGAAAAAAGACGCCCGAATACCGCAAAAAAAGTAGCTAGTATAAAAATGATCGCGACTCCGCCAGAATCTTTTGATTTGCTGTTTCTCTTTTGGTTTCCAGAGCTAGTCATAAGTAGACGACTCACAACACGAGATAGATAGACTAATACTTGACTTAACGCTAACGCCACTGTCGCTACTAAAATATCATAGTTTTTAATATGTGCAATTTCATGGGCAATGACCCCTTCAAGCTCTTGCTTATCCATCATATCAAGCAGGCCTTGGGTGACACCTACGACGCCTTTTTTAGGAGTAAGACCTGTAGCAAACGCGTTTGGCACTCTAGAAGGAATAACATATACTTCAGGCATAGGAATCCCTGCTGCAATCGCTAACCCTTCAACTTGATTTAACAAGTGGTAGTTATTGTCACCTGTTACTCGCTCCGCTCCCATACTCTTCAACATAATTGTACTAAATGTAAAGGTACTAATTAATACATACAGAGTTGAAAAAATAACACCAGTAATGATACTCATGTATAAACTTTCTATTAAAAACCCAATGGCAATTGATAGAATGATAATAATTGTAATGAAGATAAATAAAAGAAACGCAGTCTTTCTTTTGTTCTGTATTACTTGTTCCCCAACAAGAATTGGCGCTTTCATCTTACAACTCACCTATTCTCATGTTGTCAGCATACTCTCGCTCTACTTGCTCAAGTTCATATAATTTTTCCTCTGTGAAATTTAACATTCTCGCAAAAAACACAGTCGGAAATGTCATTAAGGCTGAATTAAAAACTGTTACAACGTTATTGTATCTTGTTCGTGCATAGGAAATTTTATTTTCACAATCTTTAATTTCATCCATTAAACGAATATAGCCCTGGTTCCCTTGTAGCTGAGGGTACGATTCCTGCATCGCATGCAACATTGGACCAATCCGTCTGTTTGCAACCATTGCTGTTTCTTTATCATTGCTTCGTAACTGTGTACGTAATTCAGTAATTTTTGTCAGTGTACTAGATTCATAGTTTCCTAACATCTTCAATGTATCAACCATATTTGCCAAAATATTTGCTTTACGCTTTAATTGATTATCAATTTGACTCCAAGATTCTTTTACATAGTTTTTCTTACGGATTAAGCCATTGTATGAAGTCCAAATGAAAATGATTGGTAAAACAATAAATATACCGACGATTAAACCGATAACTAATAAAACTGAGCCCATATGAAAAACTCCTTTCTACATTAACTCATTTATTTTTTGTTCTAATTCCGTCTCGTGATTTAAAACAAATGCGACTAACTCCCCGACAATCATACTTGGTACAACATTTAGCTTGGAATGAAGGTGTTTGCACGAATAAAATGTTTCTTCCAGCTTCATCTGTAAATCTGCTTCTCGTTTCATCGGCGTTTTATTAAATTTGAGCTTCAACTCAACACCGTCAAGTTCGAACTCAATTTCACCACGTTTAATTGGTAAACTCTTTAATAACAATTCCATAAAATAATGTGCTTTGTCTCTGTCGTAAGATTTTATATGTTCGGCAACGTATAACATGTTCACATCTCCACCTGGTGAGAAATAAGGGCAAAATATGCCCTTATTCTTCTTTTTTGTTTAAACCCATTTCAGCTTTTAGTGCTTCTAAATCACTACTAGCACTTCCTTTAGTTAAGGACTTCAATTGAGATTCTAGATCATCTTTTCCAAGTTCTTTAATTGAATCGACTCTTCTTGATCTTTTTTCTACTTTTTCTTCCATACGGTCTAACGTATCAAACACATTGCTGTCAAACCCTTTAGTCATTACCTTCGATACTTTCTCATTTGCCTGTGCCATTTTATCTTTGGCAATGAGCGTATCTTTTCTGCGTTTTGCCTCACTAATGCGGTTATCGATTTCCGCTAAGTTTTCTCGTAAAACTTTTACTTGTTCTGTTTGTTCTTGCACTTGTTCGCTATACTCTGCAACTAGAGCGTCATTTTCCTTTTTACGCTCTAAGCATTTTAATGCAAGTTCTTCATTCCCTTGCTCTAAGGCTTGCCTTGCTCCTGTGTCCCACTTAGCCACTTCATCTTGAGCCTTTTTCAATAAACTTTCTACACGCTTTTGTTCCGCCATGCTGTCTGCAACAGCACTTGTCGCTTCTCTTTGTACTTTTTCAAGGTCGCGAATCGCTTGGTTTAACACAATCTCAGGTTTTTCCATGCTTTCAACTGCATTATTTGCATACCCCTTGAATACGTTCGAAATTCGTTTAAAAATACCCATTTTCTTTACCTCCATTTTTGTTATTTATTTCTTAACCAATAGATAGTAATGAAGTGAAACCCATTATGTTATACTTTCCTACCCTTTCTACATATACGCTCGAACCTTCCGATAGTTTCACAATTTTTTAATTCGCCTTTTCTAATAACTGCTGCCGTTTTATTGTTAACCTGAATTATTCATACTTCCTAGTTGAATCGTGAACCAAGCTATAAACAAACA
>CAZIRM010000152.1:0-4934 GCA_964541705.1 uncultured Bacillaceae bacterium | reverse complement strand
AAAAAAACGGTATATGGATGAGATTGGAAGAAATGCTAGGCAGGTAGCTAGAATTATGGATGAATTTCGGGAAAATGGAAAATTGCACGAAAATGTTAACTTAGAAAACGGTGGAACGTTACGAGTGGAGCTTAATCATCATTCTTTTGAAAAGCTAAAGGATGCATTTGGAGAAAAAACTAATGATAATCGCATACTAGCTGTAGCATTAAACCTGCACCTCGAAGAGAATGCGAAAGAAAAGGGAAAACCAGTAATCTTGGTCAGCAAGGATGCACTAGTAAGAGTAAAGGCTGATGCTTTAGGAGTGCAAGCAGAGGATTTATTGAACGATCGAGTCATCAATTTCGATCATATCTATTCTGGCTATGAGGAAATATATGTTGATGTAAAAGTGTTAAATAAATTTTATGAAAAAGGGTTTGTAAATATTAACGAAGTGTGGAGTGGAAAGTGTTATCCCCATCAATTTGTCATTTTAAAAGATGAAGCAGGAACCTCTAGTTCAGCTATTGGAAAGATTGAGAAAGATGCAAAAACATTAAAGCCTTTTGCGTTTGACCATGACCACGTGTGGGGTATAAAACCAAGAAATGTTCAACAAAAGATGGCGTTTGAATTATTATTACGAGATGATGTGAATCTAGTCACTCTCGTTGGCAAAGCAGGCACAGGAAAAACACTGTTATCATTAGCGGCTGGACTATTACAAACTGAGGATTTACAAAAGTATAAGAAGTTACTAGTTGCAAGACCGATCATACCAGTTGGAAAGGATATCGGGTTCTTACCAGGAGAAAAGGAAGAAAAATTAAAGCCATGGATGCAGCCAATTTTTGATAACTTGGAATTTTTGTTTAATACTAAAAAACCTGGGGAATTGGATAAAATATTAGCAGGAATGGGATCTATTCAAGTCGAGGCGCTAACATATATAAGGGGAAGAAGTTTACCCGATCAGTTCATTATTATTGATGAAGCCCAAAACTTAACGAAACATGAAGTGAAAACAATTTTAACGCGGGTTGGAGAGGGAAGTAAGATTGTCCTTATGGGAGACCCACAACAAATTGATCACCCTTATTTAGATGAATACAGCAATGGTTTAACCTATGTAGTGGAGAAGTTTAAAGAAGAAAAAATTAGTGGTCACGTAAAACTAAAAAGAGGAGAGAGATCTGGATTAGCGCAATTAGCAGCGGATTTACTTTAGTATAAGTGAGTACAAATGTAAATTTGTACTCCTTTTCCCTTTTTTATAAGGCAAGAAAACGTCTAGCGTCAAGAGACATTACTATGAATAGCTTGCTGTGCGACGAAGTAACCGCCGGAGCACGTCGCTTGTAAGCAAGGCGCTGGTGCTTTGATTTTTGTAACATGAAATTCAGTCTAATAAAAAGGGATATAAATGGAAAAATAAAAGGGTGAATGATTTTTTTAGGGTGGTGCTTAATATGATATGTTACAACCAAGAGGTTATTGATGAATTGGTCAATGAGGCTAAGAAATACACACAATATGGATTGGTAGCTAATTACATACCAGCTTTAGGAGAGGCGGACCCCAATACGCTTTCAGTTGCTATATTTAATGGAGATGAAAATTGTGTTGCATCAGGTTGCATAGAGGAAAAGTTTACGATTCAAAGTATTTCTAAGGTAGTGACACTAGGTTTAGCATTAATGGAGCGCGAGGAAGATTTTGTTTTTGGAAAAGTAGGAATGGAACCTACTGGAGATCCATTTAATTCGATCGCAAAATTAGAATCTCTTGTCCCGTCGAAACCGCTGAATCCAATGATAAATGCTGGTGCTTTAGCGGTGACTGATATGTTAGAAGGTCGATCTGTCAGTGAGAGGTTAGAGAAGATACTGAACTTAATTCGTGTAATGACAAATAACCCTGAAATTACATATAACGCAAAGGTTGCCAAATCTGAATTTGATACAGCTTACTTAAATCGGGCTTTATGTTATTTTTTGAAACAGCATGGAATTATTAACGGGGATATTGAGCAGTTGCTTGATTTGTATACAAAGCAGTGCGCAATCGAAGTCGATTGTCAAGACTTAGCAAAAATAGGTTACGTCCTTGCAAATGACGGAATAAACCCATTAAACAATCGTCAAGTGATTCCTGTGCATGTATGTCGGATCTTAAAGACATTCATGGTGACTTGTGGAATGTATAACGCTTCAGGGGAATTTGCAATTAAAGTTGGCATACCAGCGAAAAGTGGCGTTTCTGGAGCGATCATGGGGGCGATCCCACATGGAATAGGAATTGGCATTTACGGTCCAGCACTTGACGAGAAAGGGAATAGCTATGCCGGAATGAAGTTTTTGGAGAGTTTATCCGATCGCTTTGACTTAAGTATTTTTTAGGAGGGAAATGCATTAAAGTTTCTGATGTTGCTCCTCTGTACGTACCATGTTTTCCTACAATGGAATGTTGATAACAAGATTTCCTTTAAGTTTCACGAAATGATTGCAATTTTAGCTCTTTAAAGCTATCATATTGTATTAAGGACAGAGATTACATTTGTGGGAGGGATTTTCTTGTCTACAGAGGCAATGACAGAACATTGTGAAAAAGCGTACGCCCTTCTAAAAGCGGATGCTGAAAAGATTCTTAAATTAATTCAAGTGCAAATGGAAAACTTAACGATGCCTCAATGCCCCTTATATGAAGAGGTGCTAGACACACAAATGTTTGGGCTATCGAAAGAGATTGACTTTGCGATCCGATTGGAATTAATTGAACAAAGTGCAGGTAAAAAATTACTTGATGAGTTGGAGCGAGAACTTGGACTACTCCATGAAGTTTCAGTGAATAAATAATGAAAACCAAGCTTATCAAAATAGCTTGGTTTTTCTATAAGTCTGTTTTCTGGAAGATGTTAGTTATTTTTTGATCCTATAAGGAGGATGTTTATGAATAAAATGAAAAAGATAAAAAAGGTTTTAGTTGCAAACCGTGGGGAAATTGCGATTCGTATTTTTCGTGCTTGTACAGAATTACATATTCGAACGGTTGCAATCTATTCGAAAGAGGATACTGGTTCATACCACCGATATAAAGCAGACGAGGCTTACTTGGTAGGTGAAGGGAAAAAACCAATTGATGCTTACTTAGATATTGATAGTATTATAGAAATAGCAAAAAGAAACGATGTGGACGCGATTCATCCAGGTTACGGGTTTCTGTCGGAAAACATAGCCTTCGCAAAAAGATGTGAGCAGGAAGGAATTATTTTTATTGGGCCAACTTCAGAGCATCTAAAGATGTTTGGGGATAAGGTACAAGCAAGAACACAAGCAATAAAGGCTGAATTACCTGTGATACCAGGAAGTGATGGACCTGTTAACAGCTATGAAGAAGTAGAGGCATTCGGTAAAAACTATGGATTTCCATTCATCATCAAGGCATCTCTTGGCGGTGGTGGGCGTGGAATGCGAATTGTTCGTTCATTAGGAGAACTTAGAGAATCTTATGATCGTGCAAAGTCTGAGGCGAAATCTGCATTTGGAAATGATGAAGTCTATGTTGAAAAATTTATTGAAAATCCTAAGCATATTGAAGTTCAGATTTTTGGAGATAAAACAGGAAATGTAATTCACTTATATGAACGAGACTGTTCCGTGCAACGTCGTCATCAAAAAGTTGTAGAAGTCGCCCCGAGTGTTTCGTTATCTACGGATCTAAGAGAGAAGATTTGCCTTGCCGCAGTTCAACTAATGAAAAATGTAGACTATATTAATGCTGGTACCGTGGAATTTCTTGTTACCGAATCAGGAGAGTTTTACTTTATTGAAGTAAATCCACGAGTTCAAGTGGAACATACGATCACTGAAATGGTTACTGGAATTGATATTGTACAAACACAAATCCTGATTGCTGATGGTGAAGATTTACATAGTAAGCGTATAAATATACCTAAACAAGAAAATATTCGATGCCACGGCTATGCCATTCAGTCTCGTGTAACGACTGAAGATCCTAGTAATGGTTTTATGCCTGATACAGGGAAAATTATGGCGTATCGTTCTGGTGGTGGTTTTGGTGTTCGACTGGACGCTGGAAATGCTTTTTTAGGTTCAGTGATTACGCCTTACTATGACTCGTTACTAGTAAAAGTTTCGACTTGGGCTCTGAATTTTGAAGGTGCCGCTTCAAAAATGGTCCGAAATTTAAGGGAGTTTCGAATTCGTGGCATAAAGACAAATATTGCTTTTTTAGAAAATGTCGTACAACACGAAAAATTCTTAAAAGGCGAATATAATACGTCTTTTATTGATACAACTCCTGAACTATTTATCTTTCCAAAAATAAGAGATCGCGGGACGAAGATGTTAACATTTATCGGAAATACAACGATAAATGGTTACCCAGGCTTATCAAAAAAGAGACCAATTTTTGAACAACCACCTGTTCCTAAACTGAAACTTGGAACAGCATATCCTGATGGTACGAAACAGTTGCTTGAAAGAGAAGGAGCAGAAGGAGTTGCTAAATGGGTTAAAGAGCAAAAAGAAGTATTATTAACAGATACGACATTTAGAGATGCTCATCAATCATTATTGGCTACACGAATGAGATCTTATGACTTAAAGAAAATTTCAGAACCTACTGCTAAATTACTCCCTAACTTGTTCTCGGTTGAAATGTGGGGAGGGGCTACGTTTGATGTGGCAATGCGTTTCCTTCATGAGGACCCTTGGGAAAGACTCATTGATTTACGAAAGCAAATGCCAAATCTGCTACTTCAAATGTTGTTCCGAGCTTGAAATGCAGTTGGATACAAAAATTACCCGGACAATTTAATCAAAGAGTTTGTCCAAAAATCTTCGGAGGCTGGCATTGATGTCTTTAGAATATTTGATAGCTTAAACTGGGTAAAGGGCATGACGCTAACGATTGATGCGGTTAGAGAT
>CAZIRM010000151.1:0-5021 GCA_964541705.1 uncultured Bacillaceae bacterium | reverse complement strand
GGGGAAAATCCTTGTTAATACAACATTTTTTAGTTATTCAGTAGACTCTATTTATCTTAGCCGTTACCACATATGCAGTATCAAAAGGTTTGCAAGGCATTATCCATTTGTGTTTATTACTATCACCAATTGTTTTTGCTGTTATTTTTTTATTACTGATTTTTAATTTACAAGAGACTAATTTTTCTGCTATGTTACCAATTGCTGCGGAGGGGATCACTCCTATCATGCAAGGCGTTAAAGATACAATACTTCCGTTTTTAGGTATTGAAATTCTATTTTTCCTACAAATGTATATGAAAGAATCAGAACAAAAAGCGCTTTCTTTTAATGTCGGTATTGCCGTTGTTTCAATTACGCATCTAGGTATCACAATCCTGAGCTATGCCAAATTATCACTCGAATCAACGAAAGCTATAGTATTTCCTTTAGTTGCCTTAGCACAGGAGGTAGAAATCATTGAAGGCGTTATTGAAAGGTATGAGCCGGTAATGATTACCTTATGGATTGTAACGATATTTAATACATTGGCGATCATTCACTTTCTTACAACAAAACTTATTAACGAAGAATTTCTATCAAAAATGAAACACTCAACGATTGCTATATTTATAGGATTTCTTTCATTTCTAATTGCTTTCTTTCCAGATTCCATTCAGGAAACATTTCTTATGGGTGAATTTGTTTCATATCTAGGGTTTCTATTAATTGTTTGTATGCTAATCATTGGTTATGTCACTCTTTTATTTAGTAAGAAAAGGAATAAATATAGAAATGAGACGTTCTAAATGAAGAAAATTTTACTTGCATTTCTTTCATTATTAATGCTTACTTCCTGTTGGGATCTAACTGAAATTGAAGAAATCGGTTTTGTTTTAGCTCTTGGAATTGATCCTCTTACAGAACAAGACCGAAAAGACTATCAAGAGAAATATAAGAAAGAGACAGGTAAATCAGCAAAAAAAATGTATAAAACAACATACCAAGTCGTGATACCTAGTATGCATGGTAGATGCGGGACAGGCCTATGAAGAAGTACCCTTTTTTAATATCTCGACAGTTGGAAGAACAGCTTTTCAAATGACGCGGAATATTGGAGCGCGACGAAGTCGGAGACTAAATTATGAACATATAAAAGTAATCATTGTTAATCAAGAGCTAGCAAAAGAAGGTCATTTAGAAGAAGTTATTGACTTGTACGTGAGGGATCATGAGATGCGTCGGGATAACTTGATTTTTATTTCAGAAGACTCTGTGAGTGACGTGCTAGAGCAAAAACTCCCTCTAGAATTAATGCCTGCAATCTCAATAAGTATGATCCAGGATAATTATAAAGCACAACAGGGGATGATACCTCCAGTGCGAATTGGAGAGTTTACTTCCTATATTTTACAACAAAAAAGTTACTTCGTCCCTAGAATTTCTTATGGTAATGGAGATATCAAAATTTCAGGTGCGGGTGTTTTCTCGGGTAAGACGAATGATTTTGTCGGTTGGTTAGGTGATTATGATATCCTGGCACTTAGATTAGTAAAAGGTGATGGCGCTAATTTAATCATCGAAGCGGATTATCAGGATGAATTATTCATCTTTGAAATGGATGACTTCCAATCCTCAATTAATTATCAGTATAAGAGTGGGAACGATCATTTTACGATTCAACTAGAAAGTGAAGGTTTTTTTGCAGAAAATCATATTGACGGCATAGATCTAAGTAACGATGAATGGAATGATGAATTAGAAAGACAAGTCGAGAATGAAATAAGGGATACATCCATGAAGATCATTGAGAAAATGCAACAATCGTTCTATACAGATATATTCGACTTAAGCGACGTAATCAAAAGAAACAACTATCGTCGATGGAAGGAAGTAAAGGATCGTTGGGACGGAAAAGATGGATATTTCCCAAAAGCTGAAATCGTTGTGGACGCAAAGGTTAGAATAAGGCACTTTATGACAAAAGAACAACTAAAGTAGGTGTATGTATGTTCAAAAAATTGTTTAAAAAGCTAAACTCAACAGAAGTAAGAGAGGGTGGTGAATATGAAATAAACATAACGGGTGATATCGATGATGCTGTAGAAACAATCAATAATATCATTGGGGAAAGTGATGATATCATCCAACGAGATTTTTTGATTGGGAAAAAATTAAAGGCAACGCTCTTTTTTGTAGATGGCCTATGTGACTCTGACAGCATTGAAGAAGATGTCATAAAGCCACTTATATACTTTGTCGATACAGAAGAATATCAAAAAAATGAGGATTTTCTAGATTACTTAAATAATGAAGTCATAACTTTATCTGAGATTAAAAAAGAGAAATCTCTCGAAAAAGCGATTTTACCCTTATTATCAGGAGAAACGCTGTTAGTTGTCGATGGACTTAAGAAAATGGTGTTATTTAAAACCAGACAATTTAATCAACGCAGCATATCAGAGCCGGATAGTGAGGTTGTTGTTCGTGGACCTCGAGATGGGTTTGTCGAAACATTGCATACAAACGTAGTGCAAATAAGGAAAAGAATTCGAGACCCAAATCTTACTGTACAATTCGGTTCGTTAGGGAGAAGAGCGAAGAGTGACATTGCCATACTCTATATAAAAGGAATAGCAAATCCAAATTATATAGACGAAATTCGTTATAGAATTTCATGCATAGATAATGACCAAGTCGTGGATACAGGTACTTTAGAGCAATTAATTGAAGACAACGTGCTATCAATCTTTCCTCAAATGCTAAGGACAGAAAGAGTTGATAAAACTGTTGCAGCATTAACGGGTGGCCAAATTGTCGTCTTTCATGATGGCAGTCCACTTAGTCTTATGGCACCGGTAACGTTTCACATGCTTTTTCGTTCGCCGGAAGATTATTATGATCGTTGGCAAATAGGCTCATTGGTAAGGCTTCTACGCTATATTGCCGCTGCTATTGCGACATTCTTACCTGCAATCTATATTGCGATGACTTCTTTTCACCAAGGAATGATACCAACGACTTTGGCATTATCAATTGCGGGATCAAGGGAAGGAGTACCATTCCCAGCCTTTATTGAAGCAATCATCATGGAAGGTACACTAGAGTTATTAAGAGAAGCAGGGGTTCGTCTGCCACGGTCTGTTGGACAAACAATTGGCATAGTAGGAGGACTTGTAATTGGGGATGCTGCTGTAAGAGCAGGAATCGTTAGTCCCATTATGGTTATCGTGGTAGCGATAACTGCAATCTCATCGTTTTCTTTACCTGCTTATAACTTAAGTATCGCACTTAGAATTGTCCGTTTCTTCCTCATGATAGCAGCAAGCTTTCTAGGGTTATATGGTATTGTGATTGCCTATATCTTTATCAATATTCATTTAGTTGGGTTGAAAAGTTTTGGGACCTATTATACAACGCCGTTTGCACCTTACAAATTTGCTGAGTGGAAAGATCTAATTATCAGGGCACCAATTAGTATGCTTAAAGATCGCTTAGCGGAAATTCAACCAAAGGATACAAAAAAATCCAAGTAGTGAAGGAATGAACAATCGCCTACAATACAGAATTTTTTAGTCTGCTAAAGAAAACAAAAAAAAGATACCGGTTCTTTTTTTTGTTTTTAAGTGAGGGTATCTATTGTATATTGCTGATGTGTGTCTACTTTGTAGGATTTTAGTCAAAGTAGGCAAAGATAACTCGTGGACCTAATTTTAATTAGACCTTGGGTAAGTTGTCAAAAGTTCCATCAATTCAGCTATGCTTAGCCCTTTTACCTCATTCAATAGTTTTTGCATACCTGCATTACTTTTTCTCTTTAAAGAACCTTCTAATAGTACGACAACAGTCTGATCTTTATCAACTAAGACTGATTGAACATATAAGGCATCAAAAAGTATAGCGGCTACAACCGCAATTTGTTGGGGAGTCAATTTATAATGATTGATCAATTTTCGGAAATTATCTTTTTCTCCTTTCGAAAAGCTATGAGAACCATTCGTATTCATGATGCTTCCTCCTAAACAACAATTGGTATTACTTCAGCACGTAATTCACGCTCGCTTGGTTCATCGTATCCAATTTTAAGAGAGAATGTAATGAACAAAAAAGTAACGATACCTAATAAAACATAAAATTTAGTCTCATCCATATCATTTCACCTCAGTTTAAAAAAGAAAGTTAAAATAGATTTAAAATTAGACATCTTTCTATCTTATATTCACTGCAATGAGTAGCCTCCACTTGAGTTTTTCTCGTGTGATCGCTCCTGATAAACTGCACTGACCATGACATTTTTATAACTTTACTAAATTGTATGTTCATGCACTTATCGATGTGCATTTTTTAGAAAAATGGTTATTTATTCCGTAGATGTCAAAATACCAATATTAAGTCTAAAGCGAATAGAGAGCACCTTATGAAGATGCTCGTAAAATGAAATTGAACGGTAAATGACTTGCGCTAGCAGTTAGTTACAATTATTGATTTACAACTGGACGAGCTTCAATGTAGCCCCGGTATCCCTGTGGCGCTAACTGAAACCGTGGTGCAGCTTCAGGAGCCCATTTGTAGCCGTAAATTGAAGGGTCAAAGCGGTCAATATGCTTCCACACTTCCCCGATCTCGCTCATGAAATCTTCGTCATTATACGGTTCTCCTTGAAACACCATCATCTTACATGGTGGTAATTCAATTAAGTCAAACCCTTCTGGAACGTGATTATTGTAGTCGAGTGGTAACTCAACGCCCTGAACATACTGTGAAGTACCTCCTGTTATTAAGTGTTTAGGAAGCCATAATCCTACTGGCTCGTATAACGCTTCTTTGACACTTGTTAAGATCGGCCACGCCTCATCACATTCAACTTCGTCACGGTATTCAAAGTAGCCAGTAGCGTTCACTCCTCGTTTCAACATCAATTTTCGCGCTGGGCGTTCAACCACTTGAACAAACACTGCCTTCGTTTCTTTCTTCTCATTCATTGTATTTCCTCCTCGTATATTATATTTAGTCCCCTATTTCAGGACAATTTCCAATTACTA
>CAZIRM010000150.1:0-5180 GCA_964541705.1 uncultured Bacillaceae bacterium | reverse complement strand
TTTAGTTTTCAAAGAGCAAATTGTTTGTCTCAAAAGCGACTTTATTAATATAACATTTACAAATTACATTGTCAACATTTTTTTATGTCACTTTTTTGTTTCTAATCGCGGTTTATTTGGCGACAAGAAATAATATACCATGAATAAAACTATGATGCAACACTTTTTTTAAATAATAAAAAAATCAATGGCGAGTAAAGCCAATAATCCTGGAATACCTAGAAAACCTGATACTGCAATCGTTGCTAAATTTATTGGGATGTAATAATCAAAGACTGAGCCAAATGTATTTAAGAAGAATAGAAATAAAGCACCAATAATTAATCGAATAGCCCCTTGTCCAACATAACGTATTGAATTTACTGGCGCACCTAGCAAAAGGAGCAAAAAGATTATACAAGCAAAAATTGAAATAATGATAATCGGGTTCATAGAAATAACCTCCCTTTCTTTTTTCAGACAAGCCTTTGTAGCTATTCTATTCAATTTGTCCAAAAAAAGAACATGAGAATCACATTATTTGTGCCTTCTCATGTTTATTTTTCTTTCCCTAGCCTCTTTTAATAAGAATAAGTATTTTGCTTCAGTTACCTTGAGCCTTTGGAATACTTCTTCTGACGGGTCTACACTATTTTTAACAATCGATTGAAAATTTGCTAACTGTTCTTTTAACTCTTCCATCATATTAATTAATCGTCGGTCTTCTATGTTTCTCATTGATTTTTTTTGCTTAAAAAACACTCGATGGTTGCTCCTTTACAGTTCTTATAGCTCTCTTCTGCCTTCAATTGCTCTTGAAAGTGTTACTTCATCTGCGTACTCTAAATCTCCACCAACCGGAAGACCATGGGCAATCCTGGTGACCTTGATGCCCGTCGGTTTTACTAATCTTGAAATGTACATGGCTGTCGCTTCCCCTTCAATGTTAGGGTTTGTCGCTAGTATTATTTCCTCGACTGTTTCATCATGGAGTCTTTTAAGCAATTCAGGTACTTTAATGTCCTCTGGCCCTACCCCGTCCATTGGAGAAATAGCACCTTGTAGAACATGGTACAATCCTCGATACTCTCTCATTTTTTCCATGGCTATCACGTCTTTGGAATCCTGCACTACACAGATAACCGATTTGTCTCGTTTTTGATCTTCACATATATAACACGGGTCCACATCAGTTATATTATGGCATACATTACAATAGGTTAAGTTCCTTTTTGCATTTACTAGCGCCTTGGCGAAGTCTAATACATCATCTTCCTTCATATCTAATACGAAAAAAGCCAGACGGCTCGCCGTTTTCGGGCCGATTCCTGGCAATCGCATAAAACCTTCTATTAATTTCGAGATAGGTTCGGGATACTGCAAGAAATTCTCCTCCTATCATTTAGAACAAACCAGGGATATTCATCCCCTTTGTAAATTTGCCCATATCTTGATTTACTAACTCGTCAACTTTGTTTAAAGCTTCGTTCACCGCTGCTAGGACTAAGTCTTGAAGCATCTCAACATCTTCAGGATCTACTACTTCTTCCTTTATCACTACCTCTAGAATTTTCTTCTCACCATTTGCAACTACTTTGACCATGCCGCCACCTGCAGTCGCTTCAACTGTTTTTTCTTTCAGTCCTTCTTGAGCTTTCGCCATGTCTCTTTGTAATTTCTGCATTTGTTTCATCATATTACCCATGTTTTTCATTTTAATTTCCTCGCTTTCACATAGTTTTTAATCAATAATTTCTACTAATTCATTACCAACTAACTTTATTGCTTCTTCAATAATTGGTTCTTTATGGTTAGAGCTTTCCCCTCTTTGACCCCGCATATATTCATCTCTCACTATTTCCCACTGCTTCATAAGCAATGTTAACACTTGGACTGGTCGTCCTAATATATTTTCTATTGAAGTTTCAACGACATCTCTAAACTTTGTGTCAATCATATCACGGTGCATTTCGTTTTGAAACGAAAGGAGTAAAGCACGATTAGAACAAGCAACAGGTTTGCAATCAGACAACCAGGCATGCGCAGGTACACTTTGCTTTTTAACAAATTCCATCACTTCGCCCCAACTCGATGTTGCTTTTTGTAAGTCTTGTTTTGTTGCATTTTTTAACACTTCTTTTACTTGTGTACTGGCACCTCGCCCACCAACTGGAGAAACCTTTTGTTTAGTTTTCTGTTGAGTTGGAGCATCTTTACTTTGCTCAAAATTCCCAGTAGAAATGTTTGCTATTTTCTTTTCTAACATATGTACTTTTTCTGTCAAAGATCCTACGTCTTCCTCCCCCTGAGCATTAAAACCCGGGCGATTATTACATAGCTTTACAATGGCTATTTCTATAAAAATTTTCGGATGTGATGACCATTTCATATCATTTGAAATTTGGTTTAATAATTCGATAGCCTCATAAATCCAAGAAAGTTGCACATCCCTTTTTGCCATCTTTTCAAACTGTTCCGTTACAGTTACTCTCTCTAATACCTCAGTCAATTGCGGAGCGGTTCGATATAAGAGCAAATCACGCAAAAAGAAAATTAAATCCTCAATGAATCTTATCGGCTCTTTTCCCTTGGCAATTATTTTATCAACGATTTTTAGGCCGTTTAAAACATCCCTGTCTAAAAGGATTTGCACAATATTTATTAATGTGTCTTGAGATACAGAGCCCGTAATCGAGAGGACATCTTCAACCGTGACATCACCTTCAGAATACGATATCGCTTGATCAAGTAAGCTAAGCGCATCCCTCATTCCACCTTCTGAAACTCTTGCAATCATTGCCAAGGCTTCCTCACTAACATTTGTATCGTAATGACCAATGATGAATTTCATTCTTTCAATCATCGATTGACTTGTAATTCTCTTAAAATCGAATCTTTGGCACCTCGAAATGATTGTTAGAGGAATTTTATGAGGTTCTGTTGTAGCAAGAATAAAGAGCACGTGTTTCGGTGGCTCTTCTAAAGTTTTTAGAAGCGCATTAAAGGCTCCTGTAGTAAGCATATGTACTTCATCAATAATATAAACCTTATAGCGAACTGAACTAGGCGCAAATTTTACTTTATCTCGGATATCGCGAATTTCGTCAACTCCGTTATTAGAAGCGGCATCAATTTCAATGACATCGACAATTGAGCCATCGGAAATTCCTAAACATGACTCACACTGGTTGCAAGGTTCATCAGTTGGTGCATTTAAGCAGTTAACTGCTTTGGAGATAATTTTCGCTGCACTTGTTTTTCCTGTCCCACGAGGCCCAGTAAAAAGGTATGCATGGGTTAATTTTTCTTGTGTAAGTGCATTTTTTATTGTTTTAGTAATATGTTCTTGTCCTACAACATCACTTAATTTCTTTGGACGCCAGACACGATATAGCGCTTGATAACCCATCACCGATCCTCCTTCACCTTTACCTTTACTATTATACCTTGACCACACCTATTTTTCAAAAGTTTATCAGAACAAAATCGCAAGCGTCTTGGAGCGATCCATTTTACAAATTTCGGTTATATAAAAATAAAAACGACCACCTAAAGAGATGATCGCTTTATAAATTTACTGTCGTGCACCTTCCTTCGATCAAACGACCCCAAGCGTTACCTAAGCAGTTAGCTCGATTCAGGCGACTCTACGGCACACGAAAGGTTCCACTTACTGCTGCTTCCTTCCGGACCTGACAGGGTTCATGGGTTTCCGTTGCGTAGAACCCAAATGTCAACACCACTTACTTAGGGCAGACCTTACGATCGTAAGACCTAGGGAAGGGATTCAGTCTCGCTCTAGCGGGTTGCGAGTACAGGGCACCGCTACCTCCCCACCTAGCACGACAAATTTATAAACAATTTAAAGTGCACCCTTATTAGGTGCATAAATAAGTATAGTATTTATTCACTAAAATTGCAAGGGGATACCCAAACCAATTAATTGGAAAACTTCCTATTTTCTATTGCACGACGTATCACACGTTGTAATTAAGATTTTTTTTCTTTCCTCTTACACCTTAATTTTTGAAAAAATACTGATAACAGTTCGCCACATTCTTCTGATAAGACTCCGGATTCAATTTTGCATTGATGATTAAAGCGCTCGTCTGTCAAAAGGTTATACAGTGAGCAAACACAACCTGCCTTTGGATCACTTGCTCCAAATACGACCCTCTTCATTCTTGATTGAATAATTGCTCCTGCACACATCGGACATGGTTCGAGCGTTACATATAAAGTGCAATCAGTTAGCCTCCACGCTCCTAAAGCTTTACAAGCCTTATCAATAGCTAGTAGTTCTGCATGAGAAATCGCTCTTTTTTCCCGTTCGCGTAAATTATAAGCACTCGCAATAATTTCATCATCTTTCACAATAATTGCTCCTATTGGTACTTCACCAATCTGTTCTGCTTTTTTTGCTTCTTCAATTGCTAGCTTCATATAGAAAATATCGTCTGATGAAGACAAACAACCAACTCCATTTCTTTCAAATCAAATTAAAAACAACTCGCTACTATTATAAAGTAACAAGTTGCTTTAGTAAAAGTTCCAAATTATCATCTTAGTGACTTCGGATTAAAAGCGTCTTTTAACCCCTCTCCAATAAAATTAATGGATAAGATTGTGATGGTAATGATTGTCGCCGGAGGCATCCAAATCCAGATCTTATTTTGCAAAACGTCCGTTTGATTTGCCGATGACAACATATTACCCCAGCTAGGTACATGTGAGGGTACACCAAAACCTAAGAAACTTAGGCCTGTTTCTGCTACGATCATTCCCGCAAACAGTAGTGTCGCTTGTACAATGATAGTAGAAACTACATTTGGTATTAAATGTTTTACAATAATTGAGGTAGAAGAACAACCAATTGATTTTGCCGCAAGAATATATTCATTTTCCTTTTCTGCAAGTATTTTACTTCGGACAATTCTCGCTACTCCTCCCCAACCTAGTATACTAATCGTTAGAACGAGCACCCAGACCCCACTAACTTTCCCAATTAAAATCGTATTTAGCACTATGACAAAAACTAAGAAAGGAAAGTTTAACATAAAGTCAGTAAAACGCATCAGTAGATTATCAACTAGCCCACCAAAATAACCAGCAATTGAACCAATAAATGTACCAATTGATACAATTAAGAATGTACAGGATAAACCGACAGTTAACGAAACTCTTCCACCATATAACAGTCT
>CAZIRM010000149.1:0-5242 GCA_964541705.1 uncultured Bacillaceae bacterium | reverse complement strand
ATGAGCTACCTTGAATGGGTGAATGGTCATTTACACAAAATTATTGACAGTACCACAAATTGAAAAGTAAAATATTGTTATATGTAAATACAGCTTTAAAGTTTTTATTTTAACAAGGGGTGAACGAAGGAATTGATTAGTGAGATTGTTCGTTTAAAACGTGATGGGTTGTCAATTAAACAAATTGCTGAGGAATTAGACACTTCTATTGGTAAGGTACAATATCGGTGGAATAAGTATCGGAAAACACAAGAAGAAACAGAAGTTGAAAATAATAACAAAAGGAAAGCATGTGAAAGTGTAGCAAGGGAACAAGACTCAATAAATGCTAGCATTGATCAATGTGTTCTAATGGCTCAGTCACCGAATACGTTGTATTGTTACTGGGAATTGAGTGAAACGAAAAGAACGATGATTGAACATCAACTTAATACACCATGGAGTAATATTGACAAAAAATTAAGGATTTACGATATAACTGGAAAATACTTTAATGGTCACAACGCAAATCGATATTTTGACTATTCTTTACCAGAGATTTGTGATCAATGGTTCTTATATGATCTATCACCAAACACTACATTTTGCGTGGATATCGGAGTTATAACAAAAGAAGGTAGCTTCCTTTCTCTAGTAAGGTCTAATGCGATTGACACTCCACGTTTTACAAGCGAGGCAAATGGATTACATTGTGAATCTGTAATGAAGTGGAAAAGTGGTCAATTGTCTGAACCTGAATGGTTAGAAGGGTTCAGTAGCTATTCGTACTACCAAAAAATAAAATAAGGGGATAGAAATCAGTGAAACAAGGATATTATTCATTAGTATTGCATGCTCACTTGCCATATGTACGACATAGAGAGGCTGAAAGGCTTGAAGAACGCTGGTTATTCGAAGCGATTTCTGAAACCTACATTCCACTCCTATGGAATTTAGAAAGACAAGAAGCGAAGAAAATGATCACCATCTCTTTTTCGCCACCATTAATGGAAATGTTAGCTGACCCTCTCATGCAGAGAAGGTATTTACATAGCTTAAAGAAACTTGAGACATTACTAGAGTTAGAGGAAAGTCATGTTACGTCAAAAGAAGAACGTAGCTTGGTGAAATTTTACAAAGACCGTTTAACAAAGATTAAAGATACATTCATGATTTGGGAGCAAAACATTCTTAAAGGTTTTAAACATTTTCAAGACCAAGGCAAAATCGCTTGTACTACGAGTTCAGCTACTCATGCCTTTTTACCATATTTGCAAACAGAGCAAGGTTTAAGAGCGCAGATTAGACATGGTATAACAACATTTAAAAAACACTTTGGCACCGATCCACGTGGCTTTTGGCTTCCAGAATGTGCTTTTACCCCTGGAGTGGATCGAATTTTATTTGAAGAAGGTATTAGGTACACATTTGTAGATGAGCATGCAATTAAAGCGGCTGATCCTACATCTTCAAAAGGTACAGAGACGCCAATTTATTCTCCTCACGGAATTGCACTGTTTCCAAGAAATTCGGAAATCTCTAGCAAAGTTTGGAGTTCATTTACTGGTTATCCAGGAGATTATGATTATCGAGAGTTTTATCGCGATATAGCCTATGAAAGGGAATGGGAGTATATCAAGCCATTTATGCATTCTGAAGGGTTCCGGTTTGATACCGGGCTGAAATATAGACGAGTGACAGGATCGGTCGAGGAAAAAGAATTTTACAATCGTGACTGGGCACTAAAAAAAGTAGAACAACATAGTAAACATTTTATCGATGCTGTGGCAAATGAACTAAACGAAAAATCACAAAAGTGCTATCCGCCGCATATAATAATTACACCTTTTGATGCGGAACTTTTTGGACATTGGTGGTTTGAAGGACCAGATTGGATTAGTGAAGTACTGGCGGTCGGAAGCGAAAATGATATTAATTTCATAACGCCCGAGGAATTTTTAGAACGCCATTACCAAGATTTAGATACTGCTCACATTAGCTTTAACACTTGGGGAAGAAACGGGTTTGGTGAAGTATGGCTAAATGAAAGGAATTGTTGGATATATCGCCAGCTTCATCGTGTAGAAAAAGATCTTGTTCCTTTAGTGACACAAAACATAGGTTTATCTAATGAAACCGATCGAACATTAAAGCAGCTAGTTAGAGAATGGATGTTAGCAGTTAGTAGTGATTGGCCATTTATCATTGATGGTAACAGTGCTACAGAATATGCAACGAATCGCTTAAATGAACACCTAAATAGGTTTGAAGCATTGAAGCAATTACTTGTGACAAAAAATATAGATCTTGAAATGCTAACCAAATATGAAGCAGAGTATCCTTTTTTAAATGAAATTGACCTTAATGTATTTGTTTCCAAGCATGACCAATACGTAATAGAGAATAAGTTAATAGATACTAAAACAGAAAAACAAACAATTTTAATGCTAGCTTGGGAATATCCACCAATGATGGTAGGTGGATTATCAAGACATGTATATGACTTATCTAAGGCACTAGTAAACGAAGGGAATGAGGTACACGTAATCACTACTGCGGTTCAAGGGTACCCAGATTATGAAATAAATCAAGGGGTTTATGTTCACCGTATCACAAGTTTACAACCACATGCGGATTCGTTCTATGATTGGGTTGGCAGTTTAAATATTGCCTTCACTGATTACGTTCGCGAGTTATCAAAAGGAATCAAATTCGATTTAATCCATGCTCATGATTGGTTAGTCAGTGTGGCTGCTAAAGCATTAAAACACCAGCTTTCATTACCACTTTTGGCTACCATTCATGCCACTGAAAAAGGTCGAAACAATGGACTCCACACGCAACTACAAAAGGATATTCACCACAAAGAGTGGGAGTTAATGTTTGAAGCTAGCAAAGTGATTGTTTGTAGTGAATACATGAAAAAAGAAGTGATTGAAGGCTTTCAACTGCCGGAAGATAAAATTGAAATTATACCAAATGGCGTAGATTTAGAAATGGTAGAAAAGAAGAGTGATAGTAATTGGAAACAATATTACGGATCTGATTCAGACGTGTATGTGTTTTCAGTAGGAAGAATGGTTAGAGAAAAAGGATTCCAAACCATTATTGCAGCAGCGCCTGAAGTATTAAAAAATCACCCTAACGTAAAGTTTATCATCGCGGGTAAAGGACCAATGCTCGATGAACTTCGCCATCAAGTGCAGGAATCAAACTTGTCTCATGCCATTCATTTTGTTGGTTTTGTTGAAGATGAGTTTAGAAATCAACTATTAAATGGTTGTGACATTTGTTTATTCCCTAGTCATTATGAACCATTTGGCATAGTTGCGCTTGAGGGATTAATTGCTAAAAAACCAACGATCGTTTCTGATGTTGGAGGGTTCAGCGAAATCATTACTCACGAGGAAACAGGATTAAAAATTTATCCGGATGACCCTTGGAGCCTCGCGGTGCAGGTTTCTCGTAGCATTGAAGACAAAAAGCTAGCTGAAAAAATAGCTAAAAAAGGGAAAGTGTTAGCAGAGAATAAGTATAGTTGGAAAGCAATTTCTCAAAAGACAGAAGAAATTTACAATGAATACTCAAATACAAATGTCATAGGGGGCTAGTGATATAATGAAGGGTGTAATAATGGCTGGAGGAAAAGGGACGCGTCTACGTCCGTTAACTTGTAATATCCCAAAACCGATGGTACCTCTTATTCATAAACCAGTAATGGAATATAGTATTGATTTATTAAAAAAGTATGGGATCACAGAAATTGCCGTTACTTTACAATATTTGCCTGAAGTCATTAAAGATTATTTTGGAGACGGAAGTAAATTTGGTGTGAAGCTTCATTACTTTGAGGAGACACAACCGTTAGGGACAGCAGGTAGTATAAAAAATGCTGAATCATTCCTAGATGAGACGTTTGTCGTGATAAGTGGTGATGCCCTTACTGATTTTGACCTGCAAAAAGGGATTGATTATCATAACGAAAAGGGATCACTAACAACGATATTCATGAAGCAAGTAGACTGCCCACTAGAGTATGGCGTAATAATGACAAATGAAGACGGGGAAATTATTCGTTTTCTAGAAAAACCAAGTTGGAATGAAGTTTTTAGTGATACTGTAAATACTGGTATCTATATTATTGAACCAGAAGTTTTTCAATACCTAGAAAAAGATATAGCAACAGATTTTAGTAAAGACTTATTCCCATTACTAATGAAAGATAAAAAGCCACTGTTTGGTTTTCATGCAGAAGGATATTGGTCAGATGTAGGAGGTTTAGCTTCATACCGCCAAACCCAATTTGATATGCTTGATAAAAAAGTGAACTGTATATTACCGGGTAAGGAACTGTCAGAAGGGATTTGGGTTGGAAATAATGTTGTTATTGAGGAAGGCGTTTCGTTAAAAGGGCCGTTATCTATAGGGAATGAAGCGGTGATACGTACTGCCTGTAAAGTAAATGAGTACTCTGTTGTTGGGGATCACTCAATTTTATCTACGAACGCTTCGTTAAAACGTAGTATCGTTTGGAATGATGTTTATGTTGGTGATGAAAGTGAATTAAGAGGGACAACGATTTGTAAAGGCACACGTTTAGAGCATTCCGTTTCTCTATATGAATCTTCTGTAATTGGTGAACATTGTGAAATTGCGGCTAATGCAGTGATTAAACCAGAAGTGAAAGTTTGGCCGAACAAAGGCATTGAACAATCTGCTACTGTTCACACATCATTAATTTGGGGTAAAAAGGTTACAAAATCACTTTTCAACGGTAGGAGTGTTAATGGCTTAGCAAATGTAGAAATAACACCTGATTTTGTCGGCAAACTGGCATCTGCTTACGGTGCAACCTTATCTCAAGGAGCCAAAGTGTTTATAGGTTCTGATAGTGATTCCTTTACGAAGTTAATTAAAGTAGCCTTTGAAGCAGGTTTACATTCAGCGGGGATAAATACTGTTGATATAGGAAGCACAATATCACCAATACTTCGCTACACTTTAGAAGAAGAGCGCGCGTTAGGTGGAGTATATTTCCGTTTTGCGAATCGTGATCGCGAGAAAAAAATTCATTTAGAATTTTATGATGATCGAGGCTTCCATATTGATGCTGACACACAAAGAAAAATTGAGAATGCTTTTTGGCAAGAGGACTATCGTCGTGCAGCTTTTGATCGAATCGGTAAAGGAAGCGTCTCTAGGACAGCGGCAGAAAAATATTTAAACAGACTTCAAAAGTTAGTAGATGTAGATAGGATAAAAA
>CAZIRM010000148.1:5272-5422 GCA_964541705.1 uncultured Bacillaceae bacterium | reverse complement strand
ATGGCTTTTTTAATATCTAATAGGGTTATGCATTTCATTTTACAACAGACCTTTACTATTTAATGTAGCGCATACTCGCGTTAAAATAGTTATTTATTAATGAATTAGTTCGTCATTCCTTATTTTTGCATGAGGGGCTCGTTTTTGTGA
>CAZIRM010000148.1:0-5172 GCA_964541705.1 uncultured Bacillaceae bacterium | reverse complement strand
TGATGAAATTCACTTTACTCCGTGAAATTTCATCACTTATTTTTCGCCATTAAGTCTTATAAATAGTTGAGTAGAACCGTTCTCAACTATTTATTGAATCATATGGCTCGTTTTTGTGATGATGAAATTCACTTTACTCCGTGAAATTTCATCACTTATTTTTCGCCATTAAGTGCTATAAACAGTTGAGTAAAACCGTTCTCAACTATTTATAGAATCATATGGCTCGTTTTTGTGATGATGAAATTCACTTTGAAAGGATGATATTTATGAAGAAAAAAGCGAATAATCCTGACTTCGATGCCTGGGAAGCATATATTGATGTTGATCGCCTCGGAAAGATGCAACTAAGCAGTGTGGAATTTACGACAACAAACCTTTGTAACATGCGCTGTGAACATTGTGCAGTAGGATATACACTACAAACGAAAGACCCTCATCCTTTACCAATTGAATTACTTTTACAACGTTTAGAGGAGATCCCTCATTTACGTACGATTAGTATTACTGGCGGTGAGCCTATGCTCTCTCTAAAGTCCGTAAACGATTACGTTTTGCCATTAATGAAGTATGCTCACGAGCGTGATGTTTATACACAAATCAATTCTAATTTGACGTTAGACTTAGATCGTTATGAAAAAGTTGTCCCTTATTTAGACGTCCTTCATATCTCACATAATTATGGTAGTATTGAAGATTTTACAAACATTGGGTTTGCGATGATGAATAAAAAGCCCACACTACAACAGCAAGAAGCATACTATTACCGAATGATTGCCAATGCAAAAGCACTATCAAAGCAAGGTGTTCTTGTATCGGCGGAAACGATGTTAAACAAGCGGACGCTACCGCACCTTGAAGAAATTCACGATCAGATTGTAAGTATGGGCTGTAGCCGTCATGAAGTTCATCCCATGTATCCAAGTGACTTCGCCAGTAAATTAGAAGTATTAGAAGTAAATGAGTTACGCGAGGGAATCGAGCGACTATTAGCTCACCGCAATCAAGATGTATGGATGTTATTTGGCACATTACCGTTTTATCCATGTAATACGAATCACGAAGACTTGAATTTACTTAAACGTATTTATAGCGAAAAGAATGTAACCGTTCGAAACGATCCCGATGGAAGATCACGGTTAAATGTCAATATATTTAGTGGTGATATTATCATAACGGACTTTGGTGATGTCCCCGCTTTCGGCAATATTAGGGATACCAAGCTTGTAGATGCCTATAATAGCTGGAATGAGAATAATATAGCAAAAAGTTTGGCCTGTCATTGTCCAGCCGTTAAATGCCTCGGACCAAATTTATTAGTGAAAGAAACGTATTATAATAACCAAAACTTTTTAAAACAAAAGGCTAATTTAACAATGGTTTAAACGACAAAAGGCTTCCTCAAATGATGAGAAAGCCTTTTATCCTATCTAGGTTGATTTGCAGCATAGAATTTTAGGGCAATATGGTCTTGAACAGGTATCCATGCACCGATTCCTTGCTGCGTTACATTTCTTACCTCGATTCGTTTCTTACCATGTTTGACAACGACATACACTTCGCCGTATGTTACTTTACCTTTTTCATTTGCTGCCGGTACATACGCATATAAATAACCGACTTGTTTTGGAGAGATGTTGTAGACTTGATCTTTCTTTGTACCATGACCAATGATGGTGTCAAATGCCAATGGAAGACCTGTATTTTCAGCAGCCTTAATCATCATCATCTTTTGTACTTGATCACTATTAGAAATTTTTGCCGTTAGCCCGCCAGTGACTTTCTTCTGTTGCTCTTGATTATATTTAATTCGTTTCGCCTCAACATTACCACGATTATCTAAGTAATTGGTATTCACTTTATGATATTCCCAGTTTACATTTGTTTCTTCTGATTCATAAGCTAATGGCCATTCACCTAGAAAAATTGATGCGTTGATTCCAAAACCTATTTTTGTGCCTTTAATTGAAGACTCATTTAAGATTCGTATTAATTCTGGATTCTCTATTTTCACTTCACAAGATTCAAGTAACTCCTTTGTCATTTCGCTCGGTTGTAAATACGGAAGATCTTGTGTAGGATTTGGATACGTATTTTCTTTAGAAATGTTTAATACGTAATTTGGTATTCCACCTTCTTTTTCTTCTTCTTTCTCATTGGCGAAAACGGAAAATGGCACATTTAACGTAACAAAGAGCGTAAGCAAACATAGTATAAGCTTTTTCATCTAATACTTTCCTCCTAGTAGTTGGATATATTGCTTTTCTTATTTTTTTCAACAATAAAAAATTTATCCAACAAAAAAACAATACTACTATTTACCTTTGAACAATTTTTTCTAGATGAGGGAAAAAGAGCTGGATAAGAGGACCAATGGAAAAGGTGACAACGATGGTTCCTAATCCAATCGGTCCACCGACAAGTAACGCAAACATCAAAGCAATTACTTCTGCAATGGTTTTCGAATACATTAGTTTTAAGTTTAGTCTCGTTTGAATAGCTATCATAAAGCGATCAATCGGAATTATCGCAAATTTCCCTTGTAAATAAGTAGCAATCCCTAACCCCATTACAACAGACCCACCAAATAAAAGGATAAATTGAAACATTAACGAAGGTACCATCTCAGTTGAGAATACTTTTAATAGCCAAAAATCAATAAAATACCCCAGTATTAGCACCGTTACAATCGCAATATACTCTGGTCTTGTTTTCAATATCACTGCATTTATGATAATTAAAATAACTCCAATTAAAATTACCCACGTCCCAGGCGTAAACCCTGATAAAATTGATAGGCCTACAGCTAATGCATCCCAAGCACCAGCGCCAAGTCCCGATATAACTGTAAGGCTTATTCCAAAAGATAAGATAAAAAGTCCAAGAAAAAAACTACTAATTCGTTTGATTTGTATACGCATGATGATTTCCTCCTAATTTTAATTAAACGTTTGATTAATTGCATTAATAGACCAGAATTTCTTTACTGAATTTGGAAACGACATATGGATGTATTTAGAGATGTCACTTTTGTAATCAGACATTTTTTGATGAATGAATTTCAACTAAAAAGCAAAAAGTATATGTGATGAATCAAAAGCGCAAACGCCTTGCTCACGAGCAGCGTGCCCCTGCGGTTACTCGTCGCAAAGTTTCACTGTAATCAACTCATAGAAACGTCTTGTAGCTAGACGTCAGTCTAACTTCAAAGTTTTATCCTTTATTACCTATTCGAATAGGCTGTTCAAACATTGTTGCTCTTAATATAGAATACGTTGAACTTATTTAGGTCGAAGAGTTTCTTTTGTTAGCTCATACTGCCATTAATAAATATTAGTTTTCTACCTGTAAACTATGCACAAGCAACAATCTTATTAAAATAAGCCTTAATGATGAAAGGAGCCTGTCAGATGGAAAATCTATTGTCAAAAGTATTTGATGTTATTAACAAAGACCTTGTAGGGGTTTTATCGACTGTTCAAGACAATAAACCTCATGCACGTTACATGATGTTTTTTCACGACGATAAAGACCTATATACCGCTACAAATATCCATACTCATAAGGTTGAAGAAATTAATAACAATCCAAACGTACATGTTTTACTTGGATATACGCAACATAACCATTCTTATGTCGAACTTCAAGGGTCAGCCTCAATCGTTACTGAAGATGCTTTGAAACAAAAGTACTGGTCAGAGAAATTAAAACCTTGGCTAAACGGGCCTGATGACCCTAACTACTGTTTACTTAAAATTACCCCCAACCATATAAACTTAATCGAAGGCAATCAATAAGCCAAAAGTATCAACGCCTAAACAAAGCCTGTAAAAACCTCACAGGCTTTGTTTTACTTGCTACATCTTCCCATTATAAGCTCATCGCATATCGTTGTCCCTCATCAAACAATAACTATCATTTTACCTTTTCTTTTGGAAATCGTCACGTGTTTTTAGTTGCAACAAATCAAATTAGCGGTAAAATGTTTCTATACAAAAAATACATTCTTATGAGGTTGTCATGAACAAATTACGATTTTCTATCCTAATCATGGTTGTCGCAATTAGTGGTTTTAGTCAAGGAATGCTTTTACCGTTAATTGCAATTATTTTTGAGACGGATGGCGTCTCTTCAACATTAAATGGACTAAACGCAACTGCACTATATATCGGCATCTTAATTATTTCACCTTTTATGGAACAGCCCTTGAGAAAATTTGGTTACAAACCACTTATTATAACCGGGGGACTCATTGTTGTTTTAAGTTTAGGTTTATTTCCAATTTGGAAATCTTTTTGGTTTTGGTTTGTTCTTCGTTTTTTGATTGGTGTTGGGGATAATGCGCTACACTTTGGAACACAAACGTGGATTACTTCGAGATCTCCTAAAGAAACAAGGGGACGTAATATCAGTTTATATGGGTTATTTTTTGGCGTTGGATTTGCGACAGGGCCTCTATTAACACCGCTAGTAGAAGTGAACGAATCTCTTCCTTTTATTATTTCTTCTGGTTTCTGTTTGGTCGCATGGATGTTTTTATTTTTACTGAAAAATGACTTTCCTGAACAAACAATTGAGCTAAACTCCTTTCGCGAAACATTTGGGCGATTTAAACACGGGCTAAAATATGCTTGGATTGCCTTCCTACCACCATTGGGTTACGGTTTTTTGGAAGCTTCCTTTAACGGTGTTTTCCCAGTGTATGGCCTGAGGATCGGGATTGATATTGCGAATATTTCAATGGTACTTGTGATGTTTTCTGTTGGAGGTATTCTATTTCAGTTACCTCTAGGTATCATTAGTGACAAAGTCGGTCGCAAAAAACTCTAGCAACGATATTGTTACTTGGTGCGATAAGTTTCACTATTGCTAGCTTTTTTGAACACCGCTTCTTTCTTTTGATCGGTTTTATTTTTGTGTCTGGTATGCTAGTCGGTTCTACCTTCTCGCTTGGTATTAGTTATATGACCGACTTAATGCCAAATCAATTACTTCCAACAGGTAATATTCTATGTGGAATCGCATTCAGTGTCGGGAGTTTACTTGGACCGTTTTTGAGTGGCATTTTTATTCAATACACTACCAATATCAGCTTCTTTATTATCATAAGCATGTTATTATTTAGAGTCTACTGAATAACTAAAAAATGTTGTATTAACAAGGATTTTCCCC
>CAZIRM010000147.1:0-5431 GCA_964541705.1 uncultured Bacillaceae bacterium | reverse complement strand
TATCTTGTTGTCTCAATCTTTTCAGGCAACTCAGTTAGAACTTCTGCTTTCGTTCTTCTTAAAATAAACGGCATGATACGTTTCTTTATCGTATCCTCCGTTAAAGAAGAGAAGGCTTTTTTACTTTTGAAAAAACCTGGCATGATGACTGAAAAGAGTGAATATAATTCATCTAGTTTATTCTCGATTGGCGTCCCACTTAATGCAAATTTATTAATTGCCTTCACCATCCGTACTGCTTTGTACGTTAAGGAAGTAGCATTTTTTATTGCCTGGGCTTCGTCAAGAATTAACCCTGAAAATTGTATTTCTCCATATAATAGATAATCTCGTCTTAATAAAGGATAGGATGTGATACAGACATCAACCTTTTCTGTTTCTTTCAGCTTACTTTCTCGTTCAGCTTTTGTTCCATCGATAATAGCAACGGAGATATCCGGTGCAAACTTGTGAATTTCCTTTTCCCAGTTATAGATTAATGAAGCTGGCGCTACAATTAAGTATGGTTCATTTTTCTTTCCCTCGTATTTCTCGCGTTCTGATAAGATAAATGTGATTGCTTGTAAAGTCTTTCCTAGTCCCATATCATCAGCTAAAACACCGCCAAACCCGTATTTTGCAAGTGTCTTAAACCATTGGAAACCTCTCTCTTGATAATCACGCAGCGTTGCTTGGAGCGATGTTGGAATCTCTTCATCGAGAGCATCCGGATTTTTTATTGCTGATATTAAGCGTTGAAAGGATTTTGCCTTTTTGACTTTATCTTTCTTAGTAAGCAACTCATCGACTTGAAAGGCACGGTACGTTGGAAGATGCACTTTTCCCGCTAATATATCCTTTGGTTTTACATCTGCTTGTTCCATCAACTGTTCAATGGCGCTCCAGCCTTCTGACTGCAAAGGTAAAAGTGCTCCACTTGATAGTTTATGATACCTTTTCTTTTCGATTAGCGACCGAAAAACTTGGTTTAGCTCATTTGGATCTATATCATCGGTTTGAAAATCTATTTCAAGTAGATTTGTACCACTATATTCAACATTCACACGTGCAGCACTATCTGTTTCAGTGAATAGTTTCTTCACCGACTTTGTCATAAAAAACTGTACATTCTTTGCTAGGATAGGTACGTGTTCGTAAAGAAATGAATAAAATGCTTCATCTCCCTCGATATATAACTCTTGACCGTTATAAAAGAATGGTACATCTTCAATTTGTGATAAGATCTTCGTTTCTGTTTCCATGTCACGAACGATTATACTATTACTTTCTTTTTTATCCTCTTTCGTTATTGGGTTTATTTTGCGTTCACCATAGGCAAAGACGATTTCGGCTGTCATCTTATTCTCTTTGAAATCTAAATAAATCGATGCTTCAAGCGGTAACTCAACAAGCTCTTTGGCAACTTCTTTTTGGATACGCAATTTTTTATAATTTTTTAGTATAGGTAGAACCGATCCAGATAGTTGTTCTAGTTCTGCTCTTGTTAAGGTAAGTTTCCCACCCGATTGTGACAGTGTTTCATTAATAAATCCTAGTTTTTGTTGTTGATCCTTTTCTATTGAATAAAAAATTCCATTAGCATAGATGTAGTTTGTCTGAGGAATTATTTGCATCTCATCCATCTGTTTTGATCGAAGAAACTCAAATTTATCACCTTTCTTTTCAATTGAAAATGTTCCAGGGAATTCATTCGTCTTCACCTTAAATGGGAATCCATTGTTTACAATTACTTTTTGACATTGTTCTAATAACTGAAGAAGCTGTTGATTGCAAACTGGCGGAATTGTTATAGTTCGATCAGATGAAGCTTTATAATAATAACTATTACTTAATGCTTGATTGTTTTCCTCAATGTTTTGAAGCAATTGCAAGAGTTCATCGTCACTTTGTTTAAATTTATGTTGGCCAAAATCAAGAGTAAACTTTGACGTGAATTTATGTGGACGTTGCAGGTTAATACTTTGAAGGAGATTTCCAATATCTTTTACTACATATAATCGATCAACGCCAACCTTAATTTCTAATGATAGTTTTGTTAGTTTATAAAAATATGACGTTGAGTTTACACTTAAATGAAATTCTACATTCACCTCTTTTCTTTTATCTTCCACTATTGGTTGACTAAAATAATCAATTAAGTAATTTGTCAATTGTTGATTTTTTCCTGTATAGTGTGCACCAAGAGGAGGCGGCGGTACATCATTCTCTTCTAGTTCAAACATTAATGCTGCTACATGTTTACAAGGTTCTAAGTATTGGCTAAAGTATGGACAGCTGCATCCTAGCGCGACTATCTCCCCTGTTTGATCAAAACTTACAGATGTTGTATATTCTCTACTTCCTTTTACTTTCGCTGAAACCTTTAAGCGATCTTCTATCATTTTTGTATCACAAATATTAACCGATTTCTGGTTGAAATAGTGTTTCCCACGATAGATGATTTCTGGACTACAAATTCTATATATATCTCGTATTGAAACATTGTACATAAAAACTTTCTCCTTTAAATTGGACTCTAGCCACTTTCTATCTTTAATCCTTCCATAATAAAATTGAATAAACCGATCCTAATTAGGATCGTCTACTTTTTATTGTTTTGATTCATGCATAACAGTAGAGTTAATCTCCCTTTTTTGCCTGATCATTTTATTGTAAAGGATCTCAGTAAACATTTTCCCAAAACTTTGTTTAAATATCAATAGAAAGTCGTAGCATATGCTGATTTTAATGATAGTAGCTACAAACGCCTTGTCCTTAGCAAGTTACGGTACATAGCATAGAGGAGGAGGTGTTCACATTGGATGAGCAAGTATTCCAACAATTATTTAACCTTTTAAATGAAATCGAGTCTCTAATGAAAAAAGTGAATTACCATGAAGGAGTATCAATCGTCATAAACCTTAAATTTGAACTAATTAAGGACTACTATTCAAGGATTTTGGGTTAGTAGTCCGTTTGGTTTTCAATCTATAGGGATATCTAATTAACTCAACTTTCGCAGACTGAAATTTGCAAATATCCCTTGATATAACTAGGGAGGCCAGATAGCCACTGCTGTAGTTGACTTTTCATTAATTTTGTAACTGCTTTGCTTGTTTGTTTCAACGCATTTTGAATAAGCTCAATCAGTTCCTGCGGGAAGTAGTGGCAGGCGTGAGACCCCGCTGGCATTGCCGAGGAGGCTCACGGCCACCCCGCGGAAAGCGAGCGCAATGGAGCGGAAATCAACTCTCATGTTTATTATGTCAAACTGTATAATTAGATAGGCCAAAAAAGCTGTATCATTAACTAACTGCATGAAAGTTGAGTTATTAAAAAAGAAAGAGCACCCTAAATACCATTCAGGCTGCTCAATATTTATTACTCTATTATTTGAACCTTATATTCCTTTAACCACGTATCAATTTGCGCTAAGTGTGCCATTAGCTGCGGACCTGTCATGAGCTGCCCGAACCATGGTTTCTTAAATGCCGTACCGTCAGTATTAATAATTTCCTGAATGTTAGCTTTATCAACAAATTCTAATAATGGGGAATTTGAATTATTAATAATCGTTTGAAGCCAATCTCTCACAACTTTCGTATACTGCGGATTGTGAGTTTTTGGATAGGGACTTTTTTTACGATAAAGTACACTGTTGGGTAGTACTCCTTCTAGCGCTTTACGTAAAATTCCCTTTTCTCTACCTTCTAAGTTTTTCATATCCCAAGGAATATTCCAGACATATTCGACTAAACGGTGGTCAGCAAACGGCACTCTAACCTCTAAGCTAGCTCCCATACTCATACGGTCTTTGCGGTCTAGTAATGTCGTCATAAACCAAATAATATTTAAATAAAACAGTTCTCTTCTCCGCGCCTCTAAAGGAGTTTCTCCTTCAAGTCTTGGTGTTTCTGCTAACGTTTCTTCATAACGAGTCAAGACGTATTCTTTCAAATTTAATTTGCGCTTCCAACTATCCGTGAGTAGTGCTTCACGTTCTAACGTTGAATGCATCCACGGGAAACTTTCTCGGTTCATCAAATCTTCACGATGAAACCATGGATAACCACCGAAAATTTCATCCGCACACTCTCCTGATAACCCAACTGTTACATCCCGCTTAATTTTTTTACAAAACCATAACAGTGATGAATCAATATCCGCCATTCCGGGTAAGTCCCGTACAATTACTGACTCTTTCAAAAAACCTGCTAAATCTTCATTCGAAATCACGTATGAATGATGCTCTGTTCCTAAGAAATCAGAAACCTCTTTAATCCATGGGCCATCTGCATTCGGTTGAAAGTCATTGGCTTTAAAGTACTTATCATTATCCTCATAATCAATTGAATACGTGTGAAGTGAGCCCCTACCCTCTTGTTTAAAATAGTTAGCCGCAAATGCAGTTAACGCACTTGAATCCACTCCACCAGACAAAAACGTACTAACTGGAACATCTGCTACTAATTGTCTTTCTACCGTATCCTTTAGAAGCCAATGAATTCGTTCAGCCGTTTCATTAACAGTTTCTTTATGCTGCTTGCTTTTTAACTGCCAGTATCGCGTTATTTTCAAGCGATTCACATTGAACAAAAGAATATGACCAGGACGCAATTCATTTATTCCATTGAACACTCCATGACCAGGTGTTCTTGAAGGGCCTAGTCCGAATATTTCTGCCATACCCTCTCTTGTTACTTCAGACTTTACTATCGGATGAGCCAATATCGCTTTTATTTCTGAGCCAAAAAGTAACTGTGAGCCGTCATGCTTATAAAATAGTGGCTTTACCCCTAAACGGTCCCGGGCGATAACGACCTGATTTTTTGCTTGATCGTAAACAGCAAAAGCAAAAATACCATTTAGGCGGTCAACACAATCTGGCCCCCACTCAATATAAGAGGTTAAGAGCACTTCCGTATCCGAATGGGAACGAAACTGATGTCCACTCTTGATTAATTCCTTGCGTAAATTCTCTGTATTATATAACTCACCGTTATAAGCGATCGTGAACAAGCGATCTCCTATTTTTTTCGTCATCGGCTGCTTTCCACCTTCTGGGTCAACCACGACTAGACGTTTATGACCGAATAACACGTTTCTGTTCACCGATACGTTGTGGTCATCTGGTCCACGTCTACTTAATGTTTCTGTCATCGCTTCTACGACTTTTGTTTCAGCCATTAAATCTCTTTTCCAATCAATCCAACCTGTAATACCACACATCTATATCTACCCCCTAGGGAATTAAACAACATGAAAGGCTTTGTTAGCCATACCTAACCTTATTCAATCTAGGACTCAAATGTTCGAATTTGAGGTGAAGTTGATAGATGATCTAACATATTTTTTTGCGAATAAATTCTTCTATTAAAGAGATATTATGGTTAGACAAAAAAGTCCTGCGGTAATATGTCAAGACTTTAAAACAAAAGAATTGGAAATTTAT
>CAZIRM010000146.1:0-5509 GCA_964541705.1 uncultured Bacillaceae bacterium | reverse complement strand
AATTCCACATTTTTCAAATTACTTCATCAAAAATTTAATTTTGTCCTGTGGCTCTCAAATAAATAAGATTATTCTCGTTCACTTGGATCCCCCTTTGTAAACGATTTGGTGATCTTAGTGACGGGAAATAAATAAAGATAGGAGAAAATAAATGAATAATATAATGGCGCACAGAGGTTGGTCTAGTAGGGCACCAGAAAACACGTTGGCAGCAATTCGTTTAGTTCTCGAAAATAATTCTATAGATTACATTGAAATTGATGTGCAGCTTACAAAAGATGGAGTGCCAGTTCTTATCCACGATTTTCATGTGGAGCGCACGACAAATGGTATAGGCAATGTAGAGGATTTTAGCTTTGAACAGATTCGCAAGCTAGACGCAGGATCATGGTTTTCAACGGAATACAAAAATGAAAAAATTCCTACGTTAAAAGAGGCTCTTCAATTATGCAAAGGACGGAAAAAGTTAAATATTGAATTAAAAATAGCGGGAAGAAGATCTCCTGGAATTGAGCGCAAGGTGGTTGATTTAGTCAGAGAGTTCGGTATGGAGAAAGACGTAATCATATCGTCCTTTGATCATGTGAGAATGAAAATAGTAAGCGAACTAGCACCAGAGATAGCAACTGGATTAATTATTGAGGGGAATTTAACGCTCTTAAAAGATCAACTCGCCTATACTCGAGCAACCGTGATCTCGATTGCCTATTCTTTCTTGACAAAAGAGTTTGTAAAAAACCATATTCCATCGCACAAGATTGTAACATGGACACCAAACACAAGAGAGCAGATCGAAACAATTAAGCAGTTAGACCCAAATATTATCATTTGTACGAATTATCCTGAAAAGGTGTACGAATAGATAAGTTCAGATAATTCTTGGTAAGACCTTGCATTTCACAACAGCACATGTTACTGTATTTACGAAAACGTTTACTCAAAGGTGGAAATGATGAAACCGACAATAAAAGATGTTGCTGCGGCAGCCAATGTCTCAATAGCAACAGTATCAAGAATCTTGAATAACCAATCGGGTTATTCAGAGCAAACGAAAGAAAAAGTTGTAAAGGTGATTAAAGAAATTGGATTCCAACCAAGTGCCGTTGCTAGAGGTCTTGTAAGTAAAAAAACAAGGACGATTGGTGTATTACTGCCAAATGTGACAGCTTCATTTTCGGCAAAGTTATTGAATGGGATAGAGGAAAGCGCACACGAAAATGATTACAGCGTCGTAGTCTGCAACACGAATTTAAACGGTAATCGAACCCTCGACTACCTGAAGGTGTTAGGAGAAAAAAAGGTTGATGGCCTAATCTTCACAAGTGATGCCGTGACGCAAGAATATGATGATGCACTGTCAAAGCTAGGAGTGCCAGTTATCCTTGCTGCAACCATGTCCTATCGTTTTCCTTACCCTTATGTGAAGGTAGACGACACTCAAGCTTCCTATCATGCAACTGAATACTTAATTAAAAAAGGTCATAAGAATATAGCGATGATCAGCGGTGACCCAAACGATGAACTAGCAGGCATGACAAGAATCAATGGTTTTACTAAAGCGATGAAAGCTTATGCCCTCAATGTAGACCACGAGTTAATTGCTCATGGAGATTTCGGTTTTTTGTCAGGGAAAAGGTGTATGGAGTTGTTATTAACAAAACGTCATTCCTTTACAGCGGTTTTTGCAGCTAGTGATGAGATGGCTTTGGGAGCATTATCAGTTGCTTATGAACACGGTTTAAAAGTTCCGGAAGATTTTTCGGTAATTGGGTATGATAATACAAGCTTAGCAGAAATGGCTACTCCACCTTTAACAACGGTAGGTCAACCGTTAAGGAAAATGGGTAACATAGCCATTAATAAGCTCATGCGCATGATAGAACATGGCGAGACCGAGACAAGTGTAATCATGTCGCATCAAGTTATTGAAAGAAACACAGTAAAACAGTTGAACGAAACAAAGTTAAGATGATTCATCTTACTATATAATGTGCTACTTACGTAAACGTTTACTCAATTTGAATAGGAGAGATGTTAAAATGCAAAAAACATGGTGGAAAGAAAGTGTTGTGTACCAAATTTATCCTCGAAGCTTTATGGATAGTAACGGTGATGGAATTGGTGATATCCCTGGAATTATTTCGAAGCTAGATTACTTAAAAACGTTAGGGATCGACGTGATATGGCTATCTCCGGTTTATAAATCGCCGAATGATGATAACGGTTATGATATTAGTGATTATAAAGATATTATGGATGAATTCGGCACGATGGCTGATTGGGATGAATTATTATCAGAAGTACACGCTCGTGGCATGAAGCTCGTCATGGATTTAGTCGTTAATCACAGTTCTGATGAGCACGCTTGGTTTGTTGAGTCACGCAAGTCTAAAGACAATCCATACCGTGATTACTACATTTGGAAACCCGGAAAAGACGGGAAGGAGCCAAATAACTGGGAAGCAAACTTTAGTGGTTCAGCTTGGGAGTATGATGACACAACGGATGAGTATTTCCTACACTTATTCTCAAAAAAACAACCGGATCTTAACTGGGAAAATCCTAAGCTTCGACGTGAAGTGTATGACATGATGAACTGGTGGTTAGAAAAAGGAATTGATGGATTCCGTATGGATGTTGTCAACTTTATTTCAAAAGTCGACGGGCTACCAGACGCTCCTGCACAGGAAGGGAAAAAATACGCCTCAGGTCATGAGTATTTCATGAATGGACCAAGAATTCACGAATTTCTATACGAAATGAATAAAGAAACCGTTGGGAAATATGACGTGATGACGGTTGGTGAGATGCCAGGTGTAACTCCAGAACAAGCACAGCTTTATACAGGTGAGGATCGCGATGAAGTGAACATGGTGTTCCAATTTGAACATGTTGATTTAGATTCTGGTCCTGGGGGCAAGTGGGATTTAAAAACTCTTGAGCTAAAAGACCTTAAATGGAGCCTTTCAAGATGGCAAAAAGGATTAGAGCAAGTCGGCTGGAACAGTTTATATTGGAATAACCACGACCAACCACGAATTGTCTCTCGCTTTGGTGATGATAAGAACTACCGCGAGAAATCTGCTAAGATGCTAGCGACACTGCTTCATATGATGAAGGGTACACCGTACATTTATCAAGGTGAAGAGTTTGGAATGACAAACATTCGATTTGAATCGATTGAAGATTATCGAGATATTGAACTATTAAATATGTACAAAGAAAAAATAGAACAAGGAATTCCAAAAGAAAAAATCATGGAAAGCATCTATGTAAAAGGGAGAGACAATGCCCGTACCCCTGTTCAATGGGATGACACGGAACATGCAGGATTCACAACAGGTACACCTTGGATCAAAATCAACCCTAATTATAAAGAAATTAATGCAAAACAAGCGGTTTCTGATGAAAACTCAATCTTCCATTATTACCGTGAACTCATTCAATTGCGTAAGCAGCATGAAATCATCGTTTATGGAAACTACGACATCATTTGTGAAGAGCACCCAGAATTATATGCGTATACGCGTACACAAGGGGATGAGACGTTATTGGTTATTTGTAATTTCTACGGGAATCAACCAACATTCGAGTTGCCTGAAACGATTCATTTTAACAGCAAGGAGCTTATCATAAGTAACTATGAAGTAGATGAGGCAGAAGAGATCAATAAAATTGAATTAAAGCCTTACGAGGCAAGAGTTTATAAACTAAAATAGTAATGGGAGTAAGTCGTTCTATGAAGAAGAGCGACTTACTTTTTTTGATTTCATTTTTAGTAAAATATGATATGATGAAGCAAGGATCGAAATTTGTCGAATTTACACGAAAGGGAGAGTTGCATGAAAACTGTCATGGATTTAAGAAATGCAGATTTAAAAAAGAAAAATACGATTCTTGTTAGTTTATTTTCAGTAACGTTAGTATTAGGTTTCATTCAGTCGCTACTGACTTCTAACTTCACAAACGTTGTTGTATATGGAGTTGAGATTGTTGTTTTCTTGGCAGGTTATCTTACATTCAAATTAAGTAAAAAAGATTTTGTTTTTCCGTACTTTTTTATAACGGTTGCCTACCTATTTCTATGTTTTGCAATGGTCATGAACCCTGGACAACTACATTATGCCTTCATTATTTTACTTTTGACCTTGCTTTCAGCGTTACACTTTAATGTAATTTTATTTACTGGTTCATTTATCATTGGAACAATCCTAAACATTGTTACATTAAATGCGGCAACGTCGGAAGTGTTGCGAGAAGCATCTTCCTTACTTATGCTCGTGTACATTCTTTTTGGTTTAGCGTTAGGGTTATTAATCTATTTAAATGTAAAACAATCTAAACAACTAGAACAGTTTTTACTAGAATCTGAAACGGAAAAACGAGAAAAAGAAGAGCAAAAACGTCGTTTAGAGAAGAGTGTCAATCTAATTGCGGATAAAATACAATTTGTGAATGATCAAGTTCAAAACAATCTTCAATCACAGCTAGAAATGAAGTCGGCTGTGTTTGAGTTAACGACGGCAAGCCAATCACAAACAGAACAAATCCAAGGAATCGCTGAAAATTCTTCCGAAACGATGGAAGTAATGACTCAATTACACCAATCATCAAGCGAGCTGCAAGGGGAAGCAGATGTTGCACAAGATGTGTCTGTAGACGGCACAAAACAAGCGACAGAGTTGTTAACAAACATGGAGCAACTACAAGGATTCGTTGATCGGTTGAGCAGTACGTTTACAGCATTAAGTACAAAAATCGAAGAAACAAATTCCTTTGCGAGTATGATTGGTGATATAACGGAACAAACAAATCTGCTAGCCCTCAATGCCTCGATTGAAGCAGCTCGAGCAGGCGAGGCTGGAAGAGGTTTTTCAGTTGTTGCAGACGAAATTCGTAAACTGGCTGATGTAACAAATGGGACAACCGTAAAAATTACCAATAACTTAAATGAATTAAATAAACAGAGCGCAGCAGCCTTATCAGAAATGGAAATTAGCAGTGAACAATTTCAAACGAGTAAACAATCAGCAACAAAAGTGATGGACTACTTTTCACAACTTAGCGACATTTTAAAAGAAGTAAGTAATAAGTTTAAACAAGTAGACTTGTTAACCGCAGATGTGGAAGAAAAAACGAAAACGGTCGAACAAGCAACGGTTGAATTAGCAGCTATCATTGAACAAGAAGCAGCAAGTCTTGAAGAAATGAGCGCTACGATCGAGTCCTTGAATGAAGATAATAAACTTATTGCAGAAAATATTAAACAAACAGCTCTTGAAACAAACGCTTTAAGAGAATAATAGCAAAAAGCTTCTCTAATAATAGGGAAGCTTTTTCCAATTTTTTGTCGAAATAGTTATGCAATTGTTGTATAATTAGACTGATATATAAAGGGGGATGAAATATGAATATGGTTCAACAATTGAAAAACGGAGAAATTATAAAAAAGAATTGGCTCTTCGCTAATTACAATGATTTTATAGAGAAATTTATAGTTTTCTTTTTT
>CAZIRM010000145.1:0-5553 GCA_964541705.1 uncultured Bacillaceae bacterium | reverse complement strand
GGGAAAATCCTTGTTAATACAACATTTTTTAGTTATTCAGTAGACTCTAAGTAAAAGCAATATTAACGATAAATGAATATTAAAGAGGAGACGAAAACATGGGCGAAAAAAAACAACTGATTGCGATTATCGACATCGGTTCAAACTCAATACGACTTGTTGTATTTTCCGTAGATGTTTCAGGTGTATATAAAGAAGTACAAAATTTAAAAATCGTGGCTCGTCTAAGTAGTCATTTCAACCATGCTGGGGAAATTACCGAAAAAGGAATTCAAACATTGGTGTCTTCTCTAAAATATTTTAAGGAAGTTATTACGACCTATCCTATTTCAACACTTCTATGTGTTGCAACAGCTGCGATTAGACAAGCTAAAAATCAAAAAGAAATCATTCACTACGTTCAAAAAGAAACTAATTTGGCAATCACAGTCTTAACAGAGTATGAAGAAGCTTTTTACGGCTTTTTAGCTGTTACTAATTCAACGGACTATCAGAACGGATTAACGATTGATATTGGCGGTGGAAGTACAGAAATAACGTTATTTAAAGACCGTCAAATTCTCCATTATCATAGTTTCCCATTTGGAGCTATTTCGTTAAAACAAAAGTTCATCCACAATGAAATTCCTTCTAACAAGGAATTACAACTACTACGTAACTATATTCAGGATTGTTTTCACTCATTACAGTGGCTAAAACAAAAAGGTACTGTGTTAATTGGAATTGGAGGAAGCGCAAGAAATTTGTCTTTAATCCAACAAAGGAAGATTAATTACCCATTAGCTGGTCTTCATCAATATAAACTAAAACTAACTGAAATCTCGGCTATTAATGAACAACTAATCAATACTTCATTAAAAGAAAGACAAAAAATTGACGGGTTATCCAAAGACAGAGCGGATATTATTATACCTGCCGTTGAGGTGATCAAGGGGTTGATGGACCACGCAAAAACAACAACCTTTATTATGAGTAACAAAGGATTAAGAGATGGCCTATTTTACCGAGAATTACTTTCAAAAATGAATATTGAACAATTTCCAAATGTTTCAGAGCGAAGCATAAAACTGCTTATGCAAGAATACAACATTAATGCTGAACACGTAAATCATATCTGTATGCTTACAGAAACATTATTTTATATTATAAATTCACTTCAAATAAACAGATTAACAGATCATGAGTTAAGACTAGCATCTTTTAGTGCAAAAGTTCGTGAAATGGGAAGTTTTATTAGTCCTGAATCAAGTAGCCAGCATACGTTTTATCTTTTAACAAATCAAACGATTGATGGACTAACACATCCTGATCGCTTAAAAATTGCTGCCATTGCCTCGTTTAAATCGAGATCAATGCTAGAATTATATTTAAAGCCCTACAAAGGTTTATTAACAACTAATGACATTGATAACATTGAATTACTTGGAGCATTATTAAAGTTTTGTTCTTCTTTAGATATCACGAAACAACAATTGATTCGGTCAATAAAACTGGGTAATAAAGCAGAAGGTCTAGTGAATTTAAATATTTTTTCTGCACAGTTTCCCTATTTTGAGAATAGTTCTGCTCAAAAAAGCAAGAAACATCTAGAGAAAAGCCTGAAGACAAAAATAGAACTTCACTATGTTTAACTTACTTTAATAATCAAAAATATCCTAGTGAGGGGTTGATAAAAGTGGAAAAGCCATCGATTCATTTAAGTAAATTTGTTGACTTAGACAATCCACATTTTTATAATAACCGCGAACTAAGTTGGCTGCTTTTTAATAAAAGAGTGTTAGAAGAAGCTTATGATAAAAGCAACCCTTTATTTGAAAGGTTGAAATTCATCGCAATCTGTAGTTCAAACTTAGACGAGTTCTTTATGGTTCGAGTAGCAGGATTAAAAGATCAAGTAAAAGCAAACTTTAACAAGCCAGAAAACAAAGCTGGCCTTACCCCGATAGAACAATTAAATGCAATCGCTGCCCTAAATCATAAAATAGTTAAGTGGCAAGATGACCTGTATGAGCAGACCTTAATTCCACAACTAGCTCTAGAAGGTTTTCAGTTTAAAAAAATTGAACAATGTACAGCTGAGCAAATCACTTATTTAAAAGAGCATTTTCATACTTATATTTTGCCGGTATTAACACCTATGGCCATTGATGCTTACCGTCCATTTCCAATGATTTTAAACAAGAGTTTGAATTTAGCAGTGTTGCTTACGAAAGAAGATCACTCAAACAAAGATAAATTGGCAATAGTACAAGTTCCAAGTGTATTAAGCCGTTTTATTGAAATCCCATCAAGTAATGGGAAAAAGCAATATACTATGCTTGAAGGTGTCATTCGTCATTTCCTTAAAATATTATTTACTGGTTATAAGGTCAAATCAGTCTCGCCTTTTCGGCTAACTCGTAACGCTAACTTAACGATTGACGAGGAGAGCGCACGCGATTTATTAAGTGTAATAGAGAAAGAACTGCAAAAAAGAAAATCCGGTGCAGCCGTTCGACTAGAAATTCAAAGTGAAAATATGGATCAAAAAGTTCTAACGTTTTTATTAGAAGTTCTAGAATTAGAACAAGATGATGTATATTCGTTTAAATGTCCTCTAGATTTGACATTTCTATTTCAATTTTATTTGCACATCAGTCAAACTCATGATTATTTATTTGAAAAAGAGCATACACCAGTCATTCCCTCAGATTTAATAAATGAAAAGGATATTTTTAAGGCGATTGCTAAAAACGATTTACTGTTTCACCATCCCTACGAATCATTTCAGCCTGTGATTGATTTTATTTCTAAAGCTGCAAATGATAAAAATGTTCTTGCCATTAAGCAAACACTTTATCGTGTAAGTGGAGAATCTCCAATTATTAAGGCACTACAACAAGCGGCAGAAAATGGTAAACAAGTAACCGTTTTAGTTGAATTAAAAGCTCGATTTGATGAGGAAAATAACATTCAATGGGCAAAAAAATTAGAAAAATCCGGTGTCCACGTAATCTATGGGACAACTGGATTAAAAACCCACAGTAAAATTACTTTAGTCGTAAGACAAAGTGAAAATAAAATCCAAAGATTTGTTCATCTCGGGACGGGTAACTATAACGACAAAACGGCAAAACTTTATACGGACATGGGTTTACTAACTGCAAATGAGGACTTTGCCGATGACGCAACAAATTTCTTTAATTATTTAAGTGGTTATTGTGAAAAACCTAGCTGGAACTACATATCAACCGCGCCATTTGAGATAAGAACTACTTTCCTTCAATTAATAGAACAAGAAATTATTGATCATAAAACACATGGCAACGGAAGAATTATCGCAAAAATGAACTCATTAACCGATAAACCGATTATTAAGAAATTGTATGAGGCAAGCCAATGCGGAGTGAAAATCGATCTGATCGTTAGGGGGATTTGCTGTTTAAAACCTCAGATTGAAGGTATTAGTGAAAATATAACTGTTAGGAGTATTGTTGATCGATTTTTAGAGCACAGTAGAGTGTTTTACTTCCATCAAAATGGGAACGAAGCAGTTTACTTGTCTTCTGCTGATTGGATGACAAGAAATATGGAAAAAAGAATTGAAATTTTGTTTCCAATTATTGATGAGAGAATAAAAAATCGAATTTCAACTATTTTAACAATTACCTTAAGCGATAATGTAAAAGCAAGAGTGCAAAAAAGTGACGGCACTTATGAATATGTTCAAAATAGTGAGCCAATCGTTCAAAGCCAGTTCGTATTACGTGAAAGTACAAAACAATCTTCTCTCTAGATCGGTTTATCCACGTTTAAGTTTGAACTCCTACCATCAAAAAACAACAAAAGGAACCTAATATAACAGTTCCTTTTGTTGTTGTATCTTTAACCCCTTGCACGAAGTTTCTTCCACACCAACCCTTGTTTTGGAGAAAAGAAAAACGCAACTATGAACAAGCATGATGCTACTAAGACAATACTTGACCCAGAACTGACATCGAAGATAACCGAATAATATAAGCCGACTATACCGGAAACCACACCAAATACTGAGGCTAGATTTAACATAATGTTAAGACGATCTGTTAATAAATAAGCGGTTGCACCGGGGGTGATAAGCATTGCCACAACTAAAATAATCCCGACTGTTTGTAAGGATGCAACAGTTACCAAGGATAGAAGCAACATAAGCATATAGTGAATAAACTTTACGGGTAATCCTGTAGCCTTTGCCATTGTCGGATCGAATGTACTTAATAAAAGTGGTCGGTAAAAGATAACAATTGCGATTATTACAAACACACCCATCCCAAACGTTACCCACAAGTCTGTCCTTGAAACTGCAAGCACATTACCAAATAAGATGTGCCATAAGTCAACACTCGTTCCTTTCAATGTCGAATTTAATACGACACCTAAAGCAAAAGCAGCTGAAAACATAATCCCTATTGCTGAGTCATCTTTTACTTTGCTATTTTGTGATATATAGCCTATGCCAATCGCTGTTAGTACCCCGGTAATTACAGCACCTAAAAAAAAGCTAGCACCCACCATATAAGCGATAACGACCCCTGGTAATACTGCATGAGATATAGCATCACCCATTAAAGCCATCCCTCTTAGAATAATGAAACAACCGATAACCCCACAAATAATACCGACCAAAATCGCTGCAATCAGTGCATTTTGTAAATATTGGTACCTTGAAACTTGATCAATAAAGTCCATGATTTGTGCCATTAATTTGTCACCACCAACATACTTTCTTTATCACCAAACATCGTAATACTACCTTTATACGCTTCTGATAATAATTCAGGTTTATAAACTGTAGCAACATCACCAGCACCAATTAACTCTTGATTTAACAGCAGTAATTGATCGAAATATTGTTCTACTTTACTCAAATCATGATGTACAACAAAAATCGTTTTACCATCTGATTGCAGCCTTCTAAGAATTTTGACAATGATTTCTTCAGAAGTGGCATCAATTCCGACAAATGGTTCATCTAAAAAGAACACTTCCGCCTTTTGGGCTAATGCACGTGCTATAAACACCCTCTGTTGTTGTCCTCCTGATAATTGACCAATTTGTCTTCTGGAGTATTCCTCCATCCCAACTTGTTTAAGTGCCTCAGCTGCTATGTTCTTATCTAATTTGCCGGCTTTTTTGTACCAGGGAATGAACGCATATCTTCCCATTAGGACGACATCTTCCACTAATACAGGAAAATCAAAATCAATTTGGTTTCTTTGTGGAACGTAGGAAATTTTTTTTCTCATTTCTTTGATTGTTTTTCCAAATATATTAACTTTTCCTCTTGCCTTTTCTAACCCCATAATTGCTTTTATAAGAGTCGATTTCCCTGCACCATTCGGTCCAATAATGCCAATAATTTGACCGCGACCAAATTCAAAACTGATTTGTTTTAATGCTTGCTCTCCGCTATAATTCACGGAAAGATTATCAACTCGGATTTGATTATGACTAGGCGTCATTATCAGTCCCTCCTTTGTTTTACATAGTCTCTCGGCATTCGCCGAGCTTTGTGGTTCAAGGTTTTTCTTGAAC
>CAZIRM010000144.1:0-5654 GCA_964541705.1 uncultured Bacillaceae bacterium | reverse complement strand
TTATCGCATACTTATCCACAGGTCGACTTTTTTATAATTTCCTAAACAACAAGAAGACGTTGAAGAAATACTAAACGACATATAAGGGATAGAAGGAGTATATGTATGACTAAAAGGAGTTTAAGAGGCTTAGCAACGGGAATATTGTTAACAACGATCGTCTTTGCCCTTCAAACAAAGCCAGTGGAAGAGATTCAAACGGATGAAACTGAAGTGAAAGTAGAAGACATCGTAAACAACTACTTAGCAGAAGAGCAATTAATTGCAATATCAGTAGAAGAATACGAGATGTTAAACACGAAAAAACTAGAGTTAGAACAAGAACAACCGAACAGTGCAGGCAATGAAGAACCTGTTATCGTCAGAGAAATTCATTTTACAGTAGAACCAGGTATGAGCAGCGGTGAGGTAGCAATCCTTTTAGAAAGAGCCGGAATTATTGAAGACAGTCTTGAATTAGAAAAACACATTATTAACTCTGGCCTAGAGGGAAAAATCAAAAGCGGTGAGTATGTGTTCACTAATCAAATGAGTATAAAAGAAATTGTTGAAATTCTATCGTAAAAAGCACCGAGCGTTTGCTCAGTGCTTTTTTGGTTTTTCAGGGATAAGTGGCGCAGGAGCAGGCGCCAGCGGCTCGATCATTTCAGGCTGCCCCTTGCAATTAAAAGTTGTAACCGCTACTGGTCAGCCCTTCAGTGCTTGTCACCGATAGGCGGGCGCCTTGCGCTCATGCTTGTTCCTACTCGATATCTACGAGATCTTCGTCATCTAGCTCTTCTTGGTCTGTCGCATCAACATCTATGATACGGTGTCCATTTCTTGTTTCTTTAAGTTCAAAATAAGCGTCTAGGCTTTTTCCAGCTATATTTGTAATTGATCGTCCAAGCCCCAATGTACCATGCGTATCAATCCTTAATCCGGGTATTGCCACAACAAATGCAATTTCAGGATTATCATAAGGAGCATACCCAACAAGTGTACGATTATTTGCAGAGGTACCTTTACCATTTACCCTAATAATATTCCCGTGAAAGTCTCTAGCATAGGATTGTGCTGTACCCGTTTTCGCTGCCACTTTGTATGGCTTTGACGCCAATGCTCTTGCAGTACCTTGGTTCCCATGAACAACCCTTCGAAAACCTTCTTGAACTCGTTCTAGATACTTCTCTTCTTTAAGATCAATTCGATTTAATACATTCGGATGTATTTGTTTTAAGATTCTACCAATCTGTTCCTCAGAGTTCGTTGGTTCACGGATTTCCTTCACAAGCCTTGGTTGAATTCTAAATCCTCCATTAGCAATCGTCGATACATATTGAGCCATTTGAATTGGTGTATAGGTATCATGCTGTCCAATTGAAAAGTTCATAATATTACCGATTTGCTGATTATTCCTATTTATCACTCCAATGCTTTCGCTAGGTAAATCAATACCCGTTTTAACACCAAGACCAAATTGATTATAGTAATAACGCATGACTTCAAAGCCGTAATTCTCAGCATCTTGAAGTGTCGCAAAATCACTTGAGCGGAACCACCTTCCTTGCGATCGGTTATATGTTCCTCCTAAATTGAGAGCCATTTCCGCCATATAAACATTAGAAGAACGTTCTAATGCTGTTAAGTCATCAATCCAACCCATTGTTTGGTGAGATCGAAAGTCACTACGTCCAGGTAATTTAATTGGTTGATCGAGGATTCGTTTGCCAGGAGCACCGACTCCCGTTTCAAATCCCATTATGATTGTAGCACCCTTGACAGTTGAGCCCATCTCAAACGCGCTATGAACAATACCTAACTCATGGTTACGAAGTTCATTGTCTAAATTGGCTCTGATTCCTGATGCAGCTAAAATGTCGCCTGTATTTGGTTCAATTAACATCACATAACCGGCTGGGTTTCCAAGAAACATATTGGCCTCTTTTAACATTTTTACTTCTTCTTCTAGAATTTCTTCGACGATTTGTTGAAGCTCCATATCAATGGTTAATACTAAATCATTTCCACGCTGTCCCGGGGTCTCTATTGGTGAATCAACCAATCTCCCTGAACGGTCCAATACATTTTCTAAAGATCCTTTTTTACCTTTTAAGACATCTTCATATTGTTTTTCAAGTTGACTGACTCCTACCAAATCGTTTCGTTCATAACCTCTTGCTAGAAAATGGTCGATTTCTTCTCTTGCAATAGGTCCCACCGTTCCAAAAAATGAACGCAATGAGTTTCCGAACAAGTATTGTCTTCTTGAATCTTTAACGACATCCACACCTGGTAGTTCAGATAAATGTTCGAGGACTTTTGCTTCTTCTTCAGGTGTTAATCCCACCTTCACCCTTTGCGGTGCATGATCATATCCGCTAACAAATTCGCGTCGAAGTGCAATAATTTCAATATCCTCTTTTGTTAAATGTGATAAATGTTCGTCAGTAATTCGATCCAACTGAAGATGGTATTGATCTAAATCTTCTAATTCTTTTTTTTCTTCGTTCGTAATTAATTCATTCGCTTCCTCAGGGTTAGTAATGATCCAAAAATCTTTTTTATCACGTTCTGTAACTTTAGATGTATCAACATCGATAAAGTCATTTAACCTTCTTGCAATTTCGATTAACTCAGCATTCGGTGTGTTTCGATTAGTAAATGTGAGTGTGGCTACGTATTCATTGGAAACCAGTACTTGACCGTTTCTATCGAAAAATAAACCACGAGGGGAGTCAACCCTCGCAACACGATTGACAGTACGCTCCATCTTTTTTCTATAGTCTTCTCCTTGCACAATTTGTACAACCCCTAGTTGTACAATCAAAGATGAAAATAATAAAAAAACAACAAAGAACAAGATATTTAAACGAGTGGGAATATGAGTTTTTTTCTTCTTCATCACACATCTCTACTTTCTTTTTTCATTCAATGTTTTTATTATACTAAAATTAATAAAAATAGGCACCTATTTCAGGTGCCTTTCCTAGTCTTGCCAAGTTACTGATTAAACTGGCGAGCCATCATTTTCTCCTTCACCTTGTTTTTTATTTCTCGGCAAAGTATAGTTTTGACCAGCATCATTGTCATCTTTTTTGTGATTAAGTTTGACTTTTCTAATATAAAAATAAACAACTAAATGCCCCGATCCAAGTACCAGAAGGAGCATTGGTATGCCTTTTTCCTCTCCAAATATCGTTACTGATATAAGGAAACAGAGGATGGAAGCAATTCGGCCACAATTTAGAAATAATTCTCTTACAACCACATATTCAACCCTCATTTCAGCTGCTTTCCACCCTTTTCCAATGACATCATACGTAATGGAGATATACGGAACTAACAGAGTGGGGTAAGAGACAGAAATGACAATACCATACATAATTAGCCTTGCAAATGATAACTCATTTACAATTAAAAAAATTGCTAAGTAAAGGCCTGTTGCACCAATTAATATTGCTTTTTTTCTAAATTGCGGTTTGATAAACCTACCAATTAAATAATAACAAACAAATGAAACAGCAGATGCAATTAACCCATAAGTACCTATTGCTAATTCGCTATTAGTCGCAACATAAACCCAAACGACAATAACAAAGACAAAGGTCCCTTCCCGCAACCCCTGAAAAAAATGTGCCTTCAAAACATTATTCCAGTTATGGTTTATTTTTCGTTCAGCCAATATCCTTTTAAAGTTGTAGGTCCCAGTGGCATGGCGTCGTTTTAAAAAGAAACTTAAGATAACTGCAACGACGAAAAGTCCAAGGGAAATACCAAAAATCACTTTATAACCAATAAACTTCTCCATACTTGTAATCAACCAACCTGCCAGCATAGGTCCGATCATTCCAGCAAAAGACGTTAGCAGCCCTAAGAAACCATTAAAAAAGTCTCGCGTGTCAGGTTCTGTTATTTCAAACGTCAGTACATTAAACGCAAGCCAATAAAAGCCAAAACCAATCCCTAACAAACCACCCAATAAAAGCAAAAAACTATTCGCTCTTTCACCTAAAAATAATACAGTGAAGAAAAATATCGATAGAAACGAAACCCCAAACCTAAGAACAATGATCCTGTCAATTTTCTTTGCCCATCTTCCAGCCAAGATAAATGTTAATGGTTGCATAACAACAGCAGCTAAGTTATACAGGGCAATGTGAATGAAATCACCCGACTGTTTCCATAAATATACGTTCACGAACGTGTTACTTAGCGCTATACTTAACGAATAAAGTCCGCCAATGACCAGCAAAAGTGCCATATCCCGGTTAATATCAACATTACCAATAAACTTCTTAAAAAACGTTTTCATACCTACTCCCCTTTTCCATCTAACAATAGCTTGTGTAATAATTAAGCTCTTATACAAATTTGGGAGGATATCTGAACAATGTAAAAAACAACCACGCGTGTTAACAACGCACGTAACGCTTAATGTAGTTTTAACTATGTAACAACTTCATTTTTCAAAAGTGGAACGGCCGGCTAGCAGAAGCACGCACTTAGCTTCCGAAGTGACCTCGAGCAAGTAGGAGCTGCTCCTGCGAATACTCGTCGCAAAACTCTGTAAGAAATACATAGATGCGTCTTGAAGCTAGACGCCAGTCTAACTTCAAAATTTTATCCCTTCTTATGTATTAAGAAAGCACAAGCGGTATGCTCTCACTTACTTGTTGCTTATACTCCCCTTCATTTAAATCAAAAAAGCTACCCTAATATTTAAAGGTAGCTAACGTTTAAATTTATTTTGCTGCATTATACCGTTTCGAAACTTCATCCCAATTGACGACGTTCCAAAATGCTGCAATATAATCAGGTCTTTTATTTTGGTAATTTAAATAGTAAGCATGCTCCCAAACATCAAGTCCAAGAACAGGAGTAATGCCATCCATAATCGGTGTATCCTGATTTGGTGTACTTGTAACTTTTAATTGTCCATTATCAACCACAAGCCAAGCCCATCCAGATCCAAATCTTGTTGTTGCAGCTTTTGCGAATTCTTCTTTAAAAGCAGTAAAGCTACCAAAAGCAGCTGTAATTGCTTCAGCTAACTCACCAGTTGGCTCTCCTCCACCATTTGGAGATAGAATTTCCCAAAATAAAGAATGATTTGCGTGACCACCACCATTATTTCTTACAGCTGTTCGAATTGACTCCGGTAGGTCAGCCAAATTTTCAAGTAATTCTTCTAGACTCTTTTCCTGGAACTCACTATTCCCCTCAAGAGCAGCGTTAAGGTTGGTTACGTATGTGTTATGGTGTCTACCGTGATGAATTTTCATTGTTTCCTCATCAATATGAGGAACGAGCGCATCAAATGAATATGGTAATTCGGGTAAAGTAAACTTAGTCATTGTAAATCTCCTCCTAAGAATAAGATTGGTTTTTATTTGTTTTGTCGTGCACTACATATTTCTTAGTCCATTAATTTTTGGAAAGATATGCAATCCACTTGATTTATTTATACATTAGCAGAATTATTCAACCGATTCAAATTAAACGACTTAACACTTCGGCCTTCCCTTTCTTAAAATACCCTTTTATTTTTTTCTTAATCTAAAGAATCAGACGAATGTTTTCTTTGACTGATCTATATACACTAAAGAGACAAGACTAGAATAATAGCCTCTCGGAATAAATGATGAAAAAAACAATGACTGCTGAGAAACAAA
>CAZIRM010000143.1:0-5699 GCA_964541705.1 uncultured Bacillaceae bacterium | reverse complement strand
CGAACTCATTACGTTAGACCCAACATATGGGATTTGCATTAAATCCAAAAGGGCTTGCACCCTCCCGTCTTCACCTAAACGTCCGTGTAATGCAATAAAAACAATATCAACCTCTAGATCACTTATTTGAGCAATTATCTCTTTCGATGGCGTAAAGTCAATTCCAACCACTTTATGGCCTTTACTTTCTAGAGCTTCAATTACTCCTCTACCTGAGGATAATGAGACTTCTCGCTCTGCCGAAGTTCCTCCATACAGTACACCAATTTTCATGTATATCACTCCTAAAACAAGTATGTAAACATTATATTCGCCTATAAGGCAATCGTTCCTCTGTTGGGATACAACTCTTTTATCATATCATTTCACTTTGAAAAATCAATGAAAAACAAAAAAACATGCGATAAAAATAACCTAAATCGCACGTTCCTTCATCTCAACTGGCGCCAACCCATTCATATCAAAAAGAGTCACCGATCGTAACATCTATCTTGCATTTAAGGTGTTCTCTATGAAATTCATTAATTGAAGAACTTATTTATTTGTTCAACTGCTTCATTGGCCATTAACAGTTTTCCATACTCACAAAGTCGGAAAATTGTGATCGTGGACGGATTTCCATACTCTGATAAGAGTGCAATAAACGCATCAAGATCTATTCCATATAAATCCTTTTGTTCAAATGTTAATAAATATCTATTTTCAAAAGAATATAAACTCCCTGAAGGAATGCCAAAGCTAGAGAGTCTAGAAGCTAGAAAAATAACATCATCGAAATCTTGAAACTCATAGATAATATCATCACTTTCATCTAAAGTCACTTGCATCTCAATAAAGCCGTCATCAAAGTCTTCATCTTGATCTTCATGATTTTTCGACTTCGTTACAATGATAACCATTCCTTGGGCAGGTACGGAGAAGACTTCGATCGCAATTGGACCATCTGGCTCAAAGCCCAATTCATCACTTGCCTCCAGCATCATATCCCGAAAAAGATCGTGAACTTTTGGTATATCCTGCCACATTTCTTCCTTTGTTATTCCTCTTTCCGTTAGATCGTCAAACGTAAGAAAAATTTTAATTTTATCATAAGCAATCCTCTCTAAGCGCATGTTTTCCCTCCTTTACTAAGCTATTTTAGCCTATGCACCATCACTTGTTTTTGTAATAACAGGATATGAAAAAGGGAATCATATGGTTCTCAAAACAGCCCTGTTTCAATGTGATTTTAGCCAATTATCCCATTTTTCTGGGTGATTCCCAATAAGATAATCGTTGTATATTTTTTTACTATCATCATTCAGTGAGTCAACCCCTTGCCCACCTACCCCAATCTTTAAGTTCGCAAATTTGCTACTAAGATCTTGAATAAAAGAAAGTGTACCCCTCATATTTTTTTCTAACGTACACGAGAATGCAAGAAATTGTGGTTGCACTTGATTAAGAACTACCTCAATATCGACCTTAGGTATTCCAGTACCTAAATAAATCACATCATATCCTTTTTTTCTAAGGTATAGTGTGAAAATTAACAATCCTAACTCATGTTTTTCTTCCGGTCCACAAACGGCTACGATCTTGGGCATAATTCCATCAACATGAATTTGATGAAAAATCATGCCTATTCTTGTACGTAAATACTGCGATGCATAATGTTCATGGGCAACAGTAATTTCTCCACTTTCCCATTTATTCCCCACACGTTTCAAAACCTCTGTGATAATTGAAATCATCACGACTTCTATGCTAAATAAACTAAATGCTTCATTAAGCACCCGATTTGCTTTTGCTTCATCAAAATTTAACAATCCATATTCTAACTCTTTTATTAAAACATTCATTTTGTTTTCATTTACAGAATTGTTCATAGCTTCATCAGTAAACATCCCTTTTTCAAGGAGGCCTACTGCTTGTCCAATTGTAAATCCTTTATCTAATTTATCTATTAGCCAGCGCAAAATAGATAAATGCTGATCTGTATAAAGCCTGTGTCCAGATTCGTTGCGAATTGGTTCGACGATGTTGTACCTTCTCTCCCAAACTCTTAATGTACCTGGTTGAATTCCTACAATATTACAAAATGCTTTTATATTATACTTACCTCTGTGATCCATCTTCTTGCCCCCCACTGATCATTTGAAAAGTAGTAATTGCAATATCCCTACACTTCATTTTGTCATTAGTATAAAACAACTACAGGTAAGTGTAAAATTTGTTTAACTTCTGAATAAGTTATTTTGAAGTCAAAGTAATAATATGCGTTTGTGCTGGAGCCGATAACCGTAGGGGTAAGCCAGTTGTGCCGTATCCATTACTAATAAGCATATACTTATCATCTTTCAGTGCTTTCAGATCTCCGTTATCTTTTAAACCAAAACCAAATAAACGAATCTGGCCACCGTGGGTATGGCCACTTAAAATTAGATTTATTTGTTGATGAGTTTGGATCTTAAACAAAATTTCAGGATTATGACTTATTAATATAGTAAACCCATCATTTGGACAACCGCTTAAGGAATGTTCTAAATTGTCGAGATGATAACCTACATCATCGACACCAACTAAAAACAGTTTATTCACCCCTTTTGAAATGATAGAAAAATCATTTTGAAGAATATGAATACGTTCTTCTTTTAGCAACGACACAAGTTTTACTGTATCTACTTCATGATCGTTATTTCCCCATACAAAATAAGTAGGCGCAATCGACCGAAGATTTTTGAGATTAGTTCGGACTTTATTAAACGGTACTCCTTTCTCAGTTAAATCGCCACCTATGACAATAAAATCGACGTGGCTAATATTTTCCAATATCTTTCTGCCAATTACTCGTCTGTGAATATCAGAAATAAAAAAAAGCCTCGTTCCTTCAAATTGTTGTGGTAAATTCGAAAATGAAAGTTGTTCGTAAATAATTGTGTCCTTTCTTCCTTCTAACCACATATAACCGAGTAATAATACTAAGCAGCCCATACAGAAGACGGCTAATCCGACCATAACCCTCACCCATCCCTTGAAGTTTCCTTTTGGATTTCTCGCGCTAATTTCTTTTTATTATACATCTTTGAATCAAGTACACCATAAAGAATAGAAAGAGCAACGGCTATCGTCGAATAAAATGGAGAATGGACCATTAGGAGAATAACCATCGATACAAAAAGCATTAACCAGCCAAACCCTCTAAATGCTAAGCGATCGTCATCGAATTGTTCAACGACGAACTTTACGTATCTAGAAAACATAAGAAACCCAATAATAAACAATAGGATTGCGAACAACCAATAATATGGACGAAATACGATATCGGCTAAAATAAATGCTTTACCCATAGTATGAAGAGTTGAAAAAACATTGATAGAATAATAGAGCGAACCAAAACCGAGTAATAAAATAACAAGTCTACGTTTCATGAATACTTCACATCACAAAAAAACAAACTATTACCAATACATATTTTTTTGGAGGATAGATTATGAAGGAAAAATTTAGCATCGAAGATTTAAGTGAACATCAACTAGTGATGGAGGAAATCACCGAACTCGAGCAAAGAATTCAACAGAAAATCGGAAAAGAAGTTGCTTTAGTTGCATTTCTTAAAGAAGGTGAAGAATAAAAAGCGCAAGCACCCGCCTATCGGCTAAATAATCCTGCGGTTACTCGTCGCAAAACTGAGCAATTCAAAGAAGCATCTTGGAGCTAGACATCAGTCTAACTCCAAACGTTTATAGATTTTATCCTATAAAATAAGCAGGGCTTTTCATGCCCTACTCACTTATTAAAATAAGCCTAACGCTTTTCCTTCCTCAGAAACATCCATATTTAGTGCTGCTGGTTTTTTTGGTAATCCAGGCATCGTCATGACATCTCCTGTAAGTGCAACAATAAAACCAGCACCTAGACTCGGACGAAGTTCTCTAACTGTGATTGTAAAATTTTCCGGTCGCCCTAATTTCATCGGATCATCAGATAATGAATAGGGTGTTTTTGCCATACAAATAGGTAAGTCTCCCCAACCTAGTTTTTCAAACTGTTCGATTTGCTTTTGTGCTTCTGTGGTAAACTCCACTTGATTAGCACCATAAACCTTCTGACAAATGGTTTCAACTTTTGAAGTAATGGAGCTGCTTAGTGGGTATAGGGATTGGAACTTATTATCTTTTGTTTTAATTACTTCAACGACTTTGTTCGCTAATTCCACACCCCCAGCACCGCCATTAGCCCAAACATCTGTTAGGACAGCCTCAACTCCTACATCCTGACATAACTTTTGGAGCAACGCCACTTCTTTATCCGTATCCGTCTCAAAACGATTAACTGCAACGACTAAAGGTAGCCCAAAGGCTTTTATCGTTTCGATATGTTTGTAAAGATTTTCAATTCCTTTTTTCACCGCTTCTAGGTCTTCATTTTTCAATTCGTCTCTTAAAACTCCACCGTGCATTTTAAGTGCTCTTATTGTTGCTACAATTACAACTAAGTCGGGCTGAACATTGCCAGCCCTGGCTTTTATATTTAAAAATTTCTCTGCCCCTAAATCAGCACCAAATCCAGCTTCTGTTACAACATAGTCGGCTAACTTCGAAGCCATTTTTGTTGCAATTAGACTATTACAGCCGTGGGCAATATTTGCAAATGGGCCACCATGAATGAGTGCAGGTGTATTTTCCAATGTTTGAACTAAATTAGGCTGAAGAGCATCTTTTAAGAGAAGTGTTAACGCACCTTCGACACCAAGATCTTTGACTGTAACAGGCTTTTCACTATTGTCATACGCAATAACAATCTTTGCTAGCCTTTCTTTTAAATCTTTCAAACTACTAGCTAAACATAAGATCGCCATAATTTCTGAAGCCACTGTAATATCAAAACCAGACTCTCTTGGCACTCCTTGATTCGGACCTCCTAAGCCAACAACAACGTGTCTTAGTGCTCGGTCATTTAAATCTAATACTCTTTTCCATGTTACTTTTCGAACATCTATGTTTAGTTGATTGCCTTGGTGAATATGATTATCAAGCATTGCAGCTAAGGCATTGTGAGCTGTTGTAATTGCATGGATGTCTCCAGTAAAATGCAAATTAATATCTTCCATTGGCACAACTTGTGAATAACCACCGCCAGCAGCTCCTCCTTTTATTCCCATACATGGCCCTAAGGATGGTTCTCGGATCGCAATGATTGCTTTTTCACCAATTCTTGTTAATGCTTGACCTAGCCCGACAGTTACCGTTGATTTCCCTTCACCAGCAAGTGTTGGATTAATAGCTGTCACTAAAATAACCTTGCCGTCCTTCTTATCTTTTAAACGTTCCAATACAGCTAATGAAATTTTTGCTTTAAATTTCCCATAAGGCTCCCAGTCATCTTCACCTAATTGTAACTGGGAAGCTATAGTTTTAATTGGTATCATTTTACACATTTGTGCGATTTGTATATCTGACAACATGATTCTGCCCCAATCCCTTCTTTAAAAGCAACTTATAATAGTACTTATTCTAAATGAAATTGACAAAAAAAACTATTAAAACAAAAAAATCTAAGTTTTCTGACATCTGGTGGACATCTGTTCAAAAAAAAAACGGTATCATCAACATAAAAATAGTTGTACTAATTTAGAATTATCAACGTAAATATGTAACAGTAAACAAGTTAGGTGTTAAAAATGGAAGACTTTGAATTGTATATAAAAAAATTGAATA
>CAZIRM010000142.1:0-5700 GCA_964541705.1 uncultured Bacillaceae bacterium | reverse complement strand
CTCATCCCACTTATAAAAAAATATAATAAACAAGTGTGGGTAGACCTCCATGACTATGATTTAGGCAATCCTTATCATGATCCTTACATTGAAGTAGCAGACTATGTCTTTATTAGTTCAGAAAAACTTGATGATTATCATTCATTAATGAAAAAATGGATCAATAATGGGAAAGAGTTAGTTGTGTGTACACACGGAAAGAAAGGATCTACAACCTTGACGAGTAAAGGCGAGTGGATCGAGACTCCAATTGTGGACCAATATTCACTTGTTGATGCGAATGGCGCTGGAGATAGCTTTTTCTCAGGATTTTTGTATGGACATTTAAATGGTGAACATTTGCAAAAGTGTTTAGCATACGCCTCCATTTGCGGCGGCCTCACCATTAGTTCTAGAGAATTAGCCAGTGAAGAGCTAAGTCCCGTGAAGTTAGAAGAAGAGTATCGCAAACACTTCCCCTCTAACGCATAATAAACGAAGAATAACAAAAACTACTCCCAATTCAAGTAATTAGGAGATGATAAGATGGTCAATAAAAAGAACGAAAACAAAAGTGCAGAAACAGAATGCAAAAATCCTTCAACAAAAACAAATGCCCAAAAAGATGGCTTTCGGTATGATTATGATGATTCGAGCGATCTAAATGATACAAAATAGTGATTTGAATTATCCTATTGCACACAGATTTAATTCTGTGTTTTTTTTCATTCTTATATAACACACTATGAATTTCATAATTCTTCTTTTCGAACAAACAGAAGCGTTAACAATTCAGTACATGATAAGTGGAATTTTATGTTAAAATCGAAGAGAGTAATAGCAAACAATGCAAATAAACCGACTTGTTTCCCGAAGTTACTACTAATATATTTTTCGATTTTAACAAAGTCATGAGCAACAAGATGATGCAGAGAAAACAACATTATTGGAAGGTGTGTACTATGGTGAAGAGTTATAACATAGGGGCTTTTTATTTAACCTTGGTTTGCGTAGGTCTGGTGGCTTATTCGTTATATTCCAACATTAACAATACTTGGTTAATTGCACCGCCCAACTACATAATGCTACTAATGAGTTTGTTGGCGTTATTTTTTGGGATGATTGGTTTCAAAGATAAAAGGAACTGGCGAACTAAAACAAGAAGTTGGTTATCTATCATGTTGGCATCGTTGACATCTATTGTCCTTTTTTTTTTAGTATCATTTGCTCTTTTATTTTCTTTTGGCGTAAATGAGCACATTAAAACTGCACATTCCCCTGATGGTGACTATACAATTGATTTTTATCGTTATGACCCCGGAGCGGCAGGTGCAGTTGGAATCAGAGGAGAGTTAAGTGGACCATTGTGGTTTAAAAAAAGAATATACCACGAAAAAAGAATAGAAGAAATAAATGTTGAATGGATCGACAATAGTACAATATCGATCAATAATCATATTTTAGATTTGAAAAAAGGAGAAATTTTTGGATATTAGTTCTTACTATAGTAGAGCAATTATAAATTCGTACATTCTTTTTTTATGACCAATTAATAAACATGAATATAAAGATCTTTCCTATACGAATAGATAAAGACTTTAAAAATTTCATTTAATCCTTCTTAAAAGTGTGTTGTAATGTAACTATGATTATTAATTTTGCAGGTGATAAATATGGATGTATTAAAAGTTAATCTTAAACAAGCTAGCTACCACGATAAAAAAGAGACCATAAGGGATATTCATTTTGCTATCTCACAAGGAGAACTTGTCGGTTTAGTTGGACCTAATGGTGCTGGGAAAAGTACCATCATTAAATCAATCCTTGGTCTCATGGAAGATGTTGAAGGCGATATTGTTATGCCACAAGATAGTAAGTATGGATATATACCCGAACATCCAACGTATTATGATGAGCTGACGTTATGGGAACATATTGAATTGGCCAAAGCTGTGAACCTGATCGACAGAGACGATTACTATGAAGAGGCTGAGAAACTATTAGCTATTTTTCGCCTCATAGACGAAAAGCACAACTATCCAGGGTCTTTCTCCAAAGGAATGCAGCAGAAACTTATGATTATCATCGCCCTCTTAATAAAACCTAAACTATACATAGTCGATGAACCATTCATCGGTCTTGATCCGAAAGCGATGAAAGATTTCATCTCCTTCTTAGCAGAGGAACAACAGAGAGGAGCGGGCATTCTCATGTCTACCCATGTGATGGATACTGCGGAGAAAATTTGTGATCGGTTTCTCCTTATTAATAATGGAAGGATCATCGCATCTGGAACGTTGAAAGAAATACAAGAGCTTAGTGACCAGGAAGGCGCCCTACTTGACTGTGTTTACACGCTGCTGGAGCAGGATAATGACTAGTGTAAAAGAGTTGTTTTTTCATCGTCTAAGAAAAGAGTGGCGGTATCAATACGAAGTGTGGAAAACAGCAGTTGATTGGGTAGTGTGGTTGTATATTTTAATACCTGCGCTAGGTGTTTTGGGTTATCAATATTATTTAGTTTGGGATGGAATAGCTGAATGGGTAACTTTGTTCCCGGAAGTTTTTTTCTGGTTACCTTTGTTCTTCTTAAGTCGTTTTGCGACCGTTCGTTTATTTTTACGAGAGGGGGATTTGCTTTTTATAAGGCAACAGAATACTTGGTATTCTACCTTATTGCGACTTGGTTTTATCTATACGCTGCTGCGAAATGCGCTCATTCTCGCTGTAGTAGCGATGTTACTTTTGCCTTTTTGGCTTTTCTACATTGGAGCTAGTACGATGGAAATTACTCTTGCACTTTCCTTCGCTACTATTTTTCAATGGGTTGGTCAATTGGGGAGACAAATGCTAGCATTACAATATCGAAGATGGAAGCAGGCGATTATGAATTTGATATTTCTAATCGTGACTTTCCAGTTGTTTCAATTATTCTTCTTTGGTCATGTCTTCATACAGATCATTCTTATCATTGTTTTTGCTATGGCGTGTTATTGGTTGATAAGAAAGAGACTTTTGCTTACTTCTACTTTTTTTGAGGATTGTCTAAGAGAAAATCAAGAACGGCTAAAGTTATCTAGTATTTTTATTGCGATTAGCGGCTACAAACAAGAACAAAAACAGCGGAAGCGCCCATGGGTATTTTTCTCAAAATCAACAAAACTTTTTAAAGATCGCTCACCTAATCACTTATTGGCTGAGACATTAATCAAACGAACGATTCGAAGTAAATCGAAACTACGTATCATTTTCCAATTTACAGCTTTAGGTGTTTTTGTCATTGTGATCACACCCGTTCAGGTGAAGTGGGTACTCTTAGTAATCTGTAATGTTGCCTTGATTCATTTTATTAAATGGAGCTGGCGTGACATGAGGACCCATCCCTTTTTTAAACTTTTTCATTTCCATGATGATGAATCCTTATTGAACGGGGTCAGAAAAGCAATTTCTTTATTGGCAATGCCTAGCGCTGCCCTGCTTGGGTTAGTAGCCGGTTGGACCAGCAGTGGCTCACTATTAATCGGAGTTATAACGGCTATACTCAGTCCCATCTTGAGCTATTCCTTAATGATTAAATCTCTCTATCTATGATATAGCGGCGCCAGGTATAGGATGTGTCTGGCTTTTTTGCTTCTTGAAAAGTTTTGCGATGAGCAGTCGCATGAGCAAGGCGCCTTGCACTTTTTTAATAGAAATGAAGAAAACTCTTTTTAAAAAGGAAAGATATTGGTAAAATAAAAAAGGCAAGCAAAATTTGTCGATGTATGCAGAATTCTTGTTACTAATTTGAATCAGAGGAGGGAAATCCTTAAGTAAATCTGCTTAAGGACAAATTGTTTTGAGAAAAAATAAACCTTGGACAATTATACTTACGACAGATCCAAAGAAACCTATTAAACAGTTTAGGTTACCAAAATCATTCGTGTATGTATCTCTTAGCTTTTTACTCTTGTTATTTGTTTTAATTAGTGGACTAGGTTACTTTTTAAATGAGTATGTACATACTAACCAGGACTTATATTCAAAATTAGAAGTAAAGACAAAAGAAGTGGAAGCAATTACAATCGACTATGTAAATTTACAACAAGAAACTATAACAGTACAACAATCGATCGAAGAATTTAAACAATTCGAAGAACAACTAAGTAATTTAAACCTTACGATGCCAACACACAATGACTCAAATCAAGACGGTAGCGGTGGGTTGCTAGTGGATCTAGAACTTTACGATTCACGGGAAATCTCATCGAATCTATTAGAAATGAAACAAGAACTCCCTGAATTGATTGCTAGATTTGAGGAAACGGTTGAGAGAATAACAGAATACGAGAAAGAATTAAGAACAGTACCGACAATCTTCCCAGCAGCGGAAGGGAGAATTTCCTCCCATTACGGTAAACGAAGAGACCCATTTACTTGGCGTTCATCGTTTCATACAGGCACAGATATTGCAGCTCCATTAAATACTCCGATCTTTGCGGCAGCCGATGGTACAGTTACATTCGCAGGTAGAAACGGTGGATATGGAGAAACAATCATTATCGAGCACGGAAATACATATGAAACACTATACGCACATCTGAATCGGATTGATGTTGAAGTTGGTGACGAGGTTAGTAAGGGTGATATCATTGGAGGCATGGGCACAACCGGAAGAAGTACAGGTGTTCACTTACACTATGAAGTGAAAAGAAACGGAGATCGTGTCGACCCTTATGTGTATATGACCTTTCATGATCGGAGCGAATGAGATAACAGCTATAGGAGGTAATTATGTTAGGCAAGAAAAATGATAAAAAAGTTGCGGAAATATCGACAATTATCGGAAAAGAAACGATATTTGAAGGAAACTTAACCGTCAATTCAAGCATTCGAATTGATGGCCAAGTAAATGGAAAAGTGATTTGTTCTGGAGATGTAACGATTGGAAAAGAAGGATTAGTAAAAAACTCAATTACAGCCCGAAATTTAATTGTTGCTGGGAAGGTTTTTGGAGATGTTAAAGTTGAAAATAAAGTTCATATTTAAGACACAGGTGCCATCGATGGCAGAGTGGTAATGAAATCAATCGTCATTGATGAAAATGGCTTTTTTCGCGGAGAAAGCTTCATGAAGTCGACGGATAAAAAAAGCGCGCTTGTTAAAGAAATTGCCATGCAAGAAAAAGCAAACGCTGATACACAAGTCGCTGCTACAACCGAATCCACGACTGCTCATAAAATTAAAGAATAGTTTAATAACGCCATACCGGATAAGATGATGACAATCTTTTCCGGTTTTTTTAATCATAAAAACAATGTCTTGCTTGCATATTTCTTTGGCTGTGCGCATGCTGCTTCCAACTGGTTATTTTTCAGTACTTTGTTCATACTTATACTAAACTGAATAATCGACTAGGAGGTCACTATGGAAGTTTTAATCGTAGAAGGGATTAATGATCGAAAACACATAAAAAAAATATTAGCAGAGGATATTGAGATTGTATGTACGTATGGAACGTTAAGCGAAGAAAAACTAGAGACACTCATCCTTCCTATTGAAGAGATGGACGTTTATATTTTAGTAGATGCTGATGATGCAGGAAAAAAACTAAGAAAACAGCTAAAAAGAGAATTACCAAATGCGACACATTTGTATATTGATCCTGTATATCGAGAGGTAGAAGCAACACCTTTCGAATATCTTGCCAAAGTACTACAGCCATATTTCAACGTGAATCAC
>CAZIRM010000141.1:0-5862 GCA_964541705.1 uncultured Bacillaceae bacterium | reverse complement strand
ATGGTAGTAACTGTAATTTTTATCAAGTTTTCATAGAACTTTTGACACTACCTAAGGGGGTGGTTTACTAATGGCACTAATTTGGATGATAATCGGAAAAATGCAATATCATGCGCAACATTATGCTTTAATAAACGTAAACAATTTTGTAAATTCGCCATCGCGATTCTTTCTAATTTTCTTATACCTGCTTCTCGGTCCTTTATTTGTTCAAATTGTTTCGCTGTCATTGTTTGAGAAGGTGAAGCATTTTTTAGTTGTGCACTCATAGCTACATAACCAAATCGTATATTCATTCTTTAGCCTCCTCAATATTGATAGGATGAATCATCGCGATTCGTTTAACTTTATCCAATGATACTTTGCGACCCTCTTTACTAACAATTGTATAGTGACCATTTGCAACTTCTAGCTTCACAGGCTGCAACACATCTACTTCATTACCAATCTCTAGTTGCAAGAAAACCTGTAATAATATCGCCTGTTTTACAACTCGTAATCGGGTACGTTCTTCGTAAGAAGTTAAATGAAACCATTGTTTTGGAATATGGTCAAGTTCTGACAACCCTTCATTCAAACTTGGAATTTCATTACTAATATTTATTTCTTGTTTCTCTACCTTTTCTTTTTTTATAGCTTCATTACTCGTTTGGAGGCCTAAATCCGTTAACAGTTTCTCAAACTGTACTTCATTTATGGATTCAATTACAATACCTTCCTCTGCCCATATTGCCCATAATGACCACTGTTTTTTAATCAATTGCTTTTGAAGATGATCAGCTAATGGGAAAAACGTCATGTTCGTTTTCTTCTTGATTGGTGTCACCTTTTTTACCCATTCCGCAAACAGTTCTTTCCAATCATTAATCGTGTCCTTAGGAAAGTATTTTTCAAGACACTCAATTAGTTGACTTAGTGTTTGCTCATTTTTTAAAGCACGAGCAAATGATTGGGTAGAAAAAGTAAAATGAATCATCGACTCCCACTCACCTAAATCTCCCCAAGTCATAAACGTCCATAAATCTCGGTTATGCGCAAAAACTGGGACCAATATTTCGAAGGGGCTAATTTGGACTCCGCTAAGAGCGTCTATGGTTTCATGGCTTATTGTATAAACAGTTTCGTTTTCTTTGACCACTAAGCCACTTGAATTTAATTGGTTTAATGCGTTAGCTAACACTAATTCTTTTGGTGCTTGCTTCGATTTTGTTAAATAAGTGTTCAAGTCTGAAACACAAAACTGTTGATCATTATAAGTACTTACGATAAAAGCTAAAAAGAGAGAAGAAAAATTAGCGGTAAGGTTTGCATAACACACATAATAAGCAAGTCTCATTTCTAAAGGTATTGTGTTTCCACCAATAACTTCAGAACACCTTTCATAACAAATCAATAATTTCTTATTTACTTTGACAACAATCTTTTCTTCCACAAGGAAAGAGAGAAGCAAGTGAAGAAGTGTTTGATCATAATGATTTACTTTCTCTAGTAAATATTTTTCTAATTGCTCATTCGAACGAATTGTTTTTTCTTCAACTAACCGAATAATTGTAAATAACAGAAACAAATACGTTTTATTTGGTGTCACTAAATTTCTTTTTTGTTTTTTTTCTATCATTGATGAAACAAGAGTTTCACCAATCTCGTAAGGAACTACGTATTGTTGTGGATGGTTGTTAAATTTAAACATTAGTCCATACTGTCTAAATTTATTGACTGCTAATTTTTCATGACTACTTATTGTTTCTATTTCTTCTTCAAAGTTAGTTGTTAAAAAAGGCGGATATTTATCTAAAAAATTGATTAGTAGACCTAGCTCTTTTTTATTTAGTGTTTTTACTATGCTTTCTCTATATGATACATCCAATAATTTGTGAACTTTGACTTCTTTATCAGTTTGATTACTGCCTGTAAAATTTTTTAAGCACTGTCTTAACGTTACGATGTCCATTCTTCCACCTCATACGTATAACCCTGCTCTAACATAAACATTTGGCGATGCTGCGAGCATAGCTCTTCACGCGTGTTTTTCGTCACAATCGAATAAAAATAGGCATCATTCCCATTCTTTTTCGGTCTTAGTACTCGACCAATTCTTTGCGCTTCTTCTTGCCTAGAACCAAATGTACCTGATATTTGAATCGCCACTTCGGCATCAGGTAAATCGACGGCAAAGTTTGCTACTTTACTAACAACTAAAATAGCAATTTTCCCTTGACGGAAATGACTGTACAATTCTTCTCTTTCTTTTTGCGTCGTTCTACCAGTAATCATTGGCACATTTAACTGTTCTGAAATAGTTGTTAATTGATCTAAGTATTGCCCAATAATCAGAATCGGTTTCCCTTTGTGGTCATCAATTATTTTTTTTACAACGTTTAATTTTTGGGGGTTTATAGACGCTAGCTTATACTGTTTTTGTTTATTACATTGGATAAAATCATTAACTAGTTCTCTAGACAAATCCACTCTTATTTCTTTACAAGTTGTTTTCGCAATCCAGCCATTGTTTTCTAAACCTTTCCAAGAAACTTCATATTGTTTCGGGCCAACTAAACTGTAGGCTTCCTCCTCTTTCCCGTCTTCTCGAATAAGAGTTGCGGTTAACCCAAGCCTTCTTTTCCCTTGAATTTCTGCAGTCATTCGAAAAACTGGTGCCGGTAGTAAGTGAACTTCATCATAAATAATTAAGCCCCAATTCCTTTCATTGAATAAGGGAAGGTGAATAAATCTTTTTGAATGATCACGATAAATCATCATTTGATACGAAGTGATAGTAATTGGTCTGACTTGTTTAGCATTACTTGTATATGACCCTACTTGTTCTTCTGTCAAGCATGTTTTGTCAATGATTTCTCGCTTCCACTGGGAGATCGACGTCTCATTAGAAGTAATGATCAACACTTCTTCTTTTATTTTTTCAATAATACCAAGGCCAACAATCGTCTTCCCTGAGCCACACGGCATTATGACAAGCCCGTTACCGCCGTCGCTTTTCCCGTACTTATAAAATTTTTCTACTGCTTCTTTTTGGTAAGGTCTTAGTTTGACATTTTTTAAAGTGCATTCTAATGGCTCTCCTTGATAATAGCCAATCTCATCGTTTGTAAAAAAGCCGCATTCCAAAAACAACGATTTTAATTTACCTCGACTTCTTAATTCAAATTCATACGTTTTCGCATCTTCTGTTCTTTTTAACAACTTCTTTACCGCTTTGTCTTTTAGTAGAATAGATGCTATTTCAGTTGAGCTAAACCGTACAGTGTGTAGAGTTCCCTCTTTTTTCATCGTAACTGCCAGTGAGCGATCATATTGATCCTGAATATATTGGACAATTGTTTGAGAAACTTCAAACTTGCAATACTCTTTAAGAAAATTAATAAATTCATCGAATTGAATGCCAAGCTTCTGTGCAGACCAGATAGAGTAAGAGGATAGTTGGTATGTATACGCATTTGTGGTAACTTTCTGCAATGAAGCTATTTGATGAAGGATTGGTTGTATAATTTGAAACTGATCATGATTGACTTCAGCGACAATGACGCCGTTACTTTGCACAACCAGAGGTTTGTTTGGGTCGTATAACATAAAAAACATCCTTTTTATTTCATTTACACCATAATTCAATAATATCGTTATCTTCATCATTACCCTAAGAAACAATTTTTATCCAATCTTAAATTACTGCAAATAGGTGCTCCATAAACGCAATAAAACCATAATGGATGTTTTTGTAAATAGCTAGGAAAGAAAATAGGCAGATTCGAAAAAAGAATCTACCTACACCAACTCACTATGACTTTCCCATCCCTTTGATCATTTCTAAGAGCATCATTGCCATGTTTAAATTTGATTGAAACCTCTCTACCTTCTGTGGAAAAGTCTTCCCATAATAGATTTTTGCCTCTTGTTCCATCTCACTTATTGATTGTGGGTTTCTAGACAATTTCCTATACCAGACTGGATTAATTCGCAAGTATTGTTTTAAGTCTTGTCGCTGATTTAAATACATTTGAACTTCTTGTCTCATACCATACACCCACTTTCTTAAAATTGACGATAGTTAAAAGGCTGCTGCTGTTGCGAGTTAGATGAAGAACTTGAGTTTGAAGAACTAGGAGAATTTGATTGAAACGATGAAACTAATCCTTGCAGCGTTTTCATAACCCCACTTAAATTGTTGATGTGTCCTTGAATATCATCTAAATTAACTGATTTTAACAGAGCTAATATATCGGCGAGTTGAAAACTAGGATTCTTTGATTTATCTTCGTCACTATTATCTTCAACATCAGATTCTTTACTTATTTTTTCAGTTTTCACTTCTGTAGCTTCAGGTTCATCTTTAGCCTGTTTGTATTTCTTCCAGATCTCATCGGCTTCTCCTAATATAGACCACTCTTCGTACAAATCCTGCCATGTTTTAGTCCCGCCTCTTACTTTACTGACTAACTGTGGGTGCCTTTTTACAAACTCCTTAAACTCTTGTACCTTTGGATGTAAATTTGATTTGCTCAAACGAAACACCTCCAACATTCCCTATTTTTCTTCCTGACGTTTTCACGTGCTTATTATTTATCCACTATTACATCATACATAAATGCCTAGTCTAATGTGCGCCCATTTTTATTAGTCACTGCGAGAAAACTCCCTCTCAAAACGTTTGAAGGGCAAAGTTCAACGTTCGGAAGAAAAATCCCATGTACCTTTTTCAAACTTTTTCCATATACTAAACAAACAAGTTGTCCATAACCTATTGTTATGAACAACTTGTTTTTATTAAATCCCCTTACCATGGAGTAATAAAGTTTTGTGTGTAGTACTTTTGATATACGCCAACTCCGAGATGTGTGAATTCCTCATGAAGTAGCGCCTCTCGATGCCCTTTGCTATTTAGCCACCCTTCTACTGAAGCAATTGCATCAACGTAATTAGCAGCAATGTTTTCACCTGCAAAGTGATAGAAGATTTCTTGTTTATTTAAGCGATCCTGAAGTTCACCATGGGTAGGTGAAGTATGTGAAAAATATTGATTGATCGACATATCCTTACTATGTCCATATGCTACACGCGAGGTTTCATTATGCCATTCTAGTGGTGGCAAGCCGTGTCTCTTTCGGATCTCATTTGTGATGTAAAAAACATGCAAGGCCGATCCAGCCTCAACCTTTTCCCATTCACTAAGAGTCAATTCTTCTGGTTCAAGTAATTCTCCTCGATAATGTACTGAATATGGTCGATGTTTAATGAGGGTTTTTGTATCTAGAAAACGAACGCCAGATAAACGGTCTGTAAAAGTATCAAAGTATAACTGAACAAAAACGTTATCCATTTGTACTAGTGGCCGCGCTTGTAATTCTTCACTTGTTAGTTGGAATTGATAGGCGTTTCTTTCATAGTTAAATGAAACATCCTGTGTGAAATTAAATTGGTGATGAAGCTCTTCATAAGAAGTACCTATCACAAATGGCCAAGTTGATTCACTCGTTCCAATGTAGTATACAGTAACTACTTTAGAGTCCTCAATACCAACCATCATGAAACCGTCTGCTAATGAATCTTTATATATCCACCACTGATAATCGTAAGCCGAAGGGTCGATACGTTCAGGCAATCCAAATTTTTCTTCGATATATAAATAAGACTTCCCAATTAAGGAATCAAACTGTTCAGAAACTGGAGTCGTTGCCTTTACTGGCACATTCTCCAACTTATTCATTTCTTCCTGCTCAACTTCTTGGCGTATCATTTCTTGCTGTTCTTCAGGCACTAAATATTCAAAGTTTATATAGATAAGTACCCCAATAAGTAATAGAAATAAAAGTAGTAACTTCTTCATAATCCTCTCCTTCTGGCTATTAT
>CAZIRM010000140.1:2123-5931 GCA_964541705.1 uncultured Bacillaceae bacterium | reverse complement strand
ATATTGGCATATCTTTTAAAAAAAGTTTATGCATTTGACTTTACAATTTAGGATTAAATAGTAAATATTTCTTATGCTATAAGAAATCGTGAGAAAACCTTTCTTTTGATTGCTAGTTAATTATATACTATAAGGGAATGATAATAATAAAAACGCTATACATTTGGAAGGAGTATTTACACGTTGGTAAATTCAATTAACACTCAGAAAGAACAGTTAAGCTTTTTATATGGGAAGATGGATCTATTAATGAAAATGTTAGATACGGTAGATCCGGAAGAAGCAGGAGTTGAAGACATCGATCGAATCATTGAAATGCTTGACGAAATTGAAGTGAAATGTCGAACATTTCGCACTGAGTTAATAGACTAAACATAAACGGCCTCCATAACTATGGAGGCATCTATTTTATATCAATGAGATTTCATCATCTATATATGGGGATAAGGAGAGGGAACATTGAAGTTATATTTAATTAGACATGGACAGTCGACAGCAAATCATCAAGGAATTATACAAGGGTGCAAAGACTTCCCGCTATCAGAACTGGGAAACATACAAGCAGGGTTGGTAGGAGAATTTCTGGCAAATCAAAAGTTTGATGCTATCTACTCAAGTGATTTAACACGAGCGTATGATACGGCTTTTGAGGTAAGCAAACATCAAAATTTACCAATAGAAAAGTGGGAAAAGCTAAGAGAAGTAAACTTAGGACCGTTAGAAGGGAAAACGAAACGAGAAATGGAACAAGAATTTCCACAAGTAAAGGATGCGTCCTCCATTTTAACAACAGGGCTAGAGGGTACGGAAACAATCGATCAAATTACAGAAAGGTGTCAAGATGTCCTTCAGCATCTGTTTCAAATGCACAAACATCTCAGTCATGATGTAGCACTTGTCTCTCATGGTGGCTTTATTAGTATCTTTTTAATGTACTTAATGTTCGGTGAGCAATGGAACGAGGCGCATCGTCCATTTGTCGTAGGAAATACAGGTGTGACAAAAGTAGAGTTTACTAGAGAAGATAAACCAGTTTTTCATTACATTAATCGGGACACACATTTATATAAAGCAGGGGCAAAACCTACTTCGACGATTTTATATTAATAGTTTAAAAGATTCATTAAACACTAGTCTGGGAGGGATAAATGTGAATAAATTTAAAGAGAGCATTTATAAACTCATTGTTGAGACAGCGACGCAGCTACCGAATGATGTGCGCCATGCGATTGCAAAAGCAAAACAAAAAGAAGATGCAAGAACAACAGCAGGCTTGGCTTTAGGAACAATTACTGATAACATTCGGTTGGCCGACGAAACTGAGCTTCCAATTTGCCAGGATACAGGGATGTTGACATTTGAGCTAAAAGTGCCGGTCCACATGAACCAGATAAAAATGAAACGTGACATTTACGATGCGATAATCGAAGCAACAAGGGTAGGGAAGCTACGTCCCAACTCAGTAGACTCATTAACTGGAGAAAATAGTGGTACGAATATTGGTGAAGGAACTCCGGTGATTCATTTTGAACAATGGGAAAATGAAGATATTGATGCCCGTCTTATCCTTAAGGGTGGGGGATGTGAGAACAAAAATATACAGTATAGTTTACCCACTGAGTTAGAAGGGTTAGGTCAGGCGGGACGAGATATAGATGGAATACGCAAGTGCATCTTACACTCAGTTTATCAAGCACAAGGCCAAGGGTGTAGCGCAGGTTTTATAGGTGTTGGAGTAGGTGGTGACCGAACGACAAGTTACAACTTAGCAAAACAACAGCTATTTCGTTCGAATGATGATATAAATGAAAATGAGCAATTAAAGCAACTTGAAGAGTATTGCCTAGATTATGCAAACAGGCTCGGCGTTGGAACAATGGGCTTTGGTGGTGTGGTTACATTGTTAGGTTGTAAAATTGGGACAATCAACCGTCTTCCAGCTAGTTTTTTTGTTTCAGTCACCTATAATTGCTGGGCATTTCGCAGGTTAGGCGTTATGATAGCGGCTAATACAGGTGAAATTAAGCGCTGGCTATATAAAGATGGGGAAGCGTTAAGCTTTGCTTCATCAGAACAACTTGAGGTCAACCTAGAGAAAGAAATCATACTGCAAGCACCAATAACTGAAGAGCAGATTCGTCAGTTGCGAGTAGGTGATGTTGTTACTATTAATGGACCAATTCACACTGGGCGAGATGCCATTCATCATTATTTAATCGACAACGAGGCTCCAGTCGATTTGAATGGTGAAATCATTTACCATTGTGGACCTGTAATGCTCAAGGATGCTAGTGGAAAGTGGTATGTAAAAGCAGCAGGACCAACAACGAGTATTCGTGAAGAACCATACCAAGGTGAAGTGATGAAAAAATTTGGGATTCGTGCCGTGGTTGGAAAAGGTGGTATGGGTAAGAAAACATTGCAAGCATTACAAGAACATGGTGGTGTCTACTTAAATGCAATCGGCGGAGCAGCTCAATACTATGCAAATTGCATCAAAGATGTTAAGGGAGTAGATCTCTTGCAGTTTGGAGTACCAGAAGCGATGTGGCACCTTGATGTTAAAGATTTTAAGGCAATCGTGACAATGGATTCACACGGTAATAGTCTTCATGCAGATGTTGAAAAATCTTCGTTCGAAAAGCTATCAACAATGAAACAACGCGTATTTTAAACAAAGAGCGATTAAGTTGCTATTAACCGTTTTTAGATATATGTAATGAAGTGGCGCAGGAGCAAATGTTTACGGTGCGACGAGTAATCGCAGGAGCAAATGTTTACGGTGCGACGAGTAATCGCAGGAGCAAATGTTTACGGTGCGACGAGTAATCGCAGGAGCAAGGCACCATCTGCACGACACTTCAGACTCCCAACAGTGGTGGCAAAATTTATGACCGCAGTGAGCAGTCTGTTGGTTTTTGTCACCTATGTGATCGCTTTGGTTTTTTCTCGTGTAATAATTTCTATGGTTTTCGTTAAAAATAGGAAAAGATGCTCAAAAAGGAGAAATTGTTGATGAGAAAAATGCTAACGATTTTCATTGGAGGTTTATTACTTCTTATAAATGGTCAAAGCGTTCAGGCAGCGTATGACAACACACCGTATAATTGGAACTATAAGCCAAACAATAAAAACTTACCAGTAACCACCGAAGATATCTATTTTCGTTTATTAGAAGAAAATGATGGGCTTTTTATAGGGAATTCTGATGATAAAAATTTATACTTAACGTTTGATAATGGTTATGAAAATGGATTTACTTCAGATGTATTAGATGTATTAAAAGAGAAAGAAGTCCCAGCAGCGTTCTTCGTGACAGGACATTACTTAAAGACACATCCCGAACTAGTGATTCGGATGGTAGAGGAAGGGCATATCGTTGGAAATCACTCTTGGCATCATCCAAGCTTAGCTGAAGTAAATGATCAACGATTAAAAGAAGAGTTACAAAAGGTAAAAGATGAATACAAAGAATTAACGGGTAGAAACGACATGATTTATTTACGTCCACCAAGAGGAGTTTTTAGTGAACGGACGTTAGCAGTGTCACGTGATCAAGGGTACATTAATGTGTTTTGGTCTATGGCCTATAAAGATTGGGAAGTCGACAACCAAAAAGGCTGGAAATATGCATATGATCAAATAATGAAACGGGTTCACCCTGGAGCAATTATGCTTCTCCATTCCGTTTCTCAAGATAACGCAGAAGCCCTTGGAAAAGTTATAGATGATCTAAAAGAGCAAGGCTACTCTTTTAAGAGTCTAGATGACTTAATGTTAGAAGAGATTGTTATTTCATTTTAATAAC
>CAZIRM010000140.1:0-2023 GCA_964541705.1 uncultured Bacillaceae bacterium | reverse complement strand
TGCCCTAAACCACTTGCAATCGTTTCAAGCGTTGCAACGTCAGTTACATCAAAACAGATAGCTTGTTTACTTTTGACAACCATGACACCAATCTGTTGCTCTATGGAATTTAAGATTGGGAACTTTAACTCTGCGTTCGCCTCCCATGTAAGTGTATTTCCAAAATCAGATGCAGCTGCTAGTTTGTGTTTGTTATCTTGAACCATATAAATACCAACCCAATCGATATACTCGACTTCTTTCACTAAACTTTTAACTGTCTTTTCAAATGTTTCTTGAAGGCTCTTTTTTTTGTATACTTCCGCCATAATTTGTAGCGAAGCAACATCCGTAGCTATAGACAAACTCATCTCTCCCCACCGTAGAATCTGTCTTTATTTTACCAAACAAAATATTGACTTTTCCTTAGTAAGTTTTAGGAAGTAAACGAAACATGATATAATCACAATGTGATGAGTAAAGGTAAAAGTACCTTTAAATCAACGGTTTGCGCATTATTATATAGAATTTTGCCAATTTTTTCACTTTAGACAAATTGGCGGCGATTAGGGAAATGTTTAACATTAATGGAGGTAAAATTGTGAATAAAGTTTATATAAAAAAAGGGCAAGAATTTCCGTTAACGATTAAGAGGCTCGGAATTAACGGGGAAGGTGTTGGCTACTTCAAAAGGCAAGTCGTATTTGTTCCAGGTGCTTTACCAAATGAAGAGGTGCTTGTCACTGTGACCGACGTCAAAGAAAAATTTGCTGAAGCTAAAATTAAAAAAATAAGAAAAAAATCAAAGCATAGAGTGGCAGCACCTTGTCCAATCTACGATCAATGCGGTGGGTGTCAACTCCAACATTTAGATTACAAAGCTCAATTAAAAGAAAAACAAGACATTGTCCGTCAGGCTTTTGAGCGTCATACGAGGTTAAAAGGGGATCAGCTTCCGTTAAAGGAAACAATTGGTATGGATGAACCTTGGAAGTATCGAAACAAAAGTCAATTGCAAGTCGGAAAGAAAAAAGAACAAGTCATTGCTGGTTTGTATGGTATTAATTCACACCAACTTATTGATATTTCCGACTGTATGGTACAGCACCCTTCAACGAACAAAGTTACACAAACAGTAAAGCAAATCGTACGAGACTTAAATATTTCTATATATGATGAACGAAAACGAAAAGGAACAATTAGAACAATTGTAACTCGCGTAGGATTCCAAACGGGGGATGTTCAGCTCGTTCTCATTACAGCGACGAAAGAACTACCACGTAAAGAGTTATTAATGGAAGAAATCAACCGTCGTTTACCAGAGGTGAAGTCTGTTCTTCAGAACGTTAATGGGCGAAAAACGTCACTAATATTTGGAGAGGAAACGATTCATTTACATGGAGAAGAAGTGATCCAAGAGGCATTAGGAGACCTTCAATTTGAACTATCAGCGCGAGCGTTTTTTCAGCTTAACCCGATTCAAACGGTAAAACTGTATGACGAAGTAAAGAAGGCAGCACAACTATCCGGAAATGAAAAACTGGTTGATGCTTATTGCGGTGTCGGTACGATTGGATTATGGTTAGCTCCATACGTCAAAGAACTAAGAGGTATGGATGTGATTCCTGAATCGATTGAAGACGCCAATCGCAATGCCAAAAAGCATGGTTTTGTGCACGCTCATTACGAGGTTGGTAAAGCTGAAAATGTATTGCCAAAATGGTTAAAACAAGGTTGGAAACCTGACGTCTTCGTTGTTGATCCACCAAGAACAGGCTGTGACAATAAACTACTTGAAGCGATAAAGACCGTTAAACCTAAACGCTTAGTGTACGTTTCGTGCAATCCTTCAACACTTGCTAAAGATATTGATTATTTAATGAAAGCCGGATTTAAGTTAGAGAATCTGCAGCCGGTTGATATGTTTCCTCATACGAGTCACGTTGAGTGCGTGACATTGATGTCGAGGGTGGAGAAATAGGGGTATTCAAAACACTGATAAATAAAGGGTTTTCTAGGTTGAAAGATTTTCTGCCTAATGTCT
>CAZIRM010000139.1:0-5945 GCA_964541705.1 uncultured Bacillaceae bacterium | reverse complement strand
CGAGCGAGTAGGCGCTGAAGCTAGATATCAGTCTAACTTCAAAATTTTATACATTTTTATCTTTGAACAAAAGCGCAAGCGCCTTGCTCACGAGCGACAAGCACTAGAAGGCTGAGCAAGCAAAAAAACTTCTCTTAAAGTGAGAGAAGTCGCTAGTAATCGTATATAGACAATATTTCATATTTTGTATTTCGTTTCGCAGGTATCTTCCCAGCCTCACGGATTAATTTTTTAATTCCATCCGCATTTACTTTATAAGCTACACCCGTCGCAGCAACAACGTTTTCTTCCATCATTGTGCTACCAAAATCGTTGCAGCCAAAGAATAAAGATCTTTTTCCTACTTCTGGACCCATCGTCACCCAAGACGTTTGAAAATTTGGGATATTATCAATGAAAAGCCTTGAGATCGCCAAATTTTTTAAATATTCCTCCGGTTGCACTTTCTTAGCTTTTAGCCTCGTATGATCTGGTTGAAACGTCCATGATATAAATGCCAAAAAACAGTTCGTTTCATCTTGAGCATCACGAATTCGTTGTAGATGTAGTGCACGTTCTTCAAATGATTCACCAAAGCCAATGACCATTGTTGCTGTGGCGTGCATTCCTACTTTTTTTACTGTCTTCATGCATTCTATCCATTCTTGCCATGTCCCTTTGTTTCTACTAATCTTCTTTCTTGTTCGATTGTCAAGGATTTCCGCCCCACCTCCTGGCACGGAGTCAAGTCCTGCACCTTTTAACTGAGTCAATACTTCTTCTATAGAGAATTGAGATATTTCAGCCATTTTGAAGATTTCAGCAGGAGAAAAACAATGAAGTGTAATAGAAGGAAACACACTTTTTATCGTTTTCATCAAGTCTACATAATATTGAAAAGGGAGTCCAGGATGGGTTCCACCTTGCATTAAGATCTCCGTTCCACCAGCTTCTACAGTTTCTTTAATTTTTTCCAGTATAACATCAGTTTCTAATACATAGCCCTCACTAGAACTGACTGGGCGCTGAAAAGCACAAAACCGACAGTATGTGTCACATATATTTGTATAATTAATATTTCTACCAATGACAAAGGTTGTGATGGGATCTGGATGCCAAGATTTCATCACTTCGTTTGCTGCTGCACCTATTTTTTCTAAGTCACTGCTTTCGTAAAGATTAATCGCATCTTCAATCGTCAAGCGTTGTTTATTTTTAGCACGACAAAGAATATCATCTATAGTCATCGAACACCCCCGCAAAACGTAGGATTCCATACTCTTTTAGATTTGCAATCTATTGATTTCTTCTGTTTTTTCCCTCAATAAAAACGGGCTCAGCAAAATGACAGATTCTTTCCATGATTCTTTTCGATTTCAGTTGTTCGATTCCGCCTTTTTGAGAGTATGATAAGTGCTCTTCTAAACCCTTAAAATCATAATTTGAGGTATAGAGGGTTGGGAGTTTTTCAAGCATACGATATTGTAAAATGACACCTAGAACATCATCTCGAACCCAAGTAGACATTGTTTCTGCCCCAATATCATCAAGGATCAGTACTTGGGCATTCTTGACTACTTCAATTTTTTCATTGTAAGAGCCATCATGAATCCCACTTTTAAGTTCTCTAAAGAAGTCTGGTGTGTAAACAAGCATTGAGGAAATGTTACGCTCTGCAAGCTCATTTGCAATAGCCCCCATTAGATATGTCTTTCCGACACCAAATTTACCGTAAAAGTATAACCCTTTACCGTCTACTCCTGGTTTAGTCCGTGTAACAAATTCCATTGCTTTTATTATTGCTTGTAATCTTTTTGGGTCCTGTTCAATTCGATCGAACGTTGCATGGATGATTTCTTTTGGAACGTATAAACTTTTTACTAGTTTTTGTTGTTTTTTACGTTCTGTATCCATATTTTTTTTATCACAAGGCTCATATGACAACTGTATTTTGCCGCGTTCAACAAAAAGGGTAGGTTTATACCCTTTCATTAGATTTTTACAGTTTTCTAACGATTTACACATTTTGCAATTCGCTTCTTCACTTTGAAACTCATATAATCGCGTAATACTTTTTTCAACTTCCTTATCTGATATTGTTGGATTGTCACGAAGGAATTCAACAATTGAATCATTACGCAAGACCTCTTGTTTAAGCCGTTCGTAATGATTTAATATCGATTTGCCTTGTTTCATTTGTTTGATCGTTTGTTGAATTGACTCCATTTTTTCACCTCTTACGTTTTATTCGACTTCAAATTACTCATCATTTTTTGAATTTCTTGACGTAACTTTCTCTCATCTTCATTTCTATGGTTTGTTTCAAGCTGTTCGTTTTCTTCTTTTAACCACTTGGGCAAACGATCACGTCTGACGTAATTTGTTTTTTCGTTGCGGTTATTAAATCCTTCTTTACTAGCTGCAACCTGAGATTGTGCTTTTTGTCTTTCTAAACGCGCTCGGTATTCTTCTTTAGCGAAAACCATTGCATCTCTAACAGTTTTAATGTTTTTCCTTGCCCAATGCGCTGCAACTTTATCAACAAACGCTTTTGTAAGTTTCATGTCATTAATCTTTAAAACAAAATCAATCAGAACATTCACGACACCCGGTAAAAGCTTATAATCGAGGATTAATCCTTCTACAATTTTCACATCAGCGGGTGGAACCTTTGCTCCATCTGACTTACTCTCAAGTAAAGAAATCGGTGACTCTGTTTCATAATATAGAATCATTGCTTCTTCTTCATTAGTAGGCTTTTTATCAATCATCGTTCTATGATTAGCAGGATGTGTTTTTAAACCTAAAGCAGGTGGCTCACTTTCAAAAGTAAATTTGTACCACCTCTTTACACCTTCACGTAAAGCATCAATATCAATTTTTTCGTCGTGCATTAAAGAGTCCTGTACAATCCGGCTCATTTCTATCGGATCAATACGATAGACAAAAGCTAATTTTATGATAGTCTCTTTCACTGTTTCAGTTAAAAGAATATCTGAATCAATTAAACTGGATAAATGTGAGACTAATAGTGAAAAATCAAATTGATCTTGCTTGAAACGATATGATTCCTCAGCGTTGCCTATCACTGCTACTTCTTGGTTTATTAAGAGAGTTGATGCTAATTCACCTTGAAACGAAACCATTTCTGATTGTTGCAAAGAAGTAAATACCTCGTTGAATGAAAGTGTAATAGCTTTGTATTCTTCTTGATTAATTGTTGTAACTGTAAATCTATCCCTTAGTTGAAGATAACGAGTTTTTCCTACTCGATTATATAAATAAACACTTAGAACATCATCATTTAAAAATTGATTCGGACTATAGGGTTTCTTTAATTCATACACATAACTACTAAAATCTGTGTCATTTTCTTTCTTTCTGTAAACTTTTAATAGTCCTACACCCTCGAGTTTTTTTCGTTCCTCATATATACGATCCAAAGGAAGATTCATCATCGTCATCAATGTCCTGTGGGTAATTTTTTGTGATGTGAAACAATCTCCTTCCAACTCACTAAGTAATGATAAGTATAGACTGTGAGCAACTGCGCCAATTAGTGGTTGATATAGCAGTGTCACTATCTTTTTATCAAAATCATTAATGGAGCCAGTTGTACGGACCAAATAAAAATCTCCAGGCACTAAATGCATCCAATGTAACGTCATCTTACCACCTATTATTTATCTAAATTTGTGTAAATCCACCAAAGATTTAAAGCAAATGATCTTTTTGTCTACATGCAAGTGTACCACACTTTTACCTACACGTTCTAAGTCATTTTTTGGTACGTTCATTTACTCCTGTATAAAAAAGAGGCTGCTTCTTATACAGTTAATCCTTTTCATATACCCTTGGATTTCTCAGTAGTATATATTGGTTTTCTGCATAAAAACACCCTCTAACCACAACCTAAATCGTGAAAAATTGTGAGTCTATCCATTTAGTTATATGTTAATTATTTTGATTCTCTTTTATTAAGTCTTTTAACTCATGAATAAAAACGTTAATATCTTTAAATTGCCTGTAAACTGAAGCAAAGCGAACATAAGCGACATCGTCTACTTTTACTAAATGTTCCATTACTGCTTCACCAACCTCCCCACTTTTCACTTCTGGGGTACCATGGCTTCTTAGCTCTTTCTCAACTTGATCTACGATTTTTTCCAATACCTCTAATGGGACTGGCCGTTTCTCACATGCACGAATTAACCCACGGAGAATTTTTTCTTTACTGAACTCTTCACGGTTACCATCTTTTTTCACAACAATTAAAGGAGTCTCTTCTACCATTTCGAAAGTTGTAAAACGGTAATTACAGGTCTCACACTCTCTTCTTCGTCTTGTTGAACGACCCTCATGACTTGGACGTGAATCTAAAACTTTTGTACCACTATTATTACATGATGGGCAACGCATCGCATCATCTCCAAACTCTTCACATATCTTATTTTCTAATTAATTGATCTCCTAAGCCCGAACCAACATACTCTAACCGCTCGTCTATCTTTTTATATAGTTGTTTAATGACATTACTACTATAACCAAAATCTGTTGGAAGCCTTGTTTCTGTTGTTACTGAAAAATCGACAGCCGTTCGGTTTGGAGAGACCATGATCACTGTAATAACAATAAATGATTGTTTTTTTCCATGACCTTTAACAATGATCTCTCCTCGTTCAATCGCACTCGATGTAACGTCAAATTGTTTCAGTTGTTTCAATAAATCAATCAACTCGTTAAATGTTTTCTCTCTCATTGCTTTATAGTATCGTGTCTGTAATAATTCGTCTGGGTGCTTTTCATTCGTTTCTGTATGAGTAGAGATTAATTTCTTTAATGCCGACTTGATTCCCATACTATACCTCCATTATTTGTCTTATCTTAAATTATAGTAAAAAATTAAATAAAAAACTAGTACTAGCGGTCCCCACCTATAATAATTTAACACAAAAAAGAGGTGTAACTTTCTACACCTCTTTGTTCTTGTTGTCTATTATTGTACTGTTACTTTCGCTTCTCCAACACGAATTGGTCCCATACCTCTTGGCACTTCTACCACTTCTGCCGTTTTAGCTGATAGTGCTTTAGAAATGTAGTCAGAAGCCACTTTTGGATCAATTCGGTCTCCACATGTATACACATCAATACTTGCATATCCATGCTCAGGGAAGCTGTGGATTGTTAAATGTGATTCAGAAATAATCACAACTCCACTCACCCCATGAGGTGCAAATTTGTGAAATGCTACCTCCCTAACTTCTGCTCCAGCTTCCAGTGCTGCATCAACAAATAACTGTTCAATAAACTTAATATTATTCAACTTTTCTACATCACAGCCCCATAGTTCTGCTATGACATGACGTCCCATTGTGTCCATAGTTGAATCCCCCTTCGGAAAATATTCATGCCTTCTCAAGCATGCAGGCAGTTGCTACTACGGGGGAAAGTTAGTCCAAAGAGGTCCTAACCCTTTCAAGTAGGCATTCTGTCCTTAATTGCTTATTATGAAGTTCACGAAAATTAGTATACTTGTTTTAGCTTTCTTTTGCAATAATTTTCTTATTGAATTTAAGCTTTATTCATTTTCTTGCTCATTATATACGCAATCAAGAACTTGAAAGAATGAACAATTCGTCAAAATATAATGCGTAAATGTTAAGAATGAGCCTTAAAAACAGCAGAACTTGAAGAAGCAATTGGCGCTTGTCGCTAGACGTTAAGATAACTTCTGTTATGCTATAAATTTTACCTTATAAAAAAAGCGCAAGCGCCTTGTTCACGAGCGACAAGCACTGGAGGGTCGGCAAGCAGAAGCACGCATTTGGCTTCAAGTGACGGACCGAAGTGACCTCGAGCGAGTAGGCGCTGAAGCTAGATATCAGTCTAACTTCAAAAGTTTATACTATCTTTTAAAATAGAGTAGGCGCATGAATTACTCATGCGCCTCTCACAGATCCGTACGT
>CAZIRM010000138.1:0-6035 GCA_964541705.1 uncultured Bacillaceae bacterium | reverse complement strand
AAGCTGTTCTCAGGTACAATAATAGGACATAGAAATATTTAGCTATTTGTGTTATAAATACAAGTAATTATGTATTAATAGTGTTGGAGAGAGGTAGGAATAAATATGGATAACAAAACAAATTCATCGAACTTTATCAAAAATATTGTTATCGAAGATTTAAAAACAGGAAAACGGGACCACGTCATCACGCGATTTCCGCCAGAACCAAATGGGTATTTACATATTGGACATGCAAAATCAATCGTTTTAAACTTCGAACTGGCAGATGAGTTCAACGGAAAAACAAATTTACGCTTTGATGATACAAATCCTTTGAAAGAAGATGTTGAGTTTGTAGAGTCAATAAAAGAAGATGTGAAATGGTTAGGGTTTGATTGGGATGGGCTGTTTTTTGCCTCTGATTATTTTGATGAAATGTACGATCGTGCTGTTCTCCTTATTAAGAAAGGGTTGGCTTATGTAGAGGATTTATCACAGGAAGAAATTCGCGCATACCGTGGTACATTAACCGAGCCTGGAAAAGAAAGCCCATCACGAAGTCGTTCGATCGAAGAAAACCTTGATTTATTTAGTCGAATGAAAAATGGCGAGTACCAAAATGGTGAGAAAGTATTAAGAGCCAAAATTGATATGTCCTCTCCGAATATTAATTTACGTGATCCAGTTATTTATCGTATTTCACATACAGAACATCATAATACAGGAGATACATGGTGTATTTATCCTATGTATGCTTTCGCACATCCATTAGAAGATGCAATAGAAGGGATTACTCATTCAATTTGTACATTGGAATTCGAAGATCAACGGCCGTTTTACAACTGGGTAGTTGAACAATGTGAAATGGAAGCAACGCCTCAGCAAATTGAATTTGCTCGTTTGAACTTAACAAATACGGTCATGAGCAAGCGGAAGTTAAAGCAACTCGTCGATGAACATTTAGTCGATGGTTGGGACGATCCGCGTATGCCAACGATCTCGGGACTTAGACGAAAAGGTTACACGCCTGAATCGATTCGTAACTTCTGCCGTGAAATTGGTGTCGCGCGCGCTTTTAGTACAGTTGATAGTCAAATGCTAGAGCATTTTGTTCGTGAAGATTTAAAAATGAAAGCACCGAGAACCATGAGTGTATTAAGGCCTTTAAAAGTCGTGATTACCAATTATCCAGAAGGCCAAGTAGAATGGCTAGAGGCAGAAATTAATCCGGAAAATCCAGAAATGGGAATGAGAAAAATACCATTCTCACGTGAACTTTATATTGAACAAGAAGATTTCATGGAAAATCCGCCGAAAAAATATTTTCGATTATTCCCGGGAAATGAAGTGCGACTAAAACATGCATATTTCATCAAGTGTGAAGAGGTTATTAAAGATGGAGAAGGTAATGTTACTGAGTTGAGATGTACGTATGACCCTGAAACGAAAAGTGGCACTGGATTTACTGGCAGAAAAGTTAAAGGTACATTACACTGGGTAGAAGCAACAAATGCTCGAGCGGCACAATTTAGACTTTATGAACCACTGATTTTAGATGATGTGGCTAATGAAGGAGAAGAGAAATCTTTTACTGAAAATGTAAATCCTCAGTCTTTAGAGATTTTAGAAGGTTATGTTGAACCAAATATGGCCGAAGCAACAGGCCATGACAAGTTCCAGTTTTTTAGGCATGGTTATTTTAACGTAGACCCGAAACAAACAACCGAAGACAAGTTAGTGTTTAATCGAATCGTATCGTTAAAGAGTTCATTCAGAATATAATTAGTAAGCCTAATTTCAGGTAAATGGTTTTACACATAAAATTCTATCCTTATAACAAAGAGGTTGCCAATGGCAGCCTCTTTGTTATAAGTTGGTCAATGAAACGAAGGAGGGTTTTCTGTCTCTAAATGTTGTGACATAGTTAAACCCCGCCTTTGATAATAAATCGTAGCCTAAACCTAAATGCTTACCTACAAAATGTTTACTGTGGGCATCTGTGCCGACGGTTATGATTTCCCCGCCAAGATCACGGTAGAGTTTAATAAAGGGTAGGTCAGGTAAAGCACAATCGATTCGATAGCGAAACCCAGACATGTTTACTTCAATCCCTCTTGATGTATTGATCAGTTCCTTAAATATCTCTTCTACAATATCAAAATACTGTCGCCAGTTAATGTTTGTCCAGTGACGATCAACGAAGTTCAGGTACCGTTTAATTAACGTTAAATGACCCAATACGTTAAAATTCTGAAATTGTTTGACGTACTCGTGGATGGTAACGAAATACGTTTCGATCGCTTGTTTAACATCTTTTCCTTTGAAATAGTCCCCGTTGTGAAGGTCTAGGTCATCAGCTAGGTGAACAGAACCGATAATAAAGTCTAGCTCATTCGTTGTAAATTTGTTATTGCGATCAGCGACAGATGGGTGAATTCCAATTTCTACAGCTTTAAGTATGGTAAGTTGTTCTTTGAACTGCTCTTTCACGGTGTTAAGCGCTTGACTATACTCATCGTATTGAAATTCAAACGTTAAGTCACAGTTTGGATAGAAGTAATCAATGTGATCAGTAAAAGCAATTTCTTTCACACCTGCAGCAATTGCTGCAATACAGGCATCTTCCATTTTCATTTTAGAATCAGCTGAAAAAGAAGAATGGACATGATAATCAAACATAAACATAACCCTCTCATTACAGTTTATGAATAGTTTAACATATGTGGAGAGTTTTTGGACCTTTAGACATGAGGTCTTGTTTGCAGGTACAAGTCTAAGTTATGATCACTGTTCTTTACTATGTGATGACAAATGATTTTTGCGAGCGCCATATTATAGACCGTACCATTATCGCCATAACCAAAAAGAAAGTAATAATTTGGGTATTCCTCATACATACCAATGATTGGCATTCCGTCATGAGTCCCTCCGTAAAATGCACTTAAGTAGAATTCAGGCTCAATTTTTATCGTAGGAAAAAGTTTGTTGAACTCCATAACGAGCTGATCTCGTTTGTGAAGCAACATCGAATCACGCCGATCGACAAATTCTGTTGTCTCATCCAAGCCACCAAAGATTATTCGATTATCATGGGTCGTTCGTGCATAAAAGTAAGGACGGGCTGTCTCCCATAGAAGTGTACGATTATACCAAAACTGTTCAATTGGGTTTGACACAATCGCATATGAACTCGTAATCGTCGCATTTTTTTCTTTTTTAAACTCAAGCCCTTCGTAGCCCGCAGCCACAATTACGTGTTTAGCATTGATGGCACGATGTCCATCGGTGTAGACAGTCACGTTATCTCGGTTAAATTTTTTATTCTTTATTGTGGTCTGGCTAAAAATACGCACGCCATTTTTTGAGGAAGCTTCAAGCAAACCGTAAGTGAACGCTAATGGATTTAACTCCCCATCATTTTTTGAATAAATGGCTGCTGGAGTGTTAATTGGATAATGCTGACGAACCTGTTCCTTATTTAAATAAATAGCATCAAAACCATGCTTTTTAAATAAAGCATACTCTTGATCTAGCTTCTGAACGTCTTCACTCGAACTTGCAAAATAGAGGCTATCCCTTCTGGTGAAATGGCAATCAAGCGGTAATTTTTTCGAAACAGATTCAATTTCAGTAATCGTTTCTTCGCATAGCTTCAAGTGACGTGTTGCTCGTTCTTCCCCAAAGGTTTGAACGAGTTCAAAAAACATTTTGTCTCCCGAGTACTGAATCAGTGCCGTATTTGTACTCGTACTACCAGCACCGATCTCGCGTTTATCAACGACCACAACATCCAGATCAAATTGAGATAAATAGTAGGCACACTGAGCACCAGAGCTGCCACCGCCAATAATTAACACATCACACTTTATATCTTCCTCCAAGCTTGGATATGTTGGCTTTGTTTGCATTGTTGTAGGCCAGTATAACTTTCCATTATATAAGTTCAAAAAAATCATCTCCAATTTTGTATGTTGCAACGAATTACACATGACCCAAAAGAGCCATATTGGTGTCCAAATTTATTATCACCCGCTAAGTATTTTAAGATTCTTTTCAAAAAATTGAAAAAACCCTTTCTATTACTGCTAATAAATAGTAAAATAGGAAAGTTAACTCGGACGGATGTTTCATTTTTAGACCTTAAAGAAGGTTCAAAGGATAAGGAAAACTAACAGTATCACCAAGAAAGCTTGGTGGCGAGCCAAGTTTTTCTACGATTAGGAAAGATAATTTTCGGGAATGTTTGAAAAGAGGATAATAATATAAGCAGTAAAAAAGGAGAAATAACATTGGCAACATTTTATGAATTAGGATTAGGTCATCAAGTCATTCAAGCGGTTATGGACATGGGGTTTGAAGAGGCAACACCGATTCAAGCTCAAACAATACCTGTTGCGCTTAGCGGCAAAGACTTAATTGGACAGGCTCAAACAGGAACAGGTAAAACAGCAGCATTTGGTATTCCGTTGATCGAAAAAGCGGACACGACAGAAGAGAGTATTCAGTCTGTTATTTTAACACCTACTAGGGAGTTAGCTGTTCAAATTGCAGAAGAGTTAAATAAGATTGGGGGTAGAAAGGGCGTTCGTTCTTTACCGATCTATGGGGGACAAGATATCAGCAGGCAAATTCGAGCGTTAAAGCAAAGGCCTCAGATCATCGTTGCAACACCGGGGCGGTTCATGGATCACATGAGAAGAAAGACAATTAAGTTACACGGCATCAATATGGTGGTACTAGATGAAGCAGACGAAATGTTAAACATGGGGTTCGTTGAAGACATTGAAACGATCTTGAGCGAAGTTCCTGAAGAAAGACAAACATTGCTTTTCTCGGCAACTATGCCAAAGCGTATTCAAAATTTATCACAAAAGTTCTTAAAAGAGCCTGAGTTTATTACTGTTAAAGCTAAGGAATTAACAGTTGAAAATATTGATCAGCAATATATGGAAGTTCAAGAAAAGCAAAAGTTTGATGTGTTATGTCGCTTGTTGGACATCCATTCACCTGAACTTGCGATTATTTTTGGGCGTACAAAACGAAGAGTAGATGAATTGTCAGAGGCGCTTTTAAAACGTGGCTATATTGCTGAAGGAATCCATGGTGATTTGAACCAAGCAAAACGTGACAGTGTCATCCGAAAGTTCAAAGAATCAACAATTGAAGTGCTTGTTGCTACAGACGTTGCAGCCCGAGGTTTGGATGTAAGCGGAGTGACACATGTCTACAATTTTGATATCCCACAGGATCCGGAAAGTTATGTGCACAGAATTGGGAGAACAGGAAGAGCCGGTAAAACAGGTATGGCTACATTGTTTGTCACACCTCGAGAAATCGATCACCTGAAATCAATAGAAAAAATGACGAATCGTAAAATCACTCGTAAACCTGTTCCTACTTTTGCTGAGGCGATTGAAGGTCAGCAACGATTGACGATTCAAAGGCTATTGGAAGTGATTGAAGAAAAAGAATACCATGCATATAAGTCAAGTGCTGAACAATTATTAGAAGAAATTGATTCTGTGACGCTTGTATCTGCCGCGCTAAAAATGCTGACGAAAGAGCCAAACACCACTCCGGTAAAAATCACTGGTGAAGCACCATTGCGTGTGAAAAAGGCTAAATTTGATGGGAAGAAATCTGGCGGTGGCAGTTTCCGAGGTGGCAAAGGTCGTGATCGTGATAGAAACCGCTCTCGTAATAGAAAAGACGGTGAAAGTCGTCCACCACGTGACCGAGACCGTGATCGTGATCGCAAGAAACGCAATAAAAAGAACTAAATAATAAACAGCACGAAAGATACCATTTAGTTATCTTTCGTGTTTTTTGTAATAATAAACTAACTAATGCCTTTATTATTAGCGTTCGAAGGGATAGCCAAGCGAACCGAAACTAAAAAACTTCGGCACTTCTAGGAGCAAAGTGTCGCGTACCAGACAATGTTGAAAGGGGGATTTCTTTGAAAAAAAAGTTAGTCATTGCCTTCATCTTTGTCATTTCCTAAATTGTAAAGTCAAATGCATAAACTTTTTTTAAAAGATATGCCAATATAT
>CAZIRM010000137.1:0-6163 GCA_964541705.1 uncultured Bacillaceae bacterium | reverse complement strand
GAAATCCGGTCACCAATGATGCCCGAAATGAAGCCTGCACAGTGAAAGTGGTCACCAAAAGCAGGACTTGAAGCCCGATTTATGATCGCCCAAAGAAATCCGGTCACCAATGATGCCCGAAATGAAGCCTGCACAGTGAAAGTGGTCACGGAAGATACATTTTTTTACCAATTATACATTGGGTTAGTCTTGCCGTTTTACATAATAGGATGAATGCATGTGTCCGTGTAGGATAAAGTGTTTAGATAACACTTTTCGTATCGTTTTTTTAGACTTTATTGTTTTGCACCAATCATAAATTGTATTGGTTGTTATTTTTTTATCTGGAAACAAGAAAGAAAATTCTTCAATACTACGTAATATAGCGTCCTCGATCTTCTCAGATCTACCACATTTGCCACATTCAACTGTCCTATCTGTTTCTTTATTAATAATAGAATGACAAGTGTTACAAGACATACCTTTGAGTAGTTCGTTATAGTTATAATTTGGGATTTGTAAAGGATAATTGTCTCTAACATGGCATGACTGTAAGAGATAAGCTAATTTAAAATGTCGATCATTTATTTTCTTTTTATTTATTTTCAAATTTTCAAAAAAACGTTTCAGTTGTGTTGGAAAAATAATAGGCATGTTAAGTGGGACTTGATAAAGCGTAAACTGGGGGTTAATAAAAACGAGATAGGATTTTATTGAATGGGAAAAACCAAGATCGCTAATGAGTTGACGAAACAAAGATTCGCTACGCGCTAATTGTAATAGTGGGTTTTTGATTTCTGTCTTTGGAATAGAGTACCATAAGTCATTTTCTATCAAATAGTCACCTTCATAGTTCTTTATCTCAAACAAATAAATGGTATCAGCAGCAATGATAAGGGTGTCTAGCTGAAAGAAGGTGTTATTATGCTTTAAGAATAAGTCATTAACGACTAAATAATTGTCAAAAAGTTGTCCACTTAGTTCATCAAAAGCCTCCTCTCCTTTAAACCCTTTTACAATTGACCAAAAAGCAGCTTTTTTCTCTTCACTTAAACTCAAACGGCTATTTAGCAACCTTAAATATTTTAATTCAACCGGTTCCTCACGTTGTTTAATAATCATTATCGCACCACCTACAGAATTGTATTTCTGAAAATTATTTTACAAACTTTTCGTATATCTTGCAATACAATTTGTAATCTTGGCTAAAAGGGTTACCAATTGTTCAAAATAATAAATGACAATTAAACAAGCATATGATATATTCAATAACGAATTATATCCAATAGAATTAGTAAGGATTGGAAGGAGATACATGATGTTACACCAATTTTCAAGAAATGAGCTAGCCATTGGCCATGAGGGCCTTGAGATACTTAAAAACAGTACAGTAGCAGTTTTAGGTATTGGAGGAGTAGGGTCTTTCTCTGCTGAAGCATTAGCAAGATCTGGAGTAGGGAGACTCGTTTTAGTCGATAAAGATGATGTAGATATCACAAATGTGAACCGTCAAGTTCATGCCTTATTATCGACTGTTGGGAAACCAAAAGTAGACTTAATGAAAGAGCGAATCGCTGATATTAATCCAGAATGTGAAGTAGTCGCATTAAAAATGTTTTATACTGAAGAAACGTATGAATCTTTTTTTGAACAAGGATTGGATTTTGTAGTCGATGCTTCTGATACAATCTCTTATAAAATTCATTTAATGAAACAATGTTTGAAGAGAAAAATACCAATTATTTCGAGCATGGGAGTTGCAAATAAATTAGACCCAACAAGACTTAAAATTGCGGATATTTCCAAAACTAGCTACGATCCAATTGCTAAAGTAATAAGAACAAAGCTTAGAAAAGAAGGTATTCACAAAGGAATTAATGTTGTTTTTTCAGATGAGCAACCGATAAAAATTCGTGAAGAAATTAGGCAAGAAATTGTTTCAGAAAAACAAGAAGAATCGCCAATTCGTAAGGCGAAATTGCCACCATCTTCTAATGCGTTTGTACCATCTGTCTCTGGTTTAATTATGGCAGGTCACGTAATTACAACTTTACTAAAGGATATCAAAATTTATCGATAAAAAATAAAACAGGCTCAACAGCCTGTTTTATTTCGCGATTTTTTCTAGATTACCATTTTTGTCCATTTTAAATTTTGGTGCTTGCATGACTTCTTCTTCCTCTTGAAGGAGCGCCATTCTTCTAGCACGATTCATGATTTGAATTAGAGATTGGTAATCTTCTTCAATGACAGTGTGTTCTTTTTCTAACTTTGATAGCTTTGCTTCTAATTCTTTCTTTTCAGTTAAAAGTTGTAAATTATCTCTCATAAGCTTCTCATTTTCTTTACGTAGTTCAAAAGAATTACCCTCATTATTGGCCAAAGATTGGATAAAACTCATCACATCTTTTAAACTAATTTCGCGTTTCGGGGTATTTGGAACACTGTGATTAACAGACTCTTGTGTCAGAGGAACAGTAGCAGTTGTAGTGTTCATAGATGAAACTTGCACAGGTTTATAAGAAAGCCTACGCTTCATTTCTTTTCTCTGTTTTTTTGCTAGTTTTATTGCATCGTCATATCGATTACGCACGACAGCATTCCATCTAAAGCCACACGCAGCAGATGTTCGATTTAGTTCGTCGCCAACCTCATCAAATGCTTGTAATTGTGTGCCTCCCTCTCTAATGTGTCTTAACACTGTTTCTGCTAGCAATAGGTCATCCTCTGATGACCAGGCATCTTGTCTAATTTTCATAAAAATTCATCTCCTTATTCTTTTATTATCTGATTAATTTAATAACCTAGTTGGTTTTACAACTACTATTTCCAGTAATTAGTCGTAATATACTAGAGAAAATAAAAGTTTTGGGAGAAAAAAGAAAAAAACGTCTCAAAAATGAGACGAAAGAGAACGTATCCTAGCCAATACCATTTTTAAGTTTCTCTAATCTATCATATACTTTAAAGTATTGTTTCTCTAGACCATTTTGATTTGGCCTATAGTATTGTTTATCTTTTAGTTCATCAGGTAGATATTGCTGCTGGACCCAAGAGTTTGGATAATCGTGAGGGTACTTATAGCCAGCACCATGTCCCAATACTTTTGCGCCACCGTAGTGGGCATCCTTTAAATGGGTTGGAATCTCTCCAATCAATCCATTTCTAATATCTTCAAGTGCTTTATCAAGTGCCTTATACGCACTATTTGTCTTTGGTGACAAGCATTGTTCTATGACAATATTGGCTAGGGGGATCCTTGCCTCTGGTAGCCCAAGTCGCTCAACCGCATTCACTGCCGTTACAGTGTGAACAGCAACTTCAGGGGCCGCTAGTGAAATATCTTCATAGGCAATCACAATTAAGCGACGGCAGATTGAAATTAAATCACCACCTTCAATCAGTCGACCAAGATAGTGTAATGAAGCGGAAACATCACTACCGCGGATAGATTTTTGAAGGCATGACAACAAGGAGTAATGCAAGTCCCCATCCTTATCGTGAGAAAACCCTTTATTTTGGATACATTCTTTCACGAGTTGCGTATCAATATCAATTCTTGCAGATTCTTCCTTTTTAGAGGCGAAAACAACTTCCTCTAAAACATTTAGGGCTGACCTAGCGTCACCGCCGGTCGATGAAGAAATCAAATTGATCGATTCATCACTAATTTGAATTTGGTGTTTTTTTAAGCCGCGTTCTTCATCACTTAGTGCTTGCATTATTAACTGTTTTATGTCATTTTTTGTTAATCGTTTGAGCTCTTTAATTTGTCCACATCGGCTTCTAATTGCAGGGTTTACGTCATGAAATGGGTTTTCAGTCGTTGCACCAATCAACGTAATTAAGCCTCTTTCAACGTGAGGAAGGAGGTAATCTTGTTGAGCTTTATTAAACCGGTGTACTTCGTCAATAAATAAAATTAAGTTCCCTTCGTTTTTTGCTTCGAATACAGCGCTTTCGATATCTTTTTTGCCTGCAGTTGTCGCATTTATACCAATAAACGGAATGTTTGTTGTACCCGCAATGGCCTTGGCAATAGAAGTTTTCCCAACCCCAGGTGGCCCATATAATAAAATGGATGGCACATGACCATTCTTTATCATTTTATAAAGCGCAGTTTCACGTCCAATGATATGCTTTTGGCCGACTATTTCATCAATATTTCTTGGTCTCATTCGATAAGAGAGGGGAGACTTGATGAGAGTGTCAAAAAGCAATGAAAATCACTCCTTTGTTTAGGATAAGGCTGCTTATGTTTTTGCATACAGTAAAGTAACTATTAGAGTAAAACAAGCCTTTTGTGAATCAATAATCTAGCATAGTCTACAAGCAGAATACATGATTAGAATCGTAATTGCAATGATCATTAAAAAACTTAATAGGACACTTTTTTTCTTATTTCATGCTATAATTATTTAGATAAAAGTGGAATCAGATAGAAAAATCACATTCTGACAGTCTATTTTACTAGAATGAATAAGGGAGAGGGCATTAATAGGGAATAAGTCAGTTTTTTATACAAAATGGATTATTTTTTTAGTAGGTTTACTGATTATGTCATTAGGGATTGTTTTAATGATTGAAGCTGATTTAGGGGGTGCTCCTTGGGATGTATTCCACCTTGGACTTTCAAATCATTTTGGTTTCTCTGTAGGCACTTGGACAATCTTAGCTGGTTTTTGTATTATAGCATTAACATCCTTATTAACAAAACGGTTACCAAAGATGGGGGCTTTCTTAAATATGTTGCTTGTTGGTGTGTTTATTGATTTGTTTCGGCTCATCATTCACACTCCTTTGACATTAGTGGGACAGCTGCTTATGTTATGTTTTGGTCTAATCGTTATTGGTTCCGGAATTGGTTTATATATTGCACCTGATTGCGGTGCAGGACCAAGAGATAGTTTAATGATGGCAATTACCGAACGAACAGGTTATAAAGTTCAATATGTAAGAGGGATAATGGAGGTATTTGTCCTAGTGATGGGGTGGCTTCTTGGTGGCCCTGTACATATTGGAACGTTCATCTTTTGTTTAACAATTGGACACATTGTTGGCTTTACGCTGCCACAATGCCAAAAAGTTGTAAAAGTATTAATGGAGAGAGGGATGAATAATGAAAATATCTACAAAGGGACGTTACGGACTAACGATCATGATGGCCTTAGCAAAAAAGCACGGTGAGGGACCTGTGTCTTTAAAATCGATTGCGAAGGACTATGATTTATCAGAGCATTATTTAGAGCAATTAATTGCGCCTTTAAGAAATGCAATGTTAGTAAAAAGTGTGCGTGGAGCGTATGGCGGTTATATGCTTGCAAAAAATGCTGAGGAAATAACAGCGGGTGATATTATTAGAGTGTTAGAAGGACCTATTAGTCCTGTTGAGGTCGTTGATGATGAAGAGCCAGCTAAGCGCGATCTCTGGATAAAAATAAGAGATGCTGTAAAAGACGTATTAGATAAAACGACATTACACGACCTAGCGACCTTTGAAGATAAAGGTGATCAAGAATACTATATGTTTTATATTTAGACCATACTATATGGTAAATCGCAGTTTTAAAAGAGAAGGTGAACTACTTGACAGACATTTACGTTGATCATGCGGCAACGTCACCGACACATCCTGAGGTTGTCGAAGAGATGCTTCCTTTTTTGTATGGTAACTTTGGCAATCCTTCTAGCATTCACCAATTCGGCAGAAAAGCTAGACAAGCCATTGACGAGGCAAGGTATTCCTTAGCCAGCACCATTGGTTGTCATGAGACGGAGATCATCTTTACAAGTGGAGGAACAGAAGCAGACAACCTAGCTGTTCTTGGATTTGCAAATGCAAACTATGAAAAGGGCAAACATATTATCACAACAAAAATAGAGCACCATGCGTTACTGCATGCTTGTACGCGATTAGAAAAAAATGGTTTCGATGTTAGTTACTTATCGGTTGATCAATTCGGTAACATTGATTTAAATGAACTAAAATCTTTAATAAGGAATGATACGATTTTAGTTTCAATTATGTATGGAAATAACGAAGTTGGAACGATACAACCTATAAGAGAGATTGGCTTATTATTAAAAGAAAAAAATATCACATTCCATACAGATGCAGTTGAAGCTTATGGTATTAAGCAAATCATTGTGAAGAAAATGAATATCGATTTTTTAAGCGTTTCAG
>CAZIRM010000136.1:0-6204 GCA_964541705.1 uncultured Bacillaceae bacterium | reverse complement strand
GCTATAAGCTTTCCGGAACCCCCGGCATAGCCAGGGGTTTTCTAAACATAAACAATAAAAAGTCTTGCTCTTGTAAAGCAAGACTTTCTATTTATATCATAAAAGCTAAGTTTTTATACATCCCCATTTTTCTAAGACGTGCACTAATTGTTGATATGTTTCTTCTATTGCAGCGTTATTGTATATTACAGCATCTGAATTTTTTACTTTTTGAGATAAAGGAATTTGAGTATTCACTCGAGCTAAAGCCTCAACTGTAGATATTTGATCTCTTTTCTTCAATCGCTCTATCTGTATGTCTTCCTCCACAAAAATAGTAATTATTTTATCAACGAATGACGTGTAATTTGTTTCAAATAATAACGGAACATCTATAACAATGATTCTGTTACCAGTTCGTTTTAACAGATGTATTTCTTGTTCGATCCTTATTCTGATTTCTGGATGAATGATTGAATTTAACGCAAGTCGTTTAGAATCATCATTAAAAATCAGTTCTCCTAATTTTTTTCGATTAATGTCACCGTTGGAATCTAAGATTTCGTTTCCAAAATGAGAAACAATTTTTTTATAGGCTGTTTCTCCTTGGACTACTACTTTTCTTGCTATAACGTCTGCATCGACGATTGGAATTCCCATTTCTCTTATCATTTTGCTTACTGTACTTTTACCCGTAGCAATTCCACCAGTTAGTCCAATAATCATTTTTATCCACCTTTTCTTACAATCGCCAAAAACCAATCAAAATCAATAATAGTCCTGGAATAAAAGAAAACTTATTTATAATCTTTGAATCAGCGAAGATATAACCACTTTTCATTCCAAGTGTCACACATACCGCACTCATAATGGCCACACTCATAGCCATTAATATAGGGGAAAAACCTATCAGTGCTGCTCCAATACCAGCCCCAAAGGCATCTAGTGATAGTGCAATTCCTAAAAACACTGCCTCTCTCCCGCTAATCGTTCCAGAATCATCAAAATCAGCAACCACTGGCTTACGTAAAATTTTTATAACGATCCCTAATACTTTAATCTCGAAGTTTAAAATTACTTGGTCATCCTTTGTTTTTATATCTCTTTTGGCAGGGCGATAGGTTTGAAATAACGCCCATGAGCCGATGACGATTAAAATAATCCCACCTATTGACTCAGCGACACGTGGGGTTAACAGTGTTTGTAACAAATGACCAATTGTCATTGCAAGCAAGATTGATATCGCCGAAAAGAATGCAATAAACAAAAGAGACTTAAACGGTAATTTCATCTTTCTTAAACCATAAGTCAATCCTACACCAAAGCTATCAAGGCTTACTGCAAATGCTAATAATAACAAGGAAAGAATTTCTACCATTTTCAAAGCTCCTTCCAAATACTGATAAAATAGTATATGGATAGAGCCCATCCAACGTACTTAATTAGTTTAAATTCATGATTATTTTTTTTGTTGGCATTGTGGACAATAGTGAGTTCCGCGTCCTCCCACCACTGTTTTCTCAATGGGAATGCTGCACTTCTGACATAACTCGCCTTTTTTTCCGTATACATAAAGCTGTTGTTGAAACATTCCCATCTCTCCTTGTCCGTTCACATAAGATTTGATTGAACTACCTCCTTTTTCAATTGCTTCTTTTAATGTTGTAACAATTTCATGATGAAGCACAGATATCTCAGAACTAGTCAAATCTTTTGCGAGCGTCTCCGGATGAATATTCGCACGGTATAAAGCCTCATCTACGTAAATGTTTCCTAAACCGACTAGTTTTGTCTGATCAAGCAAGGTAACTTTTACCTTGCGATTAGAAGCGTGTAACAGTTCGATTAGTTTTTCAACTGAAAACTTTTCATCAAAAGGCTCTATTCCTAATTGCACTAATGGTAACAAATGATCTTCTTCTCCCTTTACGAACAGATGCATCGTTCCGAATTTTCTTACATCTTGGTATCGCAGTTCCGTACAATCATCAAATTGAAAGATAACATGGGTATGTTTATCTATACAATCGTTAGATGAATACAATCCATACCTACCTTCCATACGCAAATGGGAAACGATCACGTAATTCTCAAGAATGATTTTTAAAAACTTCGCACGGCGCCCCACATCCAAAATGGATTGTCCGATCAAACGTTGAATAAACTCTTGAACATCATCTGGTCTTTTAATCATTTTTGGCCAAAGAATTTGTACATCGTTTATCGTTTTTCCAATTATAAGTTTCTTCAGCGTTCGCTTAACCGTTTCTACTTCAGGTAATTCTGGCATACTTACACCCACTTTTGTCTAAATTATTTCGCATCGTACCATGAAGAACCATAGGAATAATCGACTTTAAGAGGAACACTTAATTTCATTGCATGTTCCATAACTTCTGGTACGATTTTTTGTAATGCCTCAAGTTCTTCTTTCGGAGCCTCAAAAATTAATTCATCGTGTACTTGTAAAAGTAACCGTGTTTGTAGGCCCTCTTTTTCAATTCGCTCCGCCATGTCTACCATTGCTTTTTTTATGATATCCGCAGCTGTTCCTTGAATAGGCGTATTCATCGCTGTTCTTTCTGCAAAACTTCTCAAGTTAAAGTTCCGGCTCGTAATTTCCGGTAAAAATCGACGGCGATTTAGTAATGTTGTCACATACCCTTGTTCTCTTGCGGTGTCAACAATCGAATCCATATAGTTTTTTACACCTGGGAAACTTGATAAATAGCGGTCAATGAATTCCCCAGCCTCTTTTCGGGTAATCCCTAAACTTTGACTTAATCCGTAGTCACTAATACCATAGACAATTCCAAAATTGACGGCCTTTGCACTACGTCTCATTAATGACGTTACTTCGTCTTCCTTGACGTTAAAAACATCCATTGCTGTTTTCGTATGAATGTCAAGGTCATGATTGAAAGCTTGGATAAGTTCTTCATCTTTAGATATATGCGCTAATACTCTCAACTCTATTTGAGAATAATCAGCAGCGAAAATAATCCAATCGCTTTCGGATGCCACAAACGCTTTGCGAATCTTCCTTCCTTCTTCTAAGCGAATCGGGATATTTTGTAAGTTAGGTTCTGTAGAACTCAATCGACCTGTTTGCGTTAATCCCTGATTAAAGATCGTATGAATTTTATTTGTTTGGTCATGTATTACCTTTAATAGCCCTTCAATATAAGTTGAATTCAATTTTCCTAATTGACGGTAGTGAAGAATATTAGGAATAATCGGATGTTTGTCCGCTAGTTTTTCTAATACGTCCGCTGATGTAGAATAACCAGTTTTTGTTTTTTTCACGACTGGTAAGTGTAATTTCTCAAAGAGGATCTCGCCTAACTGTTTTGGTGAATTTATATTAAAGCTAGTATCTGCTAGCGAATGGATTTCTTTTTCGAGTTCTGCTAGCTTCTCATTAAGCTCAGCTCCCATTTGCTGCAATTGGGCTTTATCAACCTTTACACCTGTCATTTCCATCTTACCTAATATTAATGATAATGGCATTTCAAGTTGATAGAACAAATCATGGAGATTATTCTTTTGCAACTCTTGGTCCACTTCTTCATGTAATCCGTAGATTGTATCTGCTTTATTCACCAAATGTTGTCCTAACACATTTTGTATTGGTAATGCCCGTTTAGCGCCCTTACCATAGACGACCTCGTCTTTTGAAACGGTCTTCTTTCCTCTATGACTCGCAACATCGGCTACTTCATTAACAGTAAGGGAAGGGTCTAATATATATGAGGCAAGGAATAAATCAAATTTGACCCCTTTAAGATCGATCCCTTGCCATCCTAAAGCGACAACTGCTCTTTTAGCATCAAAAACAAGTTTTTTCCTATTAGGATCCTTGGCCCATTGTTTAAATTTCTCACTTTCAAATGCTACTTCCGTTGTGACAAAATAGCGTCCAGTATCATTAACAATAGAAAAGCCAATGATCTCACTTTGATGGTAATTCTCATTTAACATTTCAACGACAAATGCACTTTCACCACTTAACATTGCATCTGTTATTTCAGTAACGGTTTGAAACTCTTTTTCTTCAACTACGGTTGTTGAGGCATTGTCTTCACTTACGTCAAACCGATTTAATAAAGAGTGAAACTCTAATTCTTTAAAAAGTGTAACGACTTTTTCTTCATTATAATTGTTATATACTAGTTCAGGTAAAGAAACTGAGACAGGTGCTTCACAAAGGATTGTTGCTAATTCTTTACTCATTAATGCTTGTTCTTTGTTTTCTGACAACTTTTCTTTTAGTTTCTTTCCTGAAATTTGATCAATTGAATTGAGAACACTTTCAACGGATCCAAACTCTTTCAAAAGTTTAATGGCTGTTTTCTCTCCAACTCCAGGTACACCAGGGATATTATCTGAGCTATCGCCCATTAACCCTTTCATGTCGATAATTTGATTTGGGGTTAAACCGTATTTTTCTTTTACTAGTTCCAGGTTATATGTATCGACATTGGAAATACCTTTTCTAGTTAAGTCAACTGTTATTTTATCCGAAACAAGTTGAAGTAAATCTTTGTCGCCAGAGATCACTTTTACTTCCCAATCTTCTTTTTCTGCTTGCTTCGCTAGCGTACCTATAATATCGTCCGCTTCATAATTTTCCACTTCGAACCGTTTTATATTGAACGCATCTAAAAGTTCACGAATAAAAGAAAACTGCTCTGATAACTCAGGTGGCGTTTTCTGTCTACCTCCTTTATATTCAGTGAATGTTTTATGTCTAAATGTTGTTTTTCCTGCATCAAAGGCAACTAGGATATGTGTTGGTTTCTCTTCTTCAAGCACCTTCAATAACATTGTTGTAAAACCGTAGACTGCATTTGTATAAACACCTTTTTCATTATTTAATAGTGGTAATGCAAAGAAAGCTCTGTAAGCGATACTATTACCATCAATTAACACTAATTTGTTAGCCATTTTTCTACCCCCATCTATGTATCATTATCCTTATCTTAGCATGTCCATAAAAAAAAGAAAAAAGCCTAGTGAAGCTTTTATTGAATAACGATTCCTTAAAGAGTAAATATATCCTAAATCTAATCTTAAAAGGGATAGCTCTATTCTTTCTTAGAACTATCCCTTCCTATGGATTGTTTTATCCAGTCTCATCTCTAAAAGATGCAACTTCGAATATAACTAATCAGTATACCCCATTAAGATTCTTGCATAAGGCGCATCAGCTGGCAGGACAATAACCGTTTGATCGTCGATTGTCTTTTCATAACTTAACAACGTCCGGTATAGTTGATAAAATTCAACATCCTTACTGAATGCTTCGTTATAAATCTGTGCCGCTCCACCTTCTCCTTCTGCTATGATTACATTTGCATCTGCATTCGCCGTTGCAACGATTTCTTTTACTTCACGATCTGTATTCGCACGAATCCGGTTCGCTTCAGCATCCCCTTGTGAAAGATAATCTTGGGCAATTGAATTTCGTTCTGAGATCATTCGGCGATACACTGCTTGCTCGTTTTCCTCCGGAAGATCTGTTCGTTTCATTCTTACATCGGTTACGACGATCACGTAACCATCTCGTTCAAGTAATTCATTGACACGATTTAGGACACGATCATTAAAACTTCCTCGAGAAGACTTTTCATCGTTAATAATTTCATCATAATTTAGCTGCCCTAATTCCGCTCGAATAACAGAGTAAATAAAGTTCATCATGATCGCTTCTGCACGGTCAATTGTTTGTGCGCTCCCAATCATCTTCCTTGGATCGTCAATTCTCCAAACAGCATAGTTATCAACGAGTATTCTTTTTTTATCACGCGTATTGATTTCTGTTGGATCAACATCATAAATCATCTGCTGTTGTGTTAATGTTGACACGGACTGTATAAATGGAAGCTTAAAGTTTAGTCTAGGCTCATCAATGACATCTACAACTTCACCAAATTGTCTTACCACTTTAAATTCGCCTTGTTGTACGATAAACATGTTGTTAAATAGCAGTATGACTAAAGTAATGAAAATGATAACCCCTATTCCTAGTCTTACATACTTTAATGCTGCATCTTTCACTTTTTTTTCTGAGAAGTCGATAACGTTATCACTCATTATCTTTCTCCCCCTTCTCTTTCAAGAGATCGAATTGGTAAGTATTTTACCGTATCACTGTTACTATCCATAATCACTAGCGTTGCATAAAAACCCAGAGAAAAAGTCAATAGTAAATTTTATAAACTA
>CAZIRM010000135.1:0-6265 GCA_964541705.1 uncultured Bacillaceae bacterium | reverse complement strand
TTTTACTTGAAGTCGCTGGGGATTTCTCTGTTAATTACATTATTTCATACACCAGTATGTATAAAATTTTGAAGTTAGACTGATATCTAGCTTCAGCGCCTACTCGCTCGAGGTCACTTCGGTCCGTCAATTGAAGCCAAATGCGTGCTTCTGCTTGCCGGCCCTCCAGTGCTTGTCGCTCGTGACCAAGGCGCTTGCGCTTTTTTTAGCTAATAGAACTTTTAAAGGATTTAAAGACTGTCTAGCTTCAAGGTGCTTCAGCGTAAAGGTTTACGGCGATTAATCTGTGTGAGCAAGCCAGTGTCACTCCTCGGCTAGCTTTATGCCACAACCGAACGTTAGCACAACCAATAGAGTAATTAAGTCATTCAATGAATTTCATCATCGATTATTTTCGTCATTAAGATCAATACATAGTCGCCTTAAAATCATGTGTACACTGTATATTGACTCGTGTGACTCGTTTTTGGTAATTAATGAAATTTATTCAATTGGATTCATTTTTTAGTTCAGTAAAGACATTTAACTTAATCTTAGTTATAATAAACAAGGAATGAACAATTTAGATGGGGGCCAGCTAAATATGAGGCTAGTAATGACGAGATTGCTAAATGAAAACGATAAGCTTAGCAAACCTGTCTTTCACGAATCAGGTGCAGTATTGATACACGCAGGTGTACCATTAACAAAACGAATGATTAACCGCTTAATAGAGTTGGGTATCTCCTATGTCTATATTGACGATTCAAGAACAAGAGATGTTGTCATTCATAATTCGATCTCTGATGAAACAAGAAGAAAAGCTTATAACACACTAAAAAAAGAATTTGTTAGTATAGCGGAGATAAATACGGAAAATAAGGTCATTGATACGTTGAGGTTAAGCAAACAATTCAATAAAGTTGTCCAAGGAATTCTTAAAGATATTAAAAAGAATGAGGATGTTATATCAATTTTATCAGACGTTTTTTACTATGATACATATATCTTTAATCACTCGTTAAACGTTACGATTTATACAGTAGGTCTTGGAATGGAGCTGGGTTTTACGCAAAAGCAGCTTCTTGAAATTGGGCTAGGTGCACTTCTCCATGATGTTGGAAAGATGATGATTCCAAAGCATATTTTAAATAAAAAAGGCGGGCTTACTAAAGAAGAATTTGAACAAATAAAGGACCACTCGAAAGCGGGATTTGACATTTTACGTAGTGCCCCTAATATTTCTTTAGTAACCGCTCATTGTGCATTTCAGCACCATGAACGCATGAACGGGTCAGGTTACCCTCAAGGGTTAACATCGAGAGACATCCATCTTTATGCGAAGATTATCGCCATTGCAGATGTATTTGATGCGATTACATCAAATCGGGTTTACCGTGATGCCATGCTTCCTCATGAAGGATTAGAAATTTTATATACTGGCGTTGACGAACTTTTTGATAAAAAACTAGTAGAACTATTTAGTCGAACGGTTGCCATCTACCCTGTAGGGGTGACAGTCTACTTGAGTGACAGTCGAAAGGGTGTTGTTGTAAAGCAAAATAAAAATTTTGCTACGCGTCCTGTTGTACGAATTATCGGTCATAATAAAGAATGTGTTACACCATATGAAGTGGACTTAATGAAAGAAGTGAATGTAACAATTGTTGAATGTGAGGCAAGAGTGACAAATAATCAATAAAGGATAGTAAAGGTGATTTCAAATGAGTAAAAACGAGCAAGTATACCTTGATCTATGTAAATATGTATTAGAGAACGGCATAAAGAAAGAAGACCGAACAGGAACAGGTACGTATTCGATGTTTGGTTATCAAATGAGATTTGATTTGAGTGAAGGTTTTCCACTCTTAACAACAAAAAGAGTGCCCTTCCGGCTTATTGCAAGTGAACTTTTATGGTTTATAAAGGGAAATACGAATATTCGATATTTGCTTGAACATAACAATAATATTTGGAATGAGTGGGCATTTGAAAATTGGATCAAGAGTGCTGAGTACAAAGGTCCTGATATGAAGAACTTTGGTATAAAGTCACAACAAGATGAGCAATTCGCCAACGTTTATCATCAGGAAATGGAACAGTTTAAGCAGCGGATTCTTCATGACGATGCGTTTGCGAACAAGTATGGTGATTTGGGGCCTGTTTATGGAAAACAGTGGCGGAATTGGCAAACGATGACCGGTGAGACGGTTGACCAGTTAAAAGAAGTGATTGAAACCATTAAGACGAACCCCGCTTCTAGAAGATTGATTGTTTCTGCATGGAATCCTGAGGAGGTGCCAACAATGGCATTACCTCCTTGTCATACACTGTTCCAATTTTACGTTTTAGACGGCAAGCTATCGTGTCAACTGTACCAAAGAAGTGGCGACATTTTTCTCGGGATTCCGTTTAATATTGCTAGCTACGCACTGCTTACGCATTTAATTGCTCATGAATGTGGTCTTGAGGTTGGTGAGTTTATTCATACATTAGGAGATGCGCATATTTATTCGAATCATATCGCTCAAATTAAAACTCAATTAAACAGAGAGCCTCGTCCATTACCTACGTTAACATTAAACAAAGACGTGACGTCGGTGTTTGACTTTAACATGGAAGATTTGGCGATTGAAGGGTATGACCCACACCCACCTATTAAGGCACCGGTTGCTGTGTGAAGGGAGAGTTTCGATGATTTCATTAATTGTTGCAATGGGAAGAAATCGGGTCATTGGAAAAGATAACAAAATGCCTTGGCACATGCCGGCTGATTTGTCTTATTTCAAGAAAATAACCACCGGACACCCTGTTGTCATGGGAAGAAAAACATTTGAATCGATTGGACGTCCATTACCAAATCGCAAAAATATTATTTTAACGACGGATCGTTCTTATAAACAAGCTGGTTGCGTCATCGTACATTCTGTAGAAGAAGTTCTTACGTTTGGAAAAGAACAGACGTTGTTTATTATTGGTGGAGCTCAAATTTATCAACAGTTTCTTACCTATGCTGATCGCGTTTACATCACACTCATTGACGGTGAGTTCGAAGGAGACACGTATTTCCCGGAACTGGGTGATGATTTCGTTTTAATCTCTACAGAAAGCCATGAACAAGACGAAAAAAATAGGTATGATTATGAATTTCGTATATATGAAAAATAACTAAAAATAAAAGTGAAAAACTAGTCCCCCTCTGCATACAATCTTAGTATATAGAGGGGGTTTGTTTAATGTACAAAAGAAGAAGGTTTCTTCCCCGTAAAGGTCCGCTTCCATTTCGCTATGTATTCTTAATATCTTTTATTATCTTTTGTGTGATGACCGTACAAGGTTTATATTTGGTAGAAAGAGGGATTCGTCCAACACTTCTCGATATAGCACAAACAGAAACGCAACGAATTGCCACGTTGGCGATTAATGATGCTGTGTCAAAAAAAATATTAGAAAATACAGAGATGGATAACTTAATTGAAATTAAACAAGGTGAGAACGGTAAAATTGTTTCTGTTGGGTTTAACTCTGTGACATACAACCGGGTTGTCCAACAAATTACCCAACGGGTGCAAACCTATTTGAATGACATTAATAAAGGTAGAATTAGAGATGTGACAGTGCCAGAAGGAATAGAAGTAGAACATGGCGGGGTGGCAAATTATGAAGAAGGAATTATTCATACGATTCCACTCGGTCAAGCAACTGGTAATTCATTACTTGCACACCTAGGTCCTAAAGTCCCTGTTCGTTTCTCAGCAATTGGGGATATTAAAACACAATTAAGAGAGGAGATCATCCCGGTTGGAATTAATAATACATACATCAGTATATCGGTTGACATTACCGTAGACGTTAGAATTGTCATTCCGTTTGCGACGTCAGAAGAGGTAGTCGAGACAACAATTCCTATTGGTATGGTTTATATTCAAGGGGAGGTTCCGGAGTTTTATAATAGTGGGGCAGGGGGCATGATGCCAGCACCTGCAATTATCAAGCAATCAGAGTAAACAAATTGGTGAACATACCCATTGATTACAGGGGTGTCTAATGTTATACTTTAATAGTTGTTTTAAATGTGAATATATGAATACAGCCTCATCGTTGATGAGGTAGAGGCGCAAAGTTTATGAGTAACTAGCAAGAGGGTGACACCGTTGAGGGCTATTTAAAGGAAACTTTGCCGAAGTGACTATAGACGTCGAATTATAGTTGCTGGGGTTGCATTGAATAAGTGCAGCACTGTCACAGTTATTGCCGAAAATAACTGTGGAGGACTACTTCGGATTAGGGGCCGTTTTGTTACTGATAATTTGGTAGCTATAGGATTCCTATGGTTACCTTTTTTATTTCAAAAAACCCGTAGTTCTCAAGTATTTGCTTTTGCAACAAATCATTTATTTAGGAGGAGAACAATGGAGTTAGAATTATGGCAAGACTTAGGTTATTTGACGTTAGTACCACCTGTATTAGCTTTAGTAATGGTTATGCTAACGAGAAAAGTGTTACTTAGCTTAGGGGTAGGTGCAGTTGTAGGGGCACTCTTAATTAATTCTTGGAATGTACTTGATAGTCTTTCGCAAGTGGTTTCAATTGCTGCAAGCAAGTTTGTTGAAGACGGCGGATTAAATACTTGGTATTTATACATTATCTTTTTCTTGTTATTACTAGGGATGATCGCTTCACTTGTATCACTTACGGGAGGAAGTAGAGCTTTTGGTGAGTGGGCATTAAAGCGTGTAAAAACACGATTTGGCGCACAACTTGTTACTGTAATCTTAGGTCTAATCATTTTTATTGATGACTATTTTAACAGTTTAACAGTTGGGAATGTCGGGAGACCATTAACAGACCGTCACCGCATTTCACGGGCAAAGTTAGCTTACATTGTAGACTCGACTGCTGCACCAATATGTGTTGTCTCACCCATTTCAAGTTGGGGTGCGTATATTATCACGATTATCGGTGGGATCTTAGTTTCTCACAGTGTTACCCAGTGGGGCGCGTTACAAGCATTTTTATTAATGGCACCAATGAACTTTTATGCTATATTTGCCATTTTACTAGTTTTAGCGGTAAGTTATTTCAAACTCGATTTTGGATTAATGCGAACACATGAAGCTAGAGCGATTGAAACAGGGGAAGTTGTAGATAAATCCAAAGGTTCAGTGCCTGGCGATCAAGGTGACACAGCTATTGCAGAGGGTAAAATAGGCGATCTCGTTTATCCAATTATTGCATTAATTATTGGTACGGTTTTGTTTATGATTATTACTGGGATTCAAGCAACAGAAGGAACCGCAACAATACTGGCAATCTTTGAAAATACAGATGTAGCAGCAGCATTACTATACGGTGGTCTAATTGGTCTGGCGGCAGCATTAATCATTGCTTTTATTAGAAAAATATCTGTCCAAGATTTAGGCTTAGGATTATGGACGGGGATTAAATCAATGTTACCTGCCATTTACATTCTTGTTTTCTCTTGGACAATTATTGATATTATTAAAGAATTAGGTACGGGGAAATATCTAGGGAACATTGTGGAGCAATCAAACATGAACGTAATGTTCTTACCACTCATTTTATTTGTTGTAGCTGGCTTTATGGCGTTTTCAACAGGTACGAGTTGGGGTACGTTCGGTCTTATGTTGCCAATCGCTGGTGACTTGGCCGCGGCTACAGATATCTCGATTATTTTACCAGTGTTAGCAGCTGTTTTAGCCGGTGCGATTTTCGGAGATCATTGTTCACCAATTTCTGATACAACGATTCTTTCATCCACAGGTGCCGGAAGCCATCTAATGGATCACGTCTTAACGCAGTTGCCATACGCGCTAATTGTTGCCTTTATTACGGTTATCGGTTATTTAGTGTTAGGCTTAACAGGAAGTGTAGTAATTGGCTTTATTGCAGCGCTAGTCACATTCGTTTTAGTCGTAGTAGTCATGAAAAAATTAATCCCTTCAATTGAAGGAGCATAAAATAGGTAAGTGGCTAGCGGTTGCTGGCCTCTTTTCTTATATATAAGATTATGAAGTTATTCTACCGTCTAGCTTAGGTACCTAATCGATGAAGTCACGTCGGTCCATCAATTGAAACCAAATGCGTCCACCTGCACGCCGGGCCTCCATTGAAGTTACTGCCCTCAAATACTTCTATGCAGACTTTGCGACGAAATCGGGGATTTGCTTTAAACAAACGTTATGGGAACCTTGAAATAAATAATGTTTTTTAGAGCGTCCGGACAAAATTAATTTCTGCTTGGTTGATAGCGATTTTTACAGAA
>CAZIRM010000134.1:0-6414 GCA_964541705.1 uncultured Bacillaceae bacterium | reverse complement strand
AGTAATTGGAAATTGTCCTGAAATAGGGGACTAAATATAATATACGAGGAGGAATTAGTAATGGAAGGAAAACCACTCATGATTCGAGATGTTCCTAATAGTGAACGACCAAGGGAACGACTGTTAAAAGAAGGGGCAAGTGTTCTATCAAACCAAGAATTAATTGCGATTATTTTGGGAACGGGTACGCGGCAAGAGTCAGTGCTTCAATTATCACAGAAAGTTCTACATTTCTTTGGAGGACTGAGACTGTTGAAGGATGCCTCGGTTGAGGAATTGAAAAAAATAAAAGGAATTGGTGATACCAAAGCCGTACAACTTCGAGCAGCGATTGAATTAGGCAGTAGAATTCATAAGTTAAAAAATGAGGATCGCATCATTATTCGCTCTCCGCAAGATGTAGCAAATGTTGTTATGGAAGATATGAGGTTTTTAACACAAGAGAATTTTGTATGTTTGTACCTAAATACTAAGAACCATGTTATTCAAAAAAAGACGATTTTTATTGGCAGTTTAAATGCATCAATTGTTCATCCAAGGGAAGTATATAAAGAGGCCTTTCGTCACTCGGCCGCATCAGTAATCTGCTTACATAATCATCCTAGCGGTGATCCAACACCTAGCAAAGAAGACATAGAGGTGACGAAGCGGCTGACCGAATGTGGGAAATTAATTGGTATTGAATTATTAGATCACTTGATCATTGGTGATGGAGTCTTCACCAGCTTAAAGGAAAAAGGATATATATAGAGTGAATTTCATCATTTCAATAAATGAGTCACCGAAGAAATTAAATCGTTTGCGAACGGTACAATCGCAAACGGTTTAAAAACATAGTGACGAAAATAAAGATGATGAAATTCATTAGAGTGAATTTCATCATTTCAATAAATGAGTCACCGAAGAAATTAAATCGTTTGCGAACGGTACAATCGCAAACGGTTTAAAAACATAGTGACGAAAATAAAGATGATGAAATTCATTAGAGTGAATTTCATCATTGGAACGGTACTAGCGCAAATGACTCAAAATATTGGTGACGAAAAAATAATGATGGTCAACTAGGTAAAAGTATGGAAATTTTTGAGTTTATGATCAAACCTCTATTCTTTTTTTCGTTTATTAAGTATAATAAAGGTTATAAGTTTGGCAAGTAACATTCACATGATAGGAAAATTTCTTTACCAAAACTTAAAGTGCAATTAAGAAATTCATGAAAATTACTCATAACTTATACGATAAAAAAACAACAAGAAAGTGTAAAAGAGCTGCATTAGCTCTTTTTACAACGAAGGGAGATACATAGATGTTTAGTGGTTTTTCAAAAGACTTAGGAATTGATCTAGGAACGGCAAATACACTTGTATATGTGAAAGGGAAAGGAGTAGTTGTGCGGGAACCGTCAGTGGTTGCGATTCGTACGGATTCTGGCTCAATTGAAGCTGTTGGTAACGATGCAAAGAACATGATCGGACGTACACCAGGGAACATTGTTGCTGTTCGTCCAATGAAGGATGGTGTTATTGCTGATTTTGATACAACGGCAACAATGATGAAGTACTTCATTAGGCAGGCACAAAGAAACAGGTCTATTTTTACACGTAAACCAAATGTAATGGTTTGTGTACCTTCGGGAATAACAGCTGTAGAAAAACGAGCAGTCGAAGATGCTACAAAACAAGCGGGAGCACGTGAGGCATACACAATTGAAGAGCCATTTGCAGCTGCAATTGGTGCTGACCTTCCAGTTTGGGAACCAACGGGAAGCATGGTTGTCGATATTGGTGGTGGAACGACAGAAGTTGCCATTATCTCTTTAGGTGGGATTGTAACAAGCCAGTCAATTCGTGTTGCTGGTGATGAAATGGATGATTCCATTATTCAATACATTAAGAAAGTCTATAACTTAATGATTGGTGAACGTACAGCAGAGGCAATTAAGTTTGAAATTGGTTCAGCAGGCGATACAGAAGGAATTGATACGATGGACATTCGCGGCCGTGACTTAGTAACTGGACTTCCGAAAACCATTACGATTTCTGCGGATGAAGTGGCAAGAGCATTATCAGACACTGTAAATACAATTATAGAATCAGTAAAAAATACGCTAGAACAGTCGCCACCAGAGCTAGCAGCTGATATAATGGACAGAGGAATCGTACTAACTGGTGGTGGCGCCCTTCTAAGAAACTTAGATCGTGTACTAAGTAACGAAACAAATATGCCAGTATTGGTTGCTGAAAATCCATTAGACTGTGTGGCTTTAGGAACTGGAAGAGCTTTAGAAAATTTACATTTATTCCGTTCAAAAGCTGGGATAACGGTTCGTTCAAATCGTAAGTAAGTAGGTGTCGTGCAATGCCTCCATTGTTTTCAAATAAAAGACTGATTGTTCTATTAGTTAGTATCATATTGTTGGTGGCATTAGTTGGCTACTCAATGAGAGATCAACGAAACCTAACGTGGCCAGAGCAATTTATCGTAGATAGTGTCGGTTGGGTACAATCAATATTAGTGAGACCCGCTTATCATGTGGCGGGTTTCTTCGAGCAAATACAAGAAATAAGATCTGTGTATGAGGAAAATAAAATCCTCAAGACCCATTTGGATCAGTATACCCAACTCGCTGTAGAGGTAAATATACTCCGTCAACAAAACAAGGATTTAAAAAATGCACTTGATATACAAGAAAGTTTATTTGACTATACATTTAAACCTGCACTTGTGTACTCAAGATCCCCAGATCGCTGGAATGAATACATTCGTGTAAATAAAGGTGAAGAACACGGGATTAGAAAAAATATGGCAGTTATCACACCGTCAAAAGGTTTAATTGGGAAGGTCCACCAAGTATCCAAATTTTCATCGACAATTCAGCTGTTGACAGATCATGATCGTACAAATCGGGTATCTGCAAGAGTTGGAGATTCGGGAGAAATTACAGGAATCATAGAAGGATTTGATGATCAGACAGGGACTCTACTACTTAGAAGAATTTCAACAGATGCAGAAATTGAAATTGGCCATACCGTCATTACTTCAGGTTTAGGTGGTGTCTTTCCTCAAGGGTTGCTGATTGGTGAAGTTGTTCACGTTGAGTTTGACGAATACGGTTTAACGAAAAACGCGTATGTGAAACCATCCGCTGACTTTAATCAACTTGACTATGTTTTAATCGTAGAAAGGGCTGCAATCACTACTGAAGAAGAGGGGGAGGATTAATTGAAGCGCTATCTCCTCCCGACAATCATCTTTTTATTATTTGTTATTGAAGGTACTGTCACTCAAGTTTTCTTGAATTTTTCTTCTCCGGAAGTGATAATTGTTCCTAGATTTAGTTTCATTTTAGTCATGATGTCTTCTATTTTCTTAGGACGTTCAGTAGGAACGGTTTATGGTATAGGACTCGGACTACTCTATGATATTGTACACACACATATTTTAGGTGTGTATATATTTAGTATGGCACTTGTAGCTTATATATTTAGCTTCTCGTTTCGGATTTTTCAACGGAATCTCCTGCTTTTACTCTTTACACTAATCGTAAGTGTTATCTGCTTAGAGTATCTTATTTATAGAATCAATACCATTATTGGCATAACTGGGCTTTCTCATGAACGCTTTTTAGGAGAAAGGATATACCCAAGTGTTATTATAAATAGTTGTTTTGCCATTATCGTCATTTTTCCAATCCGCAAACTGTTGATTTATATTCAAAATCTCAAGCAAAAAGAGGAAACGAGGAATAATAGTTGAATTACTATTTATGCGCCACTCCGTTAAGAGAGGAATAAGATATTGAGGTGAACTTTGGATCATGCAAAATGGGAATAACAATGTATCAATAAGAGGAACCAAAGAAGGCCTAACATTACTTTTAGATGACCAATGTACGTTTTCTGAATTATTGCTAGAATTAGAGGAAAAGCTAGCTTCTAAATACCCTCAAGTTTTTAATGGTCCGCTTGTTCGAGCTAAGGTTTCAGTGGGTAATCGCTATTTAACAGAAGAACAAATCGAAACGCTAAAACAGGTGATTAATGAAAAACAAAAGATAATTGTCGATTCTATTGAAGCAAATGTTATTTCTGTAGCTGAAGCCGAAGAGATGAAACGAGAAAGTCAGATCAACACGTACACAAAAGTTATTCGGTCGGGACAAGTTCTTAAAGTGAAAGGGGACCTCTTAATACTAGGGGATGTCAATCACGGTGCGACTGTTGAAGCAAGTGGCAACATTTACATTTTAGGTGTATTAAGAGGAATTGCACACGCTGGTTGTGACGGAAACAAGCGTGCAAGCATTTATGCAGCTAAAATGGAACCATCTCAACTTAGAATTAGTAACGTTGTATCTCGAGCGCCCGATGGCACCGACAAAGCTAAAAATGAGATGGAGTGTGCCTATATTAACAGTGAGAATATCATCTCTGTTGATCGAGTACAAAATTTTCATCGATTTAGATTTTTATTAAAATAGATTTGTAGTCTAAAAGTATTTCATTTATATGGCTACATATTGATGAAGGGGGAACCAATATGGGAGAGGCGATTGTGATTACGTCTGGGAAAGGTGGAGTTGGCAAAACGACTACCTCAGCTAATATAGGAACGGCGCTAGCACTGTCTGGTAAGAAAGTATGTTTAGTTGACACAGATATTGGATTAAGAAACCTAGATGTAGTAATGGGCTTAGATAACCGCATTATTTATGACATTGTTGATGTGGTCGAGGAACGCTGTAGGCTGCATCAAGCGCTTGTGAGCGACAAGCGGTTTGATTGTTTAAAACTCCTCCCGGCGGCACAAACAAAGGACAAGTCTGCTGTAAATCCGGAGCAAATGAAAGTCATGATAAAAGAATTAAAACAAGATTTTGATTATGTCATCATCGACTGTCCTGCAGGAATTGAACAAGGGTTTAAAAATGCAGTTGCAGGAGCCGATAAGGCGATTGTAGTGACAACGCCAGAAAACTCCGCCGTCCGTGATGCTGACCGAGTCATTGGTTTGTTAGATAAAGAGGAACATATCGAAGCACCAAAGTTAGTTGTGAACCGAATTCGAAACCATATGGCGAAATCAGGGGATATGTTAAGTGTTGATGAAATTGTTAATGTTTTATCAATTGATTTATTAGGTATTGTAGCGGATGATGATGACGTTATTAAAGCTTCTAATAACGGTGAACCCGTTGCTTTTCATCCAACGAGTAAAGCGTCCATTGCATACCGTAACATTGCAAGAAGGATTTTAGGAGAGTCTGTACCGCTTTTGTCGTTAGAGGATAAAGATGAGATGTTTTAAAAAATGAAGAAGTTTTTTGGGATTCGATCTTAATAGGGTGGTAAAGATAGTTAGTGAGTCGAACTTACTAACTTTTTTCTTTCCTCGCGAGCAAAATGTTTAAAAAAGAATTGTGAAACTGCCGACAAAACAATAGAAAATAACTAATCGAGGTGTAGCATCATGCAAGATTATTTAACAATATATGAACAAGCAAAAAAATGGACTCTTGAAGCTGGAGAGCATTTACGTGAAAGTCTTAAGCTAGCGATAGATGTAGAATTTAAAACATCGGCTTCAGATTTAGTCACTGAAAAAGACCGTGAAATTGAGCAATTTTTTGCAAAGAAAATTAACGAACATTTTCCAAATCATTATATATTAGGGGAAGAAGGAACAGTAGAAAATCAAAATTACAACGTAAGAAGTGAAACCGTTTGGATTATTGATCCCATTGATGGCACAACAAATTTTGTGAATCAAAAAATGAATTTTGCGATATCGGTTGCCCTTTATGAGAAGGGACTACCTGTTTTCGGTATCGTCTATGATCCAATTAAAGATGAACTTTTCCATGCACTAAAAGGGAAAGGCGCCTACGTTAATGATGAAAAACTAGTACCACTGAAACCAGTCGCTTTAAAAAATTCATTATTAAGCTTTAATGCTATGTGGGCGATTCCGAATGAAAAAGTCGACTATAAAAAGATGTGGCCCTTAATTGAAAAGAGTAGAGGTGTCCGTTATATCGGTTCAGCAGCACTAGAGATTGTCTGGATCGCAGTAGGGAGACTTGATGCTTACATTGATTTCCGACTTTCTCCGTGGGATATAGCGGCAGGGGTCATCATTTTACAAGAACTTGGCGGAGAGGTTCATACCCTTGAAGAGCAGCTGTTTGATCTATTTGTTACATCGTCGACACTCTTTTCAAGACCTACATTGAGCTCTGAAATCAAGAGAGTTACAGAATAAGACAACGCTTTCTTTATTAATATAACAACTAAAAGCGAACATTTAAACGTTTTATTAGGTAGAATGTTAGTTTAAATGTTCGTTTTTTATGGAAATATTTTTGGCTCTTCGCTATTTCGTATTGGAACACTAGATTTATTTAAGAATACAAGT
>CAZIRM010000133.1:0-6447 GCA_964541705.1 uncultured Bacillaceae bacterium | reverse complement strand
ATTATAGAATCCAGTATAGACACTAGTACGTCATTTTAAACAGCGAAGAAGCAAAGAATTATTTATTGTTATTTATTTTCGCGATCTCACTACTAGGTGGTAGCTTAGAAGCATTTGTGACAGGACAAAACACTAAAGGTCTTATTTTCATGACGCTCTTGATAGTATTTCTTATAGGATACTTTGTTATAAAGTTACTTAAAAAGGCAAACGTTTTCCCATACATATTTATCGCAGTTGTCTATACAACGATCATTTATGGGTTAATTATTTCTTCTGGTACATACAACATTGTCATGATTTTGTTTTTTATTACGTTATTATCAGCTATTCACTTTTACCGTACACTCTTTTTGTTTAGTTTTATTGTAGGGATAGTCTTATTGATTGTTAGTAATCATTTTGGTGGTATGTCTCAATCATTTTCGATGACACTAATGGTCTATATCCTATTTGGTGCTTCATTGACTCTTGTCATTTATTTAAATGGTAAACAATCAAAGAAATTAGAAGAGTTGTTAAACCAATCATCAACACTTGCTGATGAGAAGGAAGTGCAGAGAGAAAGTTTAGAAAAAAAGGTGAGCAAATTAGTAGAGAGCATAAATCTAGTTAATGAAAAAATTCAAGTAAATTACCAAGCCCAGCAAGAAATTAAGACTAGCGTTAATGAGTTGTCATCGGCTAGTTTAACTCAAAACAATAAAATACAAGAGATTACTGAGAGTTCTTCTAATACGATGATAGAAATGAAGAAATTACACGATTCTTCGAAGGATTTACAACAAGAGTCAGACGTCGCACGGAATGTTTCATCCGATGGAACAAACCATGCAAACGAGTTGGCTAAAAACATGGAACAACTTCAAGGATTAGTTGAAAGTTTGAATCAAACGTTTGAAATATTAAGCAGTAAAATCATGGAAACTAACTCTTTCGCAGGAATTATAGGTGATATTACTGAACAGACTAACTTACTTGCATTGAATGCTTCAATAGAAGCAGCTCGTGCTGGTGAAGCAGGCAGAGGATTTTCTGTTGTTGCCGATGAGATTCGTAAGTTGGCAGAAGTGACGAGTGGTACGACGACAAAAATCACAAATAACTTAGCTGAACTTAATGCCCAAAGTGCATCCGCTTTATCAGAAATGTTAAAAAGTAAAGAGCAAATGGAAACAAGTAAAGCTTCCGCTGCCCAAGTAATGAATTATTTTAACCAATTAAGTGAGATGTTGACGAGTATTAGTAATAAATTTAAACTAGTAGATCAATTAACAGACGATGTGGAAATTCGTACGAAAGTCGTTGAGGATGCGACGAATGACCTTGCTGCTATTATTGAACAGGAAACAGCTAGTCTACAACAAATGAATGCTACGATTGAGGCAATTAACGAAGAAAATCAACAGATCGCTGAAAAGATGCTAGAAACTGTACAACGAACAGAGGAATTAAGAAGCTAAACAAAAAGGGCAAAGCCCTTTTTGTTTTTTTCATTTAAACCCAAGCAGCTCCGATAATGACTAAAAGAATAAACAACACAAGGATTAAAGCAAATCCTCCAACTAATCCAGGAGCAGGTGTTGGTACTGGTCCACATACACTCATTTATATGACCTCCTTTTTCTTTGATAGTTATTACTATGATGTAAACAGGAGATGTGTAAGGGTGTTAGCCTATAATTAAGATATATTTAACAACTCACTTTATAAATAGTCCCATTAATGGACTAACTTGATTTACAATTCCCATCACATTTTGAACGCCTCCGCCAATCTTTTTGAAATCTAATTTGCCATTGGAATCCCGAAATAGACTGCTTGAATTTGCGGCTTGAGGTGGTGGCGCATAATGAGGATATGGGCTGTGGTAATAGGGAAATTGTTGCTCGGGTGCATATTGATATCTACCTGGACGATTTCGAATTATTCCGCGAGATTGTTTCGGATGATACGTATTCAGGTGAGATGGTTGTTGATAATAAGGTTGGTATATCATTTGTTTAGGCAAATGATTTTGAATGCTTCTTCTTTGGAACATGATTTTCCTCCTTTTCCATGATGAAAAAACTGTGCATGATGTCATATGAATAAAACTAATGGACAATCGTTTAGACTTTTCACTTAAACGGGAAAAGGCTGAATCAAAAAGGGGGTTCCTCCCTTAATTGAAATCAGCCTTTGTTTTGTTTACTTTTTATTAGTATCCGTGTCCGACGTAGGCAGCTCCGATAATCACTAATAAGATAAATAGTACAACGACAAACGCAAAACCAGCTAACGGTGCTGGTGCAGCAGCTACTGTAGTAGCACAAGGTCCTCCAGGTACTGTCATGTTGTTACCTCCTCCAAAAAAATTCACTTACGCTATACCCTATGAAGATAATTTCTCTTTGATTGGATGTCTGCCTATTTTTTTGAGAAGGTGAAGACAGTTTTTAGCCTAATTAGAAATATCCCTGTACATATGTCCAATCAAAATTTTACTAAGCTAATACACTAATTAAAGGTAAGAGAAAGGAGGATTGAGATGAATTATTACCAGCTTTGTTGTCAGCATAAAGGTAAAGTAGTTAGCATTTATGAAAAAAGCGGAAGAGTTCATATTGGAAAAATAGAACACGTCGATCAAGAGTATGTTTGGTTAAGTCCTGCTACGCAAGCTCCACGTGGTTTTGGTTATGGTTATCATGGTTATGGTTACGATGCGTATTCTTATGGAGGGGGGTATCCATCGCCATATTATGGTGGTTACCCACAATCCGGTTGGGGAGCACCGGCTGGGCATGGACATGGAAACCCATCATTTGCACCGGTTGCATTAGCAGCTGTCGGAGGATTAGCGCTAGGCGCTGCATTTTTCTGGTAATTTAAGTATTTCGAGTGGTTAGGAATCTTGATCCTAGCCCTCTTTTTTTCTGTTTAGGAATTATTTAACTACATATCTAGTGGATAAGTGAATAGGTTTCTTAACGCTAGCTTCGAGGTACCATCGGTTTGATCACTTCAGAAGAATGCCGATTGAGGCAGAAATTGTCACCGCGCTGCTGCTTGTCACCGATAAGCGGGTTCTTTTTATGGACAAATAAAGGTGCCTCTTCTAGAGGCACCTCAGAGTGTGAGTGGAGCTTACAACCAAGCAGCTCCAATTATAACTAATAAGATAAATAATACTAAGATTAACGCAAATCCACCAGCGTATCCAGTAGTTCCAGTAGTTCCAACCATTTTGAAATACCTCCTTTAAAATTTGGTACACTTTATTACTATGTAGGAAGGAATAAAGTGTAAGGGCGAATGCCCTAATTTTTGAAAAAGTGTTTCTTAGATTTAAATCAATCCCTCATAAACAAAAAAATGACTGACCCAGGATTACTTGGCACAGTCACTTTCGTATAGTAAATGGTAAAATTCTTACGCTTATTTTTAAGCGTATGCCAAATCGCGTTTACGAGTAAAGGCAAGGGAAGGCTCTTCGATAATTCGCTGATTACTACTTCCTCTGTATAATAATGAAAGGTCTTTTAAGTCCTGAATAAAGGGCCCATCAACAAGAACATCAATATACAAAAGTAGTTCAAGTTCAGCATTGTGATTACGCTTTACCAACTGTTCTAACGTGTATCCAGTGTAAGCCCAAATATTTTTCCCTTCAGCTTTTAACGCTTTGGCCAATGGTAAAATGGCTTCAGCCTGCATAAAAGGGTCACCACCAGAGAAGGTAATATCATTTAAGGGATTTTTCATCGCTATCTCAAGTAGTTGATCAACGGTATAATCATAGCCATTTGAAACATTCCAGCTTTTAGGGTTATGACACCCCGGGCAAAAATGGGGACAACCTGAAAAGAATATGACAGTTCTTAATCCTTCGCCATCAACAATTGAGTCTTGCTTTATCTCAATAACCTTCATCCTAAGTCTCCTTCTATCGTTAAGATTGGTGTTTAATTCGTTTTCTTTCTTCCTGCAGTTTTGCGTTATTCCAACGCCCCAAGTCACCAACTAAGTAGCCGGTTATTCTGCGTATCCGTTCAAAAGATTGTTCATTTGTTTCAAGGCAATTGGGGCATTCTGTGCCGATAATTCCGTTATAACCACAACACGTACAGCGATCAACAGGGTGGTTTATGGAACCATAACCAATCTGATATCGCTTCATCGTCATGATGATTTTTTCTAATGCCTTCGTATTCGCTCTTGCATTGCCATCAAGTTCAATATAAGTAATGTGACCGGCAAGACAAAACGCATGAAACGGTGCTTCAATTCGGATTTTATCAAACACAGTTATGTTAAAGTCGACAGGAATGTGGAAGGAGTTCGTATAAAAATCCTTATCTGTTACCCCTTGAATAATTCCAAACATTGCCCGATCTTGTTTTGTGAATTTACCGGATAATCCTTCAGCGGGAGTGGCAATTACACTAAAGTTTAGTTGATGTTGCTCAGTGGCTAAATCTGTTTTTTCCTTCATAAACCTTACAATAGATTGACCTAAATGCCACGCTTCTTCAGTTTGTCCATGATGATGACCGACTAAAGCTGTAAGTGCTTCAGCTAATCCGATAAAGCCTACACTTAATGTACCTTGTTTCAATACATCTCTCACTTTTTCATTAGGGCTCAAGGTTTCTCCACCACGCCAGATTCCTTGAGAATACAAGAATTCGAACTCTGCAGCAGTTTTATTGCACTGATACTCAAACCGCTCGAGCAACTGTTTTAAAGTTATCTTAATTGCATCATCGAGTAGTTGGTAGAACTTTTCAACATTTTTGTCTGCTAAAAGTGCCAGCTTTACGAGATTGAGGGAGCTAAACGACAAGTTTCCTCTTCCAACAGAAGTTTCTTCTCCGTGGATGTTTGCCATCACTCTTGTTCGGCAACCCATGTATGCAACTTCGCTTTCAGGCGTACCGTTGTCGTACATTTTATTAAACGGAGAATCTATGAAACTAAAGTTAGGGAAAAGCCGTTCACTTGTTGTTTCAATCGCTAATTTAAACAGATCGTAGTTTGGTTCGCCTTGCTTCGTATTCACACTCTCTTTAACTTTAAAGATTTGAATTGGAAAGATAGGTGTTTCTCCATTGCCTAAGCCTTTTTTCGTTGCTTTCAAAAGTTGTTCTACTAATAGGCGACCTTCTTTAGATGTGTCTGTCCCATAATTAATTGATACGAAAGGAACTTGTCCACCACCACGTGAATGCATACTATTAGCATTGTGAATAAAAGCTTCACAAGCTTGAAATGTTTGTTTTTCGGTTTCCTTCCAAGCAAGATCCTTAATTTCTTCAATAGATTTATATTCTCCTAATAACTCTTGGAAAAAATCATAGTTTTTATTAAAACTAGCTCGTACATAAGGAGCTAAATCATAGTCAAATTTTTGAAAGGATTGACCGCCATGTTGTGTGTTTTGATTTGATTGCAAAACAATCGAGGCAAGCGCCATCGCTGTTTGAATCGATTTAGGTGATCTGATGGTTCCATGCCCTGTATTAAAACCATTTTTTAGAAGCTTGTCTAATGGTATTTGGCAACAAGTCGTTGTTCCAGTTGGATAAAAGTCTTTATCATGTATGTATAAGATATTTTCATTAGCATAATGTTTAACGTCTTCTGATAATAAAAAAGTATCTGTAAACCATTTCCCACTTTCAGAAGCAAATTTATTCATCTTTCCTAGTGGCGATTTTCCGTCTACATTTGCATTTTCCTTTGATAGGTCATTCGATTCCTCAACAATTTCTTTAAAGTGTTCATACAATTTTTCCAATAGATTCCACCTGACCTTTGTTATAGGGTATGGAGTGTTTCGACACATATCAACAGGTGTTGTCTCAATGTTGAACGTAAGTTTCGTGCACAGTTACTCCTATCATTAAACTATATATTGTGTATAAGTTGATTTTTGAAACAACATATAGTAACAAAATAGATCATAAACGATACGCAGAGGAAAAACAAGAGGTTTCGGAAACATTTTCCTATTGACTTTTTTCGATATTTTAAAACGCTTGCAACGGTAAGGGTTTCGAAATAAAAATAGTGCAAAACGACTACTAAAAATGGAAATTTTATTTTTTAAAAAAACAAATCTCACAGAACCATCTGTGAGATTTTCATAGATTAATGAATTTCATAATTCTTATCTGACTTGTTATTGGCAAATATGAAATTCACTGAGATATGAAAGTTTAAAATTCGGGATCGCTCGAGTTCACTTCGGTCCGGCAATGGGCTTCCTGCTTGCCGGCCCTTTAGTGAAGTGACTACCCCAAAATACTCCTTTACGACGATCGAAGGAGCACAACGCTCGTGATCAAGGTGCTTGCGATTTTGTTCAAGGGTAGGAATTTATAAAATTCCTTTCATCATCCGAAGATCAGCGTAAAGGGAATCATACATATGCTATGATTCCTTTCATCATCCGAAGACCAG
>CAZIRM010000132.1:0-6730 GCA_964541705.1 uncultured Bacillaceae bacterium | reverse complement strand
GGTTCAAGAAAAACCTTGAACCACAAAGCTCGGCGAATGCCGAGAGACTATTTAATAAGTTGGAGGGATGTTATGTATATCGGCTGTCATGTAAGTATTAGAGATGGATACAAGAACGCTGCAGTTCATGCGAAAAAATTAGGCGCCAATACATTTCAGTACTTCCCAAAAAAACCTCGCAGTTTAGTACCGAAAGAATATGGTGCTGAAGATACAGCTAGTTGTAAGGACTATTGCGAAACGAATAATATTGTCTCTTTTTCGCACTCCCCATACCCAACAAAGTTAATTGCTGATGACCCTAAAACTGAAGAACTTGTGATTCAATCTATAAAGAATGACCTAGAAATCACAAATAGCTGCGGTTCAATCGGTGTGGTAGTACACTTTGGTACAACGAGCTCAACTGACCCGATTGAAGGTTATAAAAGACTGATTCATGTTCTAAATGAATGTCTGTCTGATTGGAACGGCACATCATTGATTTTATTAGAGAATAATGCAGGAGGCCGTTCAATGATGGGGACAACTTTGGAAGAAATGGTGCAAATTCGAAAACTCGTTGACTATCCAGAAAAGATAGGGTTTTGTTTCGATACTTGTCATGCGTTTGCTAGCGGGGTTTGGGACGGTAACAATTGGAACGAGCTAGAAGAAAAAGGACAACAGCTAGATTATTTTAACCATCTAAAACTGATTCATTTAAACAACTCGAAATACCCTTCAGGTATGAAAAAAGACAGACACGCAAATCTTATGAATGGTCATATTACAACAAGCCAATGGCTGAGATTTTTACAGTCTCCAGCTATTAAGAATATTCCTCTTATTCTTGAAACGCCCAATGAAGAAAAAGATGCCCATGAAAAGGAAATAAATTTAGTAAACAAATGGTTAAAATAATTGTTAATTGAAATTTGCCAAAAAACGAAGAATTCACGAGCTTTAAGCATTTTTTAAGGGCTAACAGTGTATATTTAGATATCACGATAATTGCGTATAGACACTCCTTCTAGTAGAATCTACAACTGTTGTTTTATTAATAAAAAAGTGGAATTAGGAGTGTTGGTACAGTGGCTTTCAATCATTTTTCATTTGATAAGAATGAAAAAATGGATCGTGAAGAGTTAGAAGAAAACTTAGAAAATCTGGAATTTCAACTACTAAATATTCAGGATCATGTCAAACAAATAGCAAAAAAATGGAACGTAATCGGGATTGAACAAACAAAAGAAAATAATTGGGCAATTGTTTATACAGTAGATGACGGAGAAGTTTTCAAGATTATGGTTGATGATTGCAAAGACGCCTTTCGCGGTTGGGATTTTTCTCTGCAAGCCTATTATAAAGAAGAAAATACCATACACATCGGTGACATAACAGGACCTGAAAACAAAGGATACGGCTCTATTTGTATGAAGTATTTAAAACAATTCGCAAAAGATCAAAACATTCGATCCATCACCGGAGACATCGCGAAACGTGATTGGGATCATAAAGATAGACTCGTTTATTTTTATAAAAAACATCATTTTGAAATATCGCTTGACCGAGACCAACAATCTGGGGAAATTGAATGGAAACAAGCTTCAAATGATTAAACAGTCGAGAGGTTAAGTCTCGACTGTTATTTTTCTATACGTCTCCTTGTCACAAATAACATATAACTGGGCGTCTTCAGGTATTTTTTGCGCTAATTTTCGCACAATCCCAAAATCTCGGCGGTCAGAGACTAATACCGCCCCTGACTGCTTTAGTTGTTCAAAGGCATCATTATAAGTTTCCCACTTTTTATTCTTTTTGATCTGCCAAAGATCATCACCATAGTTTCTACTTAAAAGCTGCATAAATAATTCTGTTGATCCTTTATGAATCGCGCATTTCGCCATTAAGTCGGAAAACGCTTCATTTGATAAAACGAACTCATCAACGTTTGCATGTTTAAAATTAGCAATATGCTTTTCGCGAATAATCTCTACAATCGTATAAATATCAATATCAACTTCATTAGAGTAGTTTTCAATCGCCGAGGCGATGATTAGCGTTTTTCCATCTGCTTCATTTACGTCGTGAACTGGATCAGGGGCAAAAATACAAACAGAATTGGCCTCGGTTATGTTTGCTCGCTTCATCACTTTCACGGAAGTAGGATCCCCTTGTATGAATGTAATTCTCTCATCTTCAATCGGAGTTTTATAGAGCATATCAATTAACACAACATGATGCTTTTCATCTGCAATTAATAATTCTTTAATCGTTCTTCTTGAACGAGGTGTCCAACCAACAATGACAAAATGATTTTTCCCTTTAAAGTCCAATCGACCTTCCTCCTTTAATCGTTGATAAACCGAGAATGCATCGACAATTCTCCCTATCACTACCCCGATTAACCCGATCCCAACTAAGTATAAAAACAAGCCAAACAGACGTCCGAAAATCGTTACAGGGACAAAATCACCGTAGCCTACCGTCGTGACGGTTGTCATCACCCACCATAACCCAATGAATGGGGTTTGGAACGTTTCAGGTTCTAAAAACCAGATAAAAAAAGAACTTGTCAGAATGAATATACTCGTAAATAAAAATAAATACCTTTTTTTTATTTTTATTACCAACTTCATGAATTGAAGCATCCCTTAATTCTCCTAACTTTACACAATTGTTTCCACATGATAACCTTTGTTTTTTAAGTGTTTGAGAATTTCTTCAATGTGTTCGTGACTTCTTGTTTCTAAAGACAGTCTCAACTTTGCATAACCTGGAAAAATATCCGGACCTATGTGATCTAGCGAAATTGCTAATACATTCGCCTCTAAAGATGAAATGACTGTTAAAACCTCTTGTAAATGCCCCGGTTTATCTTTTAATAATGTGGAAAGGTGAACAAAGCGGCCACTCTCTACCATTCCATGTTCAATAATTCTTGAAATGAAATTCACATCAACATTTCCACCACTTAAAATTGCAATCACATTTTGATCTTTTATTGGTAACTTATGATAGAGTAACGCCGCTAACGAGCTTGCTCCTGAAGCTTCGACAAGGATCTTATTGCGCTCCAAGAGAAGCAACATCGTTCTTGCGATTTCCATTTCATCGACACAAACGATGTCATCTACATATTCTTGTATTAACTCAAAAGTTTTATTTCCAGGTGTTCTTACAGAAATACCATCCGCCATCGTTGGAATGAACGGAACCGTTGTAATTGCCTTATTGTGTAACGATCGCTGCATACTCGGACATGCGGCAGCTTGAATTCCATACACTTTGATTGTTGGTTTCAATTGTTTCAAAGCAAAAGCTACCCCAGCAATTAACCCTCCCCCACCAACGGGACAGATCACTACATCTACCTCGCGTAGTTGTTCGATTAACTCTAAGGCAATTGTTCCTTGCCCAGCAATAATTGAGTCATCATCAAAAGGATGAACGAAAGTCGCACCATATTCTTCTTTTTTTTGCAACGCATAATTTAATGCTTCATCAAAATTTGATCCATATAATTCAACTTCCGCTTTATATTGTTTTGTTGCTTGGATTTTACTTAAAGGAGCTGTTTTTGGCATGACAATCGTACATGGAAGATTGAGCATATTACTTGAGTAGGCTACCCCTTGCGCATGATTACCCGCAGAAGCTGCAATTACTCCCTTATTTCTTTGCTCTTCAGATAAAGAGATTAATTTATTAAATGAGCCCCTTACTTTAAATGAACCTGTTTTTTGCAAGTTTTCTAATTTTAAATACACCTGATTATTCGAAAGGTCACTAAATGTTTTGGAATAATCAAGAGGCGTTTCATGAACGATCCTTTTCATTTTTGTATGAGCAGTTATGATCACATCTAAGTTCATCATTTTCTACAACCTTTCTTACCTACCGTAATGTTATTTTCCACGTCAACTGGAAGTTTATACAAAAGCACACAAAAAGCCTGAGAATTAACTCAAGCTTTTTGAATGAATTTCAAGTGTAGTAAATCAATTTATCACGAATCCAGATACTATTTACCAAAGAGATATTCATTGAATCACGCTATCTTCCTGTTGCTCGATAAATAAGTACCACCCAGGGACAAACGTTGCTACAAGTTCAATAAAAGGAATAAGCATCTTCTTACCTGTTAATGGACATCCACATCTTAGCGATAGATCGTCTCCATCTTTCATACGAAACTTATATACTTTGCTCCTTGCCCAGTCTAATTTAATGTATACCTCATGTTCTCCTTCGGTTATCGGGATGACGATCTCTTCTCCATCACGAATGTCTTCCACATGTACATTATCTAGAAAAATCTTAAACTTCCTCGCTTTATTAAAAAACTGTGAAGTTCGACTAAGCGTTAATTTTCCTTCTGCTCTCATTCTTCCATACCTCCTTACAATAGAATTTACAGTTTCTCGTCTTCTACAGCCATTAGCCAACGATCGATATCTTCTATGACAGATTCCACACACCCTTCTTTAAAAGGTGAAATAAGGTTGGCGATCTCAACGAGTTTTGTAAATGAATAGCTTCCGCCTTGTTTACATAGCGTCAAATAATCATTCCAAGCCTCAGCCTGGTCTTCATTTGCACGTTTCCAAAATTGGAAGGCACAAATTTGAGCTAGCGTATAATCGATATAATAGAATGGTGAATTAAAGATATGGGATTGTTGGTGCCAAAAGCCACCTCTTTCTAAATAATCGTTTTCCGCGTAATTTCGATATGGTAAATATTTCTTCTCAATCGTTCGCCACGCCTGTTTTCTTTCCGTTGGTGTTGCTTCAGGATTTTCGTATACAAAATGCTGAAACTCATCAACTGCTACGCCGTAAGGAATAAACAGTAATGCCTCACTTAAATGATCAAATCTGTACTTATCGGTATCTTCTTTAAAGAACAAATTCATCCATGGCCAACAGAAAAATTCCATACTCATTGAATGAATCTCACATGCTTCATGAGTTGGGAAATGGTATTCAGGTACTTCGTATCCTCGACTTAAATAAACCTGGAACGCATGCCCTACTTCATGTGTTAACACATCAATATCTCCGCTCGTTCCATTGAAGTTTGAAAAGATAAATGGTGATTGATACGAACTCATATATGTACAATATCCACCGCCTGCTTTTCCTTTTTTGCTGACTAAGTCAAGAAGCCCTTTTTCATTCATAAACGTGAAAAATTCATTTGTTTCATCTGAAAGCTCTTTGTACATTTGCTTTGCCTGATCTACAATCCAATCAGAGTCACCTTTAGGGGTCGGATTTCCCGTTTTAAAACTAAACTTATCATCGTAATAAGAAAGGGTATCAACACCTATGCGTTTTTGTTGTTTTTGTTTTAACTTCGTGGCGACTGGGACGATCAGCTGTTTTACTTGGTCACGGAAGTTTGAAACCATCTTGTGGTCGTAATCGACTCGGTTCATTCGTGCATAACCTAACTCTACAAAGTTAGTAAAGCCTAGCTTTTTCGCTATTTTTGTACGTACTTTGACTAGATTATCGTAGATTTCATCAAGCTTCGCTTCGTTTTCTTTAAAAAACGTATACTTTGCTTCTGAAGCATTTTTCCTCATGGTTCGATCGGTAGAAAGCGTGAATGGTGCAAGTTGCGATAATGTACGCTCTTCCCCTTCAAAGTCGATTTTTGCAGAAGCAATCAATTTTGTATATTCACTTGATAACTTATTTTCTAGTTGCAAGTCTTCGAGAATTTCAGGTTTGAACGTTTTTAATGCTAATTCTGCTAGCCTAAACAGTTGTTCCCCCCACTTGTCTTCCAGTTCTTTTTTAAAATTCGAATGAACAAGTGCATCAAAGAAGGACGTCACTAACCCTTGATAAATTGGGGTATTTTCGTCAAAGTAGTCTTGCTCTCCCTTATAAAACTCATCATTTGTATCAACTGTATGTCTTATGTATACGATTTGACTCATTGTTTCAAACTTGTTTCTTAACTCAATAATCTTTGCCATCAACTGATTTTGTTCTTCAAAATTACGAGCGTTCTTAAATTTTTCTAGTAAAGTGTTAAACGCTGATTCATAGCTTTTCATATCAATTCGTTCATATTGATAATCAGAAAATTTCATTTTATTCCCACCTTTTGATTTTCTCTATTACATTGTATGCTAATTCGCGATTTTAAAGTAGAAAAAACCAAGGAAAAAACACCCTTGGTTTAATCGCTATTAATCTGCAAAATGTGTATGTTTTACTTTCCACTTTTCCATCGCAATAAATAGCCAGAAACTATAAATTCCTAACGTGATAATACATAACAACCACCACTTGATCCAGTTACCAAACAGACCAACGGCTGAACCAGTAAACTTTAACCTTCTTCCATTAATTACCGTGTGTCTAGCTTTCCATCCTAAAATCATCGTAACCGCCCATGGATAACAAATGCCAAAGGTAAAAACGGTTACTAGAAAACCTAAAATTGACCAACCAAGATACTGGAGTACCCGCCATCAAAATAAGATTTTCCATTGCTTGTTTGCTGAACATGTAATTGTGCCACGTTTGAACACTCCTTAAAATAAAATGATTTCAAGGAAATAATCTCACAATTTCTGAATATTGTAAATGTTTTCTCGGCAATAGGATGTATGGATTTCAAAAATACTTTACATTCGGAAGTGGTTTCGACACAATTATATATTGATCTTAGTAACTCAACTTTCGCACCTAAATAATTCAGATGGTTAGTTGGTGACACTACGTTT
>CAZIRM010000131.1:0-6756 GCA_964541705.1 uncultured Bacillaceae bacterium | reverse complement strand
AGTGGAGGAATAAGAATGAAACAGTTAAAAATGATTTTGTTATTCATACTTGTAGCATTGATCATAGGCTGTAATACAGGAGAAGAGATAGCTGAAGAGGCAAATAATGTTTACTATGGTAATGCTGAAGTGGAACAGGAATTACTATTTGTGTTTGATTACTCGTGTCCATGGTGCAAAGTGTGGATTGACGAAATATTCCCTATTGTAGAAGCTGAGTTTCTTGAACCCGAGCGAGCAAAGTATCGAAGCCAAGTTGTTGTATTCGTTAACCCAACTTCTTTACAATTGGCCAATTTTGATCAGTTAATAAAGGAGAACTATCCTGAGCAGTATTATGAGATTCAAATGGCCCTAATGAAGAATATGGAGCAATTATCAACAGCGAATGATGCGGAAATCGATGAGTATTTGGAAGAGTTAGTTGGGAAATTTGGTATAGATCAAACCATTGTTTCTAGTTCACCATCTGTAAATATGATTGAAGTAACAAGAGATTTTAGTGCATCTTATAAAGTAGAGTATGTTCCTGCTATTTACGTTAATGAAATTAAAATCGAGGATCCATTTAATATCGATGAAATATTATCTCATATTAATTAAAATAGCAAAACGAGTGAATAAAAGTTCGCTCGTTTTGCTATTTCTCAATAAGACTAAAATCATTTATGCTGACACCATTCTGCCTTAATATGCTAACGATTCTCGCTGAGTTCTGACTGAAATTCTGTGAATGGGGTATTGTCATTGTACTACCATCTTTCATGGTAAATACATGCTCTTTTGGTCTTGTACGCGAATGTTCTTTAATAAGTACTCGATCGTATTCGTCTACATCATGCCAGTGATAGGTTACTTCAGAAAACTGGAATAAATAATTATAATGAATTCCGTGTTCACTAATGTAAAAATAGTTTAGGGCAGGCATTATAAATAATGGAATGGATAAAAATAAACAAAATAAAATAGGCGAAGACCTTGTTTGCTTTAACTCTCTTTCTCGCTTCGTTCTTATAATGACATATACAGTAAGAATAGTAACAACAGAAAACATGCCAGCCATAAAGGTCATATAGGCGGAAAAAGGAGTCTGGAAAAAAATATAATCAAGTGAGTGGTACATGGTATCATGAATAATAAGCACGGCAATAAACGGGATAAAAAAACTACTCAGAAATAAAATAATAATGATGGCAGTAAGAACTGGTGTGGTAACCCTCATGTTACGCTCCTCCTTTTCTTACTATGTTATAACGAATACATAAAATGGTAAAGCGTAAAAGACTAGGAATCCCCTCTTCTTTTACGCTTTTGTTGGTTCACAATTTCGTCCAAACTTTTGCTTTTTTCTCTTGTACATATTAGAATCCGCTTTATCAATCGCCATTTGAATATCTCCTGAAGAAAGATAAGCAGCAATCCCCATAGATATTGTGATCGTAAACCCATAGACAACGGATAATTCCTGCAGTTTTTTATCGATTCGTTCGTTCAGCGATTCTAAAAATTTTTCGGTTAGATTAGGTGCAATGATCAGAAATTCATCGCCCCCCCAGCGTACAATCAAATCATTTTTCCTTGTTTCTGTTTTAAGTAACTGTGCAATTCGTATAATAACCTCATCACCAATACTATGTCCGTACATATCATTGATCTCTTTAAAGTTATCAATATCAATGATGCAGATAGACAATTTTTTGTTTTTCCGTAATATTTTTGGCAACTTTTCAAAGATGAACAGTCGGTTATATAGTTTTGTTAAATAATCTAACTCTGCCTTTTCTTTTGTCAAGTCGTACAAAATTCCGATCGCGATAAATGCAACCTGATGAATCAGTAATAAAATGAACAGGCTGTCGTTACTAGGTCTTACAAAGAAAATAAATAATAATGAGATTAGTGTTATGGTTATAGCCGTTTGTTTTCCATTCATATCATCACCTACCCTTATTATGTACAAAAAAAGAGATAACTGGAACAGAAAAAAATTGGAAAAAGTGAAAAGGGACTGGTAGTGATAACAAAATGACCAAATTATTCCATTGGTCTACCTTTCGTAATTTTTATCATGTTTAATGATTCTACCACTGGGTAATAGAAAAGTAGAACAGATTAGAAAGGATGATCTTTAATCATGAATTCACAAAAAAGTATTGTTATTGGTGCCTTAGTAGGAGGAGTTGTTGGAGCGACGGCCACAATGTTAACCACTCCAAAGTCAGGTCCCGAATTAAGAAATGATCTTTCAGCTGAGTTTGACCAAGGGTTAAAAAAGATTGGTGAATTAAAAAACATAGCGATTAATCAAAAAGACGACCTAAAAAAAGATATACAACGTTTCGTAAAAAAAGAAATTAAGAATGGAAAAGAAATGAGTAAAGCGGTCCAAAGAGAGCTAAAAGAAATGAAACAAGAGTTAGGTGATGAACTTGAAGATTTAGTTGAAGAACGTTTGAAATCGTAAAGGAGGAATGATGAAATGTTATACAATGCAAAGGAATTAAAAAAATATGATATTTTAGCAACTGATGGTGAAATAGGCACAGTGCATGATTTTTATTTAGACGAAGACAAATGGACAGTCCGCTATCTCGTAGTAGACACCATGAAATGGCTACCTGGTAGAAAAGTATTGATATCACCTATGAATGTAACTGGCACGGACGATGTCCAAAAATTTGTTGCAGTCAACTTGACGAAAGAAAGTATAAAAGATAGTCCAGAGATTAATTTGGATTTACCGATATCAAAAAGGTTAGAAAATGATATTACACGGCACTATTATTTACCACCCTATTGGAGAGGTGAAGGATTCTGGGGGCACTATATGCACCCAAATGAATTGGCAAAAGCTCATGTAGACCAACATTTATACGAAGACACTTACGTCGGTGAAAACGAATCAGCATTACGTAGCTTTAAAGAAATAACAGGATATAACATCGTTGCTAAAGACGGTAGAATTGGTCATGTTGAAGACTTTGTTATTTGTGATGAAACATGGTCAGTAAGATACATGGTTGTAGACACAAAAAATTGGTGGCCTGGAAAACATGTACTCGTATCACCGGATTGGATCGATCGAGTAATTTGGGGAGACAAGGAAATACACGTCGATTTAGAGGTTGCTGCAATTGAAAATGGTCCAGAGTATGACCCTAATAGTTTTTTAACAAAAGATTTCGAGGAAGAAGTCTATCTGAAATATAACAAACATAAATATTGGTTATAGAAAAGTGAGAGGTTATTCCTCTCACTTTTTTCTTTATTATCACTCTATGAAATCACTGTGAATTTTGTTAACATAGTAGAATGGTTGTCAAAATGAAAGGGATGATGATGTGACGAATAAACCAACGTTAATGTTAATAGATGGAATGGCACTCTTGTTTAGAGGGTTTTACGCAACATCTTATAGTGGTTATATAATGAAAACAAAAGCAGGAGTACCCACAAATGCTATTTATGGTTTTGTAAAATACATGCAAGACGCAATTAAGACTTTCCAACCGAGTCATGTGCTTTGCTGTTGGGATATGGATGCAAAGACGTTTCGTACCGAGATGTACCCAGCTTACAAAGGAAATCGGTCTGAGCCACCAGAGGAATTAATTCCGCAATTTGAGCTTGTGAAAGAGGTGGTCACTAGCTTTAATATTCCTAATGTTGGAATCGAAGGATACGAAGCAGACGATTGTATCGGTACAATTGCCAAAAGATATAAAGATCAATACCATATTCAAATTTTAACTGGAGATCATGATAGTATTCAATTAGTAGAGGAAAATATTAATCCAATTATCATGAAAAAAGGAATGTCTAACTACGACGTTTATACTCCGGAAAAACTTTTAGAAGAAAAAGAATTAACAGCTTCCCAATTCATTGATTTAAAAGGTTTAATGGGCGATACGAGTGATAATTATCCTGGAGTTAAAGGAATCGGAGAAAAAACTGCTATTAAACTATTAAAGCAGTACAACTCAATTGAGGGTATCCTTGAGAATATCGTAAACCTACCAAATGGTGTACGAAAAAAAATAGAAGCAGATCTCGACATGCTTCATCTTTCAAGGCAACTAGCAGAAATTAATTGCAATGTTCCAGTAGACATTTGTTTAGAGGATTGTTTATTTTCAATCCATGAACCAACCGTTGTTCAAATGTTTGAAAGACTAGAGTTTACTAGACTTCTTAATGATAAGGATTTCTTAGCGAGTATAGCAATACGCTCACTTGTTTAAAATAGTAAAAGGGCTGTTCATTGACAGCTCTTTTATTGTTTAAATAACTGGGGGTGTGCCCAGAAAAAGAGGGTTCGCACGCAATTAAAATTTAGCGCTCACAAATAAGTGTGGATCGCTCGCAAATTAGAATGTAGCATCCACAATGAATGTGGATCGCACGCAAATAAAATTTAGCGCTCACAAATGAATGTGGATCGCTCGCAAATTAAAGTGTAGCGCTCACAAATGAATGTGGATCGCCCGCAAATTAGAGTGTAGCGCACACAAATGAATGTGGATCGCCCGCAAATGAGAAAAAAGCGCCCGCAAATGAGAAAAAAGCGCCCGTAAAAGAAGGATCGGCGCCCACAACCGAGGATAATACCCTGAAGTGGATGTGGTTCCCTCCTAAATATAAGTTGGTTAGTAAACATTCTGTAAAAATCTCTACTTTTCTCCTAATAAATATGGTACGATTTCTTTTGAAAATTATTCGGTTATAAGGGGGTATTGATATGAAGCTACGTGTATCGGCAGTGCAATATCATTTACATTCAATTAAAGATTTTAAGGAATTTGAGGAACAGGTCACACATTACTTAAAAATGGCGGAAGAATTTAAAGCAGACTTTGTCTTATTCCCTGAGTTTATTACGACTCAGTTAATGTCAATTCCAACAGAGAGTAATCAGGTTCAAACAATTCGAGACTTACCAAAGTTCACAAAAGAGTACTATCAACTTTTTAGTAAACTTGCCAAACAAATGAAGATGCACATTATAGCAGGAACACATGTAATAGAGAAAGATGAAAAACTGCTTAATGTTGCCCATATGTTTTACCCAGATGGAAGCATGGTGATGCAACCCAAGCTTCATATCACGCCTACGGAAAAAGAAGAATGGGGAATCGAACCTGGTGAAGGTGTTCAAGTATTTGATACGGAAAAAGGTAGAATTGCCATCTTGACCTGTTATGATATTGAGTTCCCAGAAATAGTACGAATGGTAAAGGCCTTAGGTGCAGATGTTATTTTTTGTCCGTCATGCACAGATGATTCCCATGGGTTCCACCGTGTTCGTTACTCTTGCCATGCAAGAACCATTGAAAATCAAGTGTATGTCGTAACAACTGGAACAGTTGGGTCGTTACCGACAGTTGATTTTATGCGAGCAAATTATGGTCAAGCAGCTGTTATTACGCCAAACGATGTGCCGTTTCCACAACGTGGGATTTTAAATGAAGGCGATATTAATAACGATATGATTATTACTGCCGATCTAGATTTGAGTTTATTGTACGAAGTTCGAGAAGAAGGTTCAGTAACAACGTGGAGAGACCGCAGGGTTGATCTTTATCCGGACTGGGAACAATTAAAAGAAAAGCCTCAATCAATCGGATAAAGGGGTGGTCAAATGTACCGAAAACAATTTTATCATTACATGGAACACAAACAATATTCGATTGTTGTTCGCAATTATACAGAAGCGGATTTCGACGAACTTATTACGATACAAAAAGAGAGTTTCCCACCACCATTTCCTTCAGAGTTATGGTGGAATAAAGAGCAGCTAACGAATCATGTCACACGGTTTCCGGAAGGTGCAATTTGTTTAGAAGTGGATGGTATCCTTGCCGGTTCCGTTACAAGTTTACGAGTGTCTTATGATCCGAACCAACCTTACCATACGTGGGAAGAAATTACTGACAACGGTTATATCCGTACCCATGAACAAAGCGGAAATGCACTATATGTTGTTGATATTTGTATCCGTCCTGCATTTAGAAAGCATAAATTAGGGAAAATTCTATTGCAAGCTCTTTATGATTTAGTTATTCATAAAAAGATTGAACGCTTATTAGGTGGAGGTCGCATGCCTGGCTATCATCAATATGCAGAAACGCTCTCTCCACAGCAATATGTGGAAAAAGTCGTTAATGGTGAAGTTCGTGATCCGGTTATTTCTTTCTTATTGCAATCGGAACGCACCCCCGTTACTGTTATCCCTAATTATCTAGAGGACGACGAATCACATAATTATGCCGTTTTAATGGAGTGGAAAAATCCATTTCTATAACAGAGTAACCAAGTTTATGATGAACTTGGTTATTCGCCTTTACAAGGTAAGAATGTAGAGGTTCTATTACCGTCTAACTTCAAGACACATCTATGAATAACGAACGGTTGAGTTTTGCGACGAGTAATCGCAGGAGCACATAGTAGATAGGTGGGCGCTTGCGCTTTTTAATCTTGTTGTGGCAAAAGATTCGGACAGCATTTGGCTTTATTCGGACATTTTGACGAATGATTCGGACAAAATTTCAATTTATTCGGACAAAACTCAAAACTATTCTGACAAACGGCCGCTTTGCAGACTTCGCGACGAGTGAGCGCAGGGTCACGAGCACGTTACTTGCTGCGCTTTTGTTCTATTTGAAACCTTTTTCGAACCGCTTCGTCTAAATAAATAAAGAAGGGTAGTGTCAAAAGTTCTATGAAAACTTGATAAAAATTACAGTTACTACCATT
>CAZIRM010000130.1:0-6850 GCA_964541705.1 uncultured Bacillaceae bacterium | reverse complement strand
AAGAAAAGCTGGAGAGCCATTTGCACCAGGAGCTAACCCAATGCATGGTCGTGATCAAAAAGGTGCATTAGCTTCACTTAACTCAGTGGCTAAAATTCCTTACGAGCATTGTCAAGATGGAATTTCTTGTACATTCTCTATTGTGCCAAAAGCATTAGGGAAAGATGAAGAGTCTCGAGTTGCTAACTTAGCTTCAATCCTAGACGGTTATGCATCGCAAAGTGGACACCACATTAATGTCAATGTGTTTGATCGTGAGCAATTACTAGATGCTATGGAACATCCAGAAAAGTATCCGCAATTAACGATCCGTGTTTCTGGATATGCAGTTAATTTCATCAAGTTAACGAGAGAACAACAAATCGATGTTATTAACCGTACTTTCCATGAAAGTATGTGATAAAAGTGAAAGGAAGAATCCACTCAGTTGAGTCTTGCGGAACAGTAGACGGACCTGGATTACGCTTTATCGTCTTTTTACAAGGGTGCTCACTGCGATGTCAGTATTGTCACAATCCGGACACTTGGAAACTAAAAGCCGGAGTTGAAAGAGAAGTTGATGAATTAATAGCAGAAGCAAAAGGCTATCAGTCTTACATGAATTTCTCTAAGGGAGGAGTAACCCTTAGTGGTGGTGAACCCCTTCTTCAGCCAGACTTTGTGTTAGAGTTCTTTAAGAAGTGTAAAGAAGAAGGTATGCATACTTGCCTTGATACTTCAGGGTCAGTAAAACCAAACAACTTAGATGAGATATTGGAAGTGACGGATCTCGTTCTCCTTGATTTAAAGCATATTAATGAAGCAAAACATAAAGAGATCACGGGTCTATCTAATAAGAATACCATTCAATTTGCCAAATACCTTGACGAAAAAGGGATTCCAGTTTGGATCAGGCACGTTCTAGTTCCAGGACTGTCGAATGACAAAAAAGACTTAAGTGATTTAGGAGACTTTATTGAAACTTTATCAAATGTAAAGAAAGTAGAAATACTTCCATATCATAAAATGGGTGAGTATAAATGGGAACAGTTAGGTTTAACAAATAAGTTAGTAGATGTATATCCGCCATCACCTGAAGAGGTACAAGAGGCATATCAATTATTAACAAAAAAACTCAACCTTTAAACTCATAGGAGATAAAACCTTAGGCCGATTGGTCTAAGGTTTTTTTGTTCAAGGATAAGAATGTATAAAATTTTGAAGTTAGACTGATATCTAGCTTCAGCGCCTACTCCCTCGAGGTCACATCTGTCCTCAATTGAAGTCAAATGCATTCTCCACTTTGCCTGCCCCGATATACTTCTTAGCAAACTTTGCGACGAGTAATCGCAGGAGCACGTCGCTTATGAAAAAGGAGCCTTGCGCTTTTTTCTATCATATTGGATGATTTTTACACATTTAGTGAATACTATTATTTAATTATGAGTCTAGATAATTATTGCTACGTGGAGTGAATCATATGAGGAATCGAGTGAGGATGAATGGAATAGCATTTTTTGGAGATAAAACAAAACTTCTTGCCCGGAGGTTGCCTAAAAAAAGTATTGCTATAATTGCTCATGAAGATATTGATACGACTGCCGCGCAAATGTTAGTGGATCGTCAAGTAAAAGGTGTAATTAACCTCCGTGCGTCAATGACGGGTCTTTACAGCCATAATGGAGTCGAAACGTTGCTTAAGGCAAAAATTCCAGTTTACGATTTACAAGGGCAGATAAAAGGGGAAACATTAGAAGGTCAAATTCAAATCGATGATACTCATCTATATCGTAAGGTTAATGAAAAGTGGGAAATTGTAGGTGCGTTAAAAAAATATAATATGGAACTAATTTCATATCTAAAGAAAGTAGGGACGCGTCAATTTCCAATTAAGTTTAAGGCTTTTGCCGAAAATTCATTCCACTATGGTGAAAAGGAACTGAAAACGTTTATAACGGAAGTGAATAAATTACCATCTTTAAGGAGCTTAAAAGGAAAAGATGTTCTAATTGTAGCTAGAGGTGGAGACTTTGAGAAAGACTTGAAAGTCATTAAACCGGTTTTAAGAAATAAGAACATCGTAATCATTGCTGTTGATGGTGGGGCAGATGGTCTAATGAAGTTTGGACTTACGCCAAACTATATTATCGGTGATATGGACTCGGTAAGTGAACGTGCATTAAAAAGTGGGGCTGAGATCATTGTGCATGCTTACCCGGATGGTAGGGCTCCAGGTGAAACTAGGATTAAGACAATGTCATTAGACTATCATCGACTGACATTTATCGGAACGAGTGAAGATGTTGCCATCACATATGCGTACTGTTCAGGAGCAAATCGTTTGTATACCATCGGCACTCGGTTTGGCATGAATGAGTTTTTAGAAAAAGGAAGAGCGGGAATGGGTTCAAGTATATTAACGAGAATGAAAGTTGGCCATTCTTTAGTTGATTTAAAGGGTGTACACCATTTATTTCAAACCGAGAAGCAAAACAATTCGTTTGTCTGGGTACCTCTGGTTCTTTCTATTTTTTATTTGAGTCTAAATCATCGGTTTCTGCTGTTGTATTCAATGTTTATCCATTGGTTAAATAAGGGGTGAATGTGTTGAGAAAAAAATATATATCTCCAACTTTTATTTGTATCGTCTCAATCAGTATTGGCTTCGTACTTGGTATCGTAATGGATAAAGAGTGGTTAAATGACCTTGAAATGTCATATATAGATCATTTAGAGGCTGAAAAAAAGTTGCTGAAGCAAGAAAAAGCCGAATGGATCGCCTATATTGAGCAAGAAATGAACCAAATTAAGCTTTATACAGATAAAGACAATCATGGTGAACTTCAAGAGTTGTTCTCTGATATTGGAGTGACAATCGACTATATACCTGAATCACTTGCTTTATTAAGTGAGCCACGAGGTATTCTCATTACGTTAGGTGAAGAAATTGAGCATACATACGATTTCCCTCAGTTAGTCATTGACGAATGGCCTAAGGGGGATATAGATTTAAATATTCTATATGTCTCTTTACTTAAGTTGAAAGAGGAGTTATCACAATGAAACAAGGAGTAAGTATTGTTATTCCAGCTTATAACGAAGAAAGGTTGTTACCAATAACATTAACCAATTTAGTGGGACGTTCTTGGATAAATGAAATCATTGTTGTAGATGATGGTAGCACTGATAAAACAATACAAGAAGTAAAAAAATTTGATGTGCAACTGATAAGACTAACCGAAAATGTTGGGAAGTCAAAAGCTTTACATCATGGGACGCAGTTAACCAAAAGCGAACTAGTCATGTTCTTAGACGCTGACTTAACGTATACGGCCTATGAGGCTGAACGAATGCTCCATTACTTAATGGTGAAAGAATTAGATTGTGTTATTGCAGCTCTTCCTTGTCAAAAAAGAAAAGGTTTCGGATTTATGAAGCGCAGGGCGCAAAAGTTAATTTTCTCAAGAACGGGTAGGTGGCTTAGCGCGCCGCTCTCGGGGCAACGCATCTTAAAAAAACAGTGGATAGATAAAATTTTTGCCGGAGAATATGTCGGATTTGGTGTGGAAATGGCAATGACCATTGATCTTATAAAAGCAGGTGCAAAAGTAGAAGAATTAGAAGTTCCCTTTTATCATCGTTCAACAGGTAAGGACGTAAAGGGATTTGTACATAGATTTAAACAATGGAAGGACATGGAGAAAACATTATGGCGAATGCGATCTACTTGGTAATCATTATTGTTTCTTTCCTTTTTTTTGTCAAATATACTACGATCTTTTTTAAAAAAGTCGGTTGGGAAGTTGAAAATTATTTAAACCTTCGTATCCCCTATAGTTTAGGGGTTTGTTTGTTGGTTGCTTTTTATATACACGGTTGGTTCTTTTTGTATCCAACATTTAACATAATTTTTGGTTATTTAACAATGATCTGGCTTATCGGATTTATTGATGATACAAAAGGGACAAAGTATCCAAAAGGTCTGAAAGGGCATATAAAATATTTAATTGTTGAAAAGAAAGTCTCAACAGGAATTATTAAAATTATCGGCACAGTTTCCGTGAGTGCAGTTACAACGTATTTATTAAACCCAACAACGGTCATTGTTGCATGTCGATATTTTTTGCTTCTTACTTTTACTCCCCACGTAATGAATTTACTTGATACAAAGCCTTTAAGAGTTTGGAAATTAGCGGGAGTACAAGCACTTCTTTTTCTGCCACTCTATTACAATTTAAAGGCAGAAATTGCTTCACTAGGGGTATTGATCGTCCCGATTATTTACCTCGAGAGTAAAAGAAAAGCCATGCTAGGTGATAATGGAGCAACACTAGTTGGTGGTGCTATTGCATTAGTAGTACTTTATCAATTATCACCATTTGTTCAAACAATGTTGCTGCTCTTTTATTTTTTTGTTATTTTACTCGCAGAGAAGATATCCATTTCAAAATTAATTGAAAATAACTTTATCTTGAGAGTATTCGACCGTTGGGGTGTATCCTAGCCTTCTTTGAAAAGGTTTAGGCCCTTTTTTTATCTATAATTTATTACCTAGTACTATACCCAGGTAAAAAAATCTAGTATATAAAAAAATTCTGTGATAAAATTTTGGTGAGGGTAGTCCTATAAATACAATTTTGAACAGTAAGAATATGCCTATAAATAAACGTAAAGAAAAGTTCAAAGGAGTGAGAAAAATGGCAAAAGAGTATGACTTAGTCATATTAGGTGGTGGTACTGGGGGGTATGTAGCTGCAATTAGAGCTTCACAGTTAGGGATGAAAGTAGCAGTTGTAGAAAAAGAGAAACTCGGAGGCACATGCTTACACAGAGGGTGTATTCCTAGTAAAGCGTTATTAAGAAGTGCTGAAGTGTTTTCTATGATGAAAAAGAGTGAAGAGTTCGGTGTTACAGCTGAAAAAATTACGTTGCAGTTTGAAAAAGTTCAAGAAAGAAAACAGAAAGTAATTGATCAATTGCATAAAGGAATTAAGCATTTAATGAAAAAAGGGAAAATCGATCTCTATGAAGGGTTTGGTAGAATTTTAGGTCCATCGATTTTTTCCCCTACACCTGGAACAATATCGGTTGAGATGAATAATGGTGAGGAAAATCAAATGCTTATACCTAAAAACATCTTGATCGCAACTGGTTCACGTCCGAGGACATTAAGTGGATTAGAAATTGATGGTACGTTCATCCTGTCAAGCGATGAGGCTTTAAATCTTGATCAGTTACCAGACTCAATAATCATTATTGGCGGTGGTGTAATAGGAATTGAATTGGCATCAATGCTTGCAGATTTTGGAGTAGAAGTAACGGTACTAGAGTATGCGGACCAAATCTTACCTTTCGAGGATAAAGAAATTTCAAAAGAAGCGCGTCGCTGTCTAAAAAAGAAAGGAATCACGGTTGTAACGAATGCAATGGTGATGCCAGAAACGTTAAGCAAGAATGATGGTGTGAAAATTGAAGCTGAAGTAAAAGGAGAACGAAAACAATTTTCAGCGGAGAAAATATTAGTATCGGTTGGGAGAAAAGCAAACATTGAGGGAATTGGATTAGATAATACGGACATCAAAGTAAAAGATGGTGTCATTCTTACAAACAAATCTTATCAAACAGAAGAATCTCATATGTATGCGATTGGTGATGTGATAGGTGGACTTCAGTTAGCGCATGTTGCCTCTCATGAAGGAATAGCAGCTGTGAACCATATGGCAAATAGGGCCATCCATGATTTAAATGAAAGTTCGATTGCCAAATGCGTATACAGTTCTCCAGAAATAGCGAGTGTTGGCTACACTGAGGAGGCCGCTAGAGAAAAGGGTTATGAAGTAAGAACCGGAAAGTTCTCATTCAAAGCAATTGGAAAAGCCTTAGTATTTGGAGAGACGGACGGGTTTGTAAAACTTGTTGTAGATAAAAAAACAAACGATTTGTTAGGTGTTCACATGATTGGACCACATGTAACAGATATGATCTCCGAAGCTGCGCTAGCGAAAGTATTGGATGCCACTCATTGGGAGATTGCAAATACCATTCACCCTCACCCTTCCCTATCAGAAGCAATCGGAGAAGCGGCATTAGCTGTTGACGGAATAGCACTTCACAGTTAGAGAGAGTATTTTGAGTGTACGAAATGGAGGCGTAAATTAATGAGTGAAAATCGTCATAGTAAATTAGGATTAAGTGATCATGATGTGCTTAATATGTTTGAAACCATTTTACTAGCACGTAGAATTGATGAAAGAATGTGGTTACTAAATCGTGCAGGAAAAATTCCGTTTGTCGTCTCTTGCCAAGGTCAGGAAGCGGCCCAAGTAGGCGCTGCCTTTGCACTTGATCGTTCAAAAGATTATATCTTACCGTATTACCGAGACCTGGGTGTGGTCCTCTCATTTGGAATGACAACGAAAGATTTAATGCTATCTGCTTTTGCAAAAGCAGAGGACCCTAACTCGGGCGGCAGGCAAATGCCTGGTCATTTTGGGCAGAAGAAAAATAGAATTGTAACTGGATCATCTCCAGTTACAACTCAAGTCCCACATGCAGTCGGCTTAGCCTTAGCAGCCAAAATGAAAAAAGAAGAGTTTGTGTCGTTTGTGACATTCGGAGAAGGATCATCCAACCAGGGTGATTTTCATGAAGGTGCTAACTTTGCAGCTGTTCATAAATTACCGGTCATTTTAATGTGTGAAAACAATCAGTATGCAATATCAACTCCCGCCGTTAAACAGCTTGCTTGTAAACGAGTCTCAGATCGGGCAATTGGCTATGGAATGAATGGTTGTACAGTAGATGGGAATGACCCACTAGCAGTTTACGAAGTGGTAAAACAGGCAGCAGATCGAGCGAGACGTGGCGAAGG
>CAZIRM010000129.1:0-6889 GCA_964541705.1 uncultured Bacillaceae bacterium | reverse complement strand
CAAAAACGTAGTATCACCAACTAACCACTTGAATTATTTAGGTGCGAAAGTTGAGATTCTAATAAATGAAAAAGGTAGATTGTAATGTAAGGGGTGTATAAATCCAATATTTTGCAAACAAATACTCGTCACAATTAGTGAGTCTACAAGTTTTTTTTGTTATACTACTTAAAGTGAATGATTTGTTAATTGTAACCCTTAATAATCACAGATTTAGAAGTTATTTAAAGTATAGAGGGGATTATGGAAAGATGTTAGAACTTAAAAACTGGAACCATGTGTTTAAATTAGATCCAAATAAACAGATTACAGATGCTGATTTAGAGTTAATTTGTGAATCAGGCACTGATGCAATATTTATAGGTGGCAGTGATGGGATAACAGAAGACAATATTATCGACCTTTTAGTGAGAGTAAGGAGATATTCTGTGCCTTGTGTTTTGGAAGTTTCTTCACTTGAATCTATTGTCCCCGGTTTCGACTATTATTGCATTCCAACAGTACTTAATTCTAATCGAGTGGAATGGGTTACCGGAATGCACCATCAGGCGATCAAGGAATATGGACCATTGATGAATTGGGATGAGATTATTACTGAAGGATATTGCATCCTAAATCAAGACTGTAAAGCGGCAAGGTTGACAGGTGCAAACACGGATCTTTCGCGCGAAGATGTGATGTCATACGCGATGATGGCCGAAAAAATGTTCAAACTACCAGTGTTTTATCTGGAATACAGTGGCACCTATGGAGATGTTAGATACGTACAAGCAGTTAAGAATATAGTAGAAGAGACAAGACTCTTTTATGGTGGCGGAATAAAAACTCCGGAGCAAGCAGCGGAAATGGCGGAATATGCTGATACTGTAGTAGTCGGCAATCTTATTTATGAAAATATGAACGAAGCACTAAAAACAGTGAATGCGGTGAAAAGCAAATAAGTGATTGGATTATGACGGTAAATAGATTAAAATAAAGAGAACATATGTTTTGGCGGTGATTGAAATGAATGTGATGAAAATGTTAGAAGGACTAAATAAGGAACAGAAAGAAGCAGTGAAACATACAGAAGGCCCATTATTACTTATGGCAGGGGCTGGCTCAGGGAAAACGAGAGTACTAACCCATCGTATTGCGTATTTGATCGGTGAAAAAGAAGTGGCACCATGGTCAATTTTGGCGATTACATTTACGAATAAAGCTGCTAGAGAGATGAAAGAACGTGTAAAGAAGATCGTTGGACCGATGGCAGAGGATATTTGGATTTCAACGTTTCACTCAATGTGTGTTCGAATTTTGAGACGTGACATTGATCGAATAGGAACAAAGCGTAACTTCACGATACTAGACTCAAGTGACCAACTATCAGTGATAAAGCAAATAATAAAAGAAAAGAATATTGATGCAAAAAAGTTCGAGCCAAAGAGCATTTTAGGTAGTATTAGTAGTGCGAAAAACGAATTAAAAACAGTAAAAGAGTTTGCCAAAACAGCAACTGGACCATACGAGTCAACGGTCGCGGATGTTTACGAGCTTTATCAAAAAAGACTTCGTAATAATCATTCGCTAGATTTCGATGACTTAATCATGACTACAATTCAGTTGTTCAAACAAGTACCAGAAGTTTTAGAGTTTTATCAACGTAAGTTTCAATACATCCATGTTGACGAGTACCAGGACACGAATAAGGCGCAGTACATGCTGGTGAAAATGTTAGCAGAACGATTCAAAAATATTTGTGTGGTCGGTGACTCTGATCAGTCGATCTATCGTTGGAGAGGCGCTGATATTTCAAATATCTTATCTTTCGAAAAAGACTACCCAAATTCTACAACCGTGATGCTAGAACAAAACTATCGTTCAACAAAAACAATATTAAGAGCGGCAAATGAAGTCATTAAAAATAATTATAATCGCAAACCTAAAAATTTATGGACAGAAAACGAAGCAGGAGAAAATATTTCCTGTTATTCAGGTGATACTGAACATGAAGAAGCATATTTTATTGTCGGTAAAATACGGGAGTTAATGAACGAACACCAATACAAGCTAAATGATTTTGCGATCCTCTATCGAACCAATGCTCAATCTCGTGTAATAGAAGAATTATTAGTAAAATCGAACATTAATTACAACATTGTCGGTGGTACAAAGTTCTATGACCGTAAAGAGATTAAAGATATGCTTGCTTATTTACGTGTTGTCGCGAATCCAGATGATGATATTAGTTTGCGTCGAATTATCAATGTTCCAAAGCGAGGAATTGGAGCTACAACCGTCGATAAGATAGCAGAATTCGCAACTGCACAAGGGGTTTCGATGTTTGAAGTTTTACAGGAGATCGAAGAAATCGGTTTAAGTGCCCGTGCGACGAGTAAATTAGTTGAGTTCGCTGATCAGTTAAAAAATTGGGTTCAACTACAAGAATATTTATCTGTCACGGAATTAGTAGAGGAATTACTTGAGAAGACTGGCTATCGTGAGATGTTAAAAAATGAAAAAACACTTGAAGCTCAAGCAAGGCTAGAAAATATAGACGAGTTGCTATCGGTCACGAGCGAATTTGAAAAGAGAAGTGAAGATAAGTCACTAGTTGGTTTTTTAACAGACTTAGCGCTTATCGCAGATATTGATCAGGTGGATAAAGACGATGAAGATCAAGAAGATGAGAGAGTTCTGTTAATGACGCTGCATTCAGCAAAAGGTCTAGAGTTTCCAGTCGTATTCTTGATTGGAATGGAAGAAGGGATTTTTCCTCATAGTCGGTCTTTATTTGAACAAGAAGAAATGGAAGAAGAAAGAAGGCTTGCTTATGTAGGTATTACTCGAGCTGAGCAACGTCTATTTATGACGTGTGCAAAAGTCCGAACGTTATTTGGACGAACCAATGCGAACCCCCAGTCGCGCTTCTTTAAAGAAATTCCAGTAGAGTTAATCAACTCATTAAATGAGCAAAAAGAAGCACCGGCATGGGCAAAATCAACGCGTACATCAAATAGTTATGCTTCAAGCTTTAGTCGACCTAAGCCTGTTGCTAGACCTCAAATGACAACGACTGGCGGCGATCAGTTTGGCTGGCAAGTAGGAGATAAGGCGGAACACAAGAAGTGGGGAATAGGGACGGTTGTAAGCATGAAAGGATCAGATGAAAATATTGAACTAGATATAGCTTTTCCACAACCAGTTGGGGTAAAGCGCTTGGCAGCTAAATTTGCTCCGATTACAAAGGTGTAATGGTAACTGAAATTCCCGATTTTCGATTGAATTGAAAGGAACGATTATGATGCAACAAAATGAAGCAGAAATGAAAATACATCACCTGAGACAGCAACTTGAGGAGTACGGGTATCATTATTATGTGTTAGACCAGCCAGTCGTGTCTGATGCTGAATATGACAATCTTATGAAACAACTAATAAATCTAGAGCAGCAATTTCCAGCGTTAATAACAGAGGACTCGCCATCGGTGAGAATTGGTGGCGAGCCTCTGCCACACTTTGAAAAGGTGGTTCACGACATTCCAATGTTAAGTTTAGGGAATGCGTTCGATGAGCAAGATTTACGTGACTTTGACCGCCGTGTAAGAGAAGGTGCCAATCAAGAGGTTTCGTATTGTTGTGAATTAAAGATCGATGGTTTGGCCGTATCACTAAAATACGAGAATGGTTCATTTGTTTTAGGGGCAACCCGTGGTGATGGCACAACTGGAGAAAACATTACTCAAAACTTAAAAACGGTCCGCTCGATCCCAATGAAGTTAAAGGAAAAGGTTCATATCGAAGTGCGTGGAGAGGCATTTATGCCAAAGCGTTCATTCGAGAAGTTGAATGAAGAAAAAATAAAAAAAGAGGAAGAACCTTTTGCGAATCCACGGAACGCCGCTGCTGGTTCATTACGTCAACTTGATCCAAAAGTAGCAGCAAAGAGAAATTTAGACATCTTTCTTTATTCAATCGCTCAATTAACGGAGAAAGAGATCGCTTCTCATAGTGAATCGTTGGATTACATGAGTAAGTTAGGCTTTAAAACAAACAAAGAAGCGAAACACTGCAAAAATATCGACGAAGTTATTCATTATGTCAATGGTTGGCTAGAAAAAAGGCCGGATTTGCCATATGAAATTGATGGTATTGTTATAAAAGTAGATTCTTTAGCGATTCAAAAAAAGTTAGGATTTACGGCGAAAAGCCCTCGTTGGGCAATTGCTTACAAATTTCCTGCTGAGGAAGTACTGACTACATTAGAAGGAATTGAATTAAGTGTAGGTCGCACGGGAGTTATTACTCCCACAGCGTTATTAACACCGGTACAAGTTGCCGGAACGACCGTGAAACGAGCATCCTTGCATAATGAAGATCTAATTCGCCAAAAAGATTTAAAGATTGGTGATAAAGTTGTTATCAAAAAAGCAGGAGACATTATTCCAGAAGTCGTGAACGTACTAATTGAACAGCGTACAGGTGAAGAAGAGGAGTTTAGCATGCCAACCAATTGTCCGGCATGTGAGAGTGACCTTGTACGTTTAGAAGAAGAAGTGGCTTTGCGTTGCATGAATCCTAACTGTCCAGCGCAAATTCGTGAGGGTATGATACACTTTGTTTCCAGAAACGCAATGAATATTGATGGTTTAGGTGAGAGAGTAATCACCCAACTATTTGAAAATGGTTTAATTAAAGATGTATCTGATCTTTATAAACTAGAGAGAAGTGAATTATTACAACTTGAACGAATGGGTGAAAAGTCAGTAGATAACCTATTAAAGGCGATTGAAGCTTCCAAGCAAAATTCGTTAGAGAAGTTGTTATTTGGACTAGGGATCCGTTTTGTTGGAGCGAAGGCGGCAAAAACTTTAGCGCAATATTTTGAAACAATGGATTCCCTAAAAGAAGCAACAACAGAACAATTGGAAGCCATAAACGAAATTGGTGTGAAAATGGCAGAATCAATTGTTCAGTATTTTCACAGACCTGAAGTATTATCCTTAATAGCCGAATTGAAGTCTTTAGGCGTTGCCATGGTGTATAAAGGGAAAAAAGTAGAGGTTACGAAAGATTCTTACTTTACAAATAAAGTAGTTGTCCTAACTGGAAAACTCGAAATCCTTGCAAGGGAAGAAGCAAAAGAAAAGATTGAAGCCTTGGGAGGAAAAGTAACGGGAAGTGTAACGACGAAAACGGACCTTTTAATTGCAGGGGAAAAAGCAGGATCAAAATTAAAGAAAGCAGAAAGTTTGTCCATTGAAATTTGGGATGAATCACGCCTAATAGAAGAACTAGAAAAATAGGTGATATGTAGGTTTCGAGGAGGGTTGTTATGGTATACACCAAACGTTTATTTTATGGTTTAATGATTGTTTTGCTCTTGTCTTTAACAGGGTGCTTTAGCATTGTGCAAGATGAAGGAGAAGTTGTCATTGTCGATGAGGATTCTGACGAAGAAGAAAAGGTAATCATCAGCCCAAATTTAAATACACCTGAAAATTATTTCCGTACAGTTTTGCAAGAGGGCAGCTACCGTCATAGTGAAGCACGAGGGTTAGTCCCGTTGGCTATGAATAATCGAAATGATATTAATCAATTAGAATTAGGGCTAATGGAAATTGCCTCGACTCGTTTCCCGCAAAACGAATACTATTTTCAAGAAGGGCAAATTACTGGCACAGAGATTAATGAGTGGCTAAGAAGATATGATTCAGAGCGAGAGGGCTTTAAAAGAGGCTTGAATCCATCTTTACCAGAAGGGGAATATCCTTTGTTGGCCTCTGGGAAAAATACGCCTAAAAGTGAAGAGGAGCGTCGCGAAAGGGTTCGTCTTGAGCGGGAGCTTCATGAAAATCATCCATCATACCTTTCTCATGTGATGGAACATAATTATCTGAAGCTTAATGAAGACGGGAAGGTAGAATTGGCAGGCTTGGTAATTGGTGTATCACTGAACTCCGTTTATTATTACCGAATCGTTGATGATTTAGGTTTTTTTCACGAGGGTGAAATATCTTTAGAAAATGAGGCAATAGAAGAAGAAGGGAAAAGAATTGCTCAAAATGTGTTGAATCGAGTCCGGGAATACTATCAAGCAGACATTCCGATTGTCATCGCTTTGTTTCAAGAAGAACGCCGCCAGTCTATTGTACCTGGAAATTTTATCGCATTCACAACAGTCGAACCAGGTAGATCAATTGACAAATGGGAAAGAATCAATGAAAGAAATTACTTTTTTCCATCCTCGGAAGTAATGACCGACCACCGCGAAGATGCAGTTAATTTTGCTAATTTTAAGGACGGTATTGACGGATTTTTTGATAATTATGTTGGTATTGTCGGCAGAGGTCGTTACAAAGGTGGACAACTTCAAGAACTTACAATTGAAATTAATTTACAATCTAACGGAAAAGCTGAAATTATTGCGATGACACAATTTATAACAGGCCAAATAGAAAATAGTTTTCACCCTAGCTTACCTGTGTCTGTTTACCTGACTTCGTTACAAGGAGCAGAGAGTATCATTGTAAGACATAGTAATGAAGAACCTTTTGTTCATATTTATCGATAAAAAAAGTAGTTACGCTCCTTTAGCGTAACTACTTTTTTATCGGTTTATATAAATTTTTCTCAATGGATATATATTCTTATATACCGAAATATGACCTCTTAATGTAAAATATTATGTATAAATATTCATTTGTGTAAAAGTGACTAAATATTCTGAATGCCTATTTTCGTTTTTTGTGTTATAGTTAGCGACGTTGTGATTTTGAAGGATAATTCTGTATTTATTGAATTTTCTTTAAAATGTATAAAAGTGAATATATTGCGTATGTATCTAAGGTGATGCAAAAGGTAGTGTCAAAAGTTCTATGAAAACTTGATAAAAATTACAGTTACTACCA
>CAZIRM010000128.1:0-6921 GCA_964541705.1 uncultured Bacillaceae bacterium | reverse complement strand
AAATAGTAATTGGAAATTGTCCTGAAATAGGGGACTAAATATAATATACGAGGAGATTATATTATGCCATATGAAGCGTTTTATCATCCACATGCATACTTTTGGATCGTTTTAGTTGGTTTATTTATTGCATCATACTTCTTATATTGTGCAAAGAAAGTAACAGCAGGAAAAGTTACACATAATATTTTAAGGTTATTTTATATGATTATGATTGGTACTGGAGTTGCACTATTAGTGTTAAATGATTATCCTTTCATTACCTTTTTAAAAGCAGTCATTGTTATGGTTATGCTTTACTTCATGGAAAAAATCTTAGGTTTAACAAAACGAGACGAAACAACAACCGTTAAGCACTGGTCATTCTTAGTAGGAACATTAACAGTTGTTTTATTAATTGGATATAAGGTTATTAGCTTTTAATAGATAAAAAGGATGCCCATATGGACATCCTTTTTATTGTAGGGTTTATTTAAGTGGAATTAGATCCAATGGTAAGATACATACTTTTTGAGATTATTTTGATAATGAAGTTTTTAGTAATATTCTTTCCCCGTCTAGTAACAGTAATTCTCCTTCTATTGTTACTGGGTAAAGTTGCTCAGCAGAGACCCCGTCTTTGATCACATATTCCACTCGGAAAGATTGTTCAGAATTAGAATTAAAAAACCCCGGTCCTCCTGTTGAACGTGTAATCATTTGGGCAGTTGAATCTTGTTTCATTAGAGAGAGAAGTTTTTTATTAGGTTCGACCACTACAGTAAAACCTTTTTCACTTCGAATCAACTCGTCTGTCATGTTATTAATGATGATGTCGTAGCGTAAAAGCTGGTTTTCCTCATCAACAGTAATCGCAATATCGCCCAACTCAAATTCGGCTTGTTTATTTGCTTGAACATAATTCAGAGATAGAAAACTTAAGGTAACGGTTAAAAGCATAAACATAAATTTTTTCAATGTAAAAACTCCTATCAAATTTTGTACTTCTTATTATTGGAAGAAATAATTGAAATATTCATCGCATTGGACTTTTCATTCTTGTAACTGTCGGCTAAAATGATATAGATAGAAAAAAGTGTAGTTCATGGTTTACCTATGGGTGATCTTGCTCACGCGAGATGTATGATTTTTCCGAATAGATAATAGGGGTGTAATCGATGTCAGATTCTAAGTTATTAAGAGGTACAATGATTTTAACGGCCTCTATTTTTATTTCCAAAATAATAGGGTTAATATACATCTTTCCATTTACAGCGATCGTAGGTTCCGTTGGACTGGCACTTTACACATATGGGTATGTTCCATACACGGTCGTATTAAGTATAGCTACTTTAGGAGTCCCTCTGGCTGTTTCAAAATTTGTTTCTAAATATAATGCGCTAGGTGATTATCGTACCGGAAGAAGATTGTTTAAATCCGGTCTTATTGTAATGTCCATTACCGGTTTCATTGCATTTTTGATTCTATTTCTTCTGGCAACGCCAATTGCTCATCATGTTGTTGAAGGGAAAGATTTAAAAGGTAATACGATAGAAGATGTTATTTTAACGATTCGAATGGTGAGTACTGCCCTGTTAATCGTTCCTGTGATGTCTATTATTCGTGGTTACTTCCAAGGACACCAATCGATGGGGCCAACAGCAATCTCTCAAGTGATAGAGCAAGTTGTCCGGATTGTTTTCATTCTTTCTGTAACATTTGCGATTGTAAATGTAATGGAGGGTTCGATTTCCTTAGCCGTAGGGTTTGCAACATTTGGCGCCTTTGTCGGTGCATTGGGAGGTCTAGCGGTTCTTCTTTTCTATTGGTTTAAACGTAAAAAATATCTAGATGAACAGTTACGATTGAGTACAGCTGAACATGATATTTCACTGGTTGAGATGTATAAAGAACTTCTCATGTATGCTCTACCCATTTCGTTTATTGGACTAGCAATCCCTTTATATCAACTGATTGATATGGCGACGTTTACGAAAGCACTGGAATTAATTAATTATTCTCAAGGAGATGCTGAAGCGGCTTTTGGCCTTTTTGCTCAAGCGGCTCATAAATTAATTTTAATCCCTGTCTCAATAGCAACGGCGTTGTCACTTACTTTATTACCAACCATAACAAAGTCTTTTGTTGATAATAATAGGGCAATGCTACAAAAACAAATAACACAAACATATCAAGTAATTTTATTTCTGACGTTGCCGGCAGCACTAGGATTATCAATATTATCGCGTCCTGCATTTGCAGCATTATTTGGTTTGAATGACCTCATGATTGGTGCAGAGATTTTGAAGTATTATGCACCGGTTGCCGTTTTATTTTCACTCTTTGCAGTTACTTCAGCCATTTTACAAGGAATTAGCCAGCAACGTTTTGCTGTTATCGGTTTAGTAGCTGGGGTAAGTTCGAAGTTAATGTTAAATTCTTTATTAATTGTTCAATTTGAGGCGATTGGTGCCATATACGCAACGGCTATTGGCTATGCCATCGCAGTTGCCATTAATTTTTGGGCAATTGGAAAGTATGCAGAATATAACTATCGATATATAGTGAAGCGGTTTTTACTTATTTCTATCTTCGCTAGCGCAATGGGCGTAGTTGTTCTATTATTTCAATCAATGTTAACGCAAATCTTCCCATTTGATCATAATAGGCCCAATGCGTTTGTAGTATTAATGGTCTCTGTTATGGCAGGCGGTGTTTCTTATCTCTATTTAGGAGTGCGCTCAAATCTTGCCGGCCAAATTCTTGGTCAAAGATTTAAGTTTTTGAAGAAGAAAGTTAAAAATGAACAACAAAAAAACGCTAGCGAGTAACTAGCGTCTCTTTTATCTGAGTTTAAAACCCGTCAGTTCCATATGACCAACCGTATTGTCCTTCAAGTCGACGTAGACGACGGTTTAGCCGGTCAATTCGTTCACTGTTTCTCGCTACTTGTCTTTCAAGTTGAGCCACTCTTCTTTCTAAATCTCGAGGACGTGAAGTTGGTTGAGGAGTAGGACTCGGACTCGGTAAAAATGGGAATCCAGGGAAAAATTGAGTTTGGGGTTGTTGACGATAATATTCCATTACATTCGCTCCTTTTTCTCTAGGTATGTGTCATCTCGTTAATTAGTCTATGCCCATGACGATATTTGGACCTAGGTAACTACCCACATTTTTAAAAATAGGCGTTGTTTTTTTTGAATTAATCTTCTTTTGCTCGATTCATCTGTTTGGTATAATGTTGATGTATATTCTCTCTTTTTAATTAAAAAAATCGATCACAACAATTGATTTACAAAAGTTCTTTAGAAGTTAAGTAATTGATTTCACTTCAATTGACTTTAGCTTCCGGTTCTCATTCAAAAAAGTAGCCAACGCTTTTATTAAATCGGTGGATGGAGGATATTATGGAGGAAGGTATAAAGAGGCAGAGTGACTGGACACTCATTACGACTGTTTTTGTCCTAACTGCATTTGGATTAGTGATGGTATATAGTGCAAGCTATGTTTACGCGTTTGACAAATTTGCTGATCATACATTTTTTATAAAGCGTCAATTTTTCTGGGTTTTGGTTTCACTAACGTTATTTCTAATAACTGCTTTTTTTCCTTATCGTTTGTATCAGAAGTTTACACAAGTAATTGTACCAGTTTGTATTATTCTACTTTTATTAGTGTTAACTCCTTTAGGTGTTACGATAAATGGTTCAACACGGTGGATCGATTTGAAATTTATGAACTTTCAGCCGTCAGAGTTTGTAAAGTTAGGTACGATTATTTACTTATCTCACGTGTATTCAAGGAAACAAGCATACATTAACCAATTTGCCCGAGGGGTAATACCACCGTTAATCGTCGTTGGTATTTTCTTCTCGTTTATTATGTATCAACCTGATTTAGGAACAGCAAGTTTAATTCTAGCCGTTGCAGGTTTAATTGTTTTTTGTTCCGGGGCTAAATTTATTCATTTAGCGATGTTGGCTACTGTATGTGGATCGATTGTTACAGTCTATGCGTTTTCAGCTGACTATCGACTTGCAAGATTAACGGGCTTTCTTGATCCTTTTGCTGACCCATTAGGTTCAGGGTACCAGCTGATCCAGTCATATGTTGCTATTGCTCACGGAGGACTGACTGGTGCAGGCTTTGGTCAAAGTGTACAAAAATTATTATATTTACCAGAGGCCCATACAGATTTTATTTTATCGATTATCGCGGAAGAATTGGGAATAATAGGAGTGTTATTTGTTTTAGGTAGTTTAGGAATAATCGTCTTTCGTGGTATTTTAATAGGGTTAAGATGTAAAGATTCGTTTGGCAGCCTTCTAGCATTTGGGATTTGTTTTCAAATTGCAATTCAAGTTTGTTTAAATGTAGGCGCCGCATCAGGGGTATTACCGATTACAGGTATTCCATTGCCGTTTTTAAGCTATGGTGGATCATCTTTAATGATTACATTTATCAGTATGGGAATCTTAGTCAATATCGCGAGGCTAAATTCTAATACAAAAGAACAGATTAGCCCTCTTAGAGAAGCTAGTTAAGAGGGAAAACGATTAGCGAGTTGGCTAGTCGTTTCTTATGTCTGTCAGTTAACTTCATCATTCATTTTTTCTCCACTAAAGATTAATATATAGTTGCGTTAAAACTATTCACTTGCTATATATGATCCTTTTTAAGTCATTATGAAGTTCAATCAATGATGTAAAAAAGCACCTTTGTTTAAATGTATTCGTTATGATACGATTAGAAAGATTTTAATTGATGGGAGGTTGCAATAACAATGCCAGATCGGAAAGGTTTTTTGCAAAAGTTAGACTATACGTTATTATTTTTATTGTTTCTTCTCATGTGCATTAGTTTACTTGCAATCTATAGTGCTGCAATGGCAGGGCAATATAATATAGATCCCTCACATTTTGTAAAAAGACAATTGTTGTTTTACTTTGTAGGTGTGATATTAATTATTGGTGCTATGCTCATAGACTATGATTTGTTTAAAAATTTTACGATTCCCCTTTATAGTATTGGTCTCGTTTTATTGTTAGCTGTAGAGTTTTTTGGCGTTGAAAGAAATGGATCCCAACGTTGGATCGGGATTGTTAGGGAAGCGCCAGCCAAAGATATTCTGTTTCAACCATCAGAATTTGTTAAGATCTTTGTTGTGTTGGCACTGGCGCATTTACTAGTTTACTTAACAAAAGAAAACACTGAGCGAACGTTTAAAGAAGATTGGATCTTAGTTGGTAAAGTATTAGCTGTGGGACTGCCACCATTTTTCTTAATCTTAGTCCAACCTGATTTGGGAACAGCGCTTGTAATTGCAAGTGTCATTCTAACGATGTTATTAATGGCAGGTGTTTCTTGGAAAATTTTTGCGATTTTAGGTTCTGCAGTTACAGCCTTTTTGGCGATTATGGTATGGTTTCATAACAACTTTTTTGAGTTATTTACAGAAGTTGTACCTTCGCATCAACTAGATCGAATCTATGGTTGGTTAGACCCAGAGAGTGATCCCCGAGGGGTTGGCTTTCAATTGTTAAATGCACTACAAGGGATTGGATCTGGTCAACTATTTGGTAGTGGTTTTACTGAAGGAGCAGTATCAAAAAGTGGGTTCGTTCCAGAGGTCCATACTGACTTTATCTTCACGGTTATTGGTGAAGAATTTGGGTTCATAGGAGCGACAATATTGATTATTATTTACTTTTTGTTGTTTTACAGAATGATTATTATTGCGTTTAGTTGCAATAATCTTTTTGGGACATACATCGTTACTGGAGTCATGGGTTTGATGGTGTTTCAAATTTTCCAAAATATCGGTATGACAATTGGATTAATGCCAATTACAGGGTTAGCATTACCGTTTATTAGCTATGGGGGAAGTGCCTTGCTAACAAACATGATCGCAATTGGAATTGTATTAAACGTTAATATTAGAACTAGGGAGTATATGTTTGGCTCCGAAGAATTAATGTAAGGTTGTTAATCACATGATTACAACCTTTTGTCTTTAAAGGAGAGTTAATTTTCACTGAAACGAGGAAATGAAGATGAGAATTGATAAATTTTTAGCTAATATGGGCTTAGGAACGAGAAAAGAGGTAAAGAAATTTCTTAAAAGTGGTACCGTTCGAGTAAATGATGCTGTTGTTAAAGATGCTAAATTTCATGTAGATGCATCTTTTGATCAAATTTTCGTTAATGGAGAAAAAATCGCATATAAACCATTTATTTATTTGATGATGAACAAACCACAAGGGGTTTTGTCTGCAACCGAAGATGCAAATGACCAAACGGTTGTTGATTTATTGGAGTTTGAAGATGCAAGGTATGAACCTTTCCCAGTTGGAAGATTGGATAAAGACACAGAGGGATTCGTTTTACTAACGAATAACGGAAAATTAGCACATGAGTTGCTTTCCCCTAAGAAACACGTACCAAAAACGTATTATGCAAAAGTTGAGGGCACCGTAACAGAGGAAGACGTAAATACGTTTAAGCAAGGTGTAACACTTGATGACGGATATGTAACAAAACCGGCAGAATTAAAAGTATTAAAGTCTGACCAGAAATCGGAAATTGAATTAACAATTACCGAAGGGAAATTCCACCAAGTTAAGCGAATGTTTATAGCAGTGGGGAAAAAGGTCATCTACTTAAAACGTTTATCCATAGGTCCTTTACAATTAGATAAAACGTTAGCTCTAGGAGAGTATTGGGAGTTAACGGAGACGGAGATCGAACAATTAGAAAATAGAAAATAAAAAAGGTTGTCTCATGCTTACATAAGACAACCACTATTTTATGGTTAGTTTTTCTATCTATTTTGTTTTAGGACACTTGTGTGTTATTACTTGTTGTCCATTTTCCTCGACTAGGACTTTTTACGAGATTGTTATACTCAAGTACATTTAAATCTCGTTGAACAGTGCGTTGCGT
>CAZIRM010000127.1:0-7069 GCA_964541705.1 uncultured Bacillaceae bacterium | reverse complement strand
AGGTTCAAGAAAAACCTTGAACCACAAAGCTCGGCGAATGCCGAGAGACTATTAATTATTTAGGAGGGGAGTGAATTAAATGGGAAAAATTTTTGGATATGCTCGAGTTTCTACTCAAGACCAAAATTTAGATCTTCAAATTGATGCTTTAAAGAAAGCAGGCGCAGCTGTTATTTATAAAGAAAAAATAACTGGAACAAAAAAAGAACGCCTGGAATTAGAGCAACTCCTAAAAGCTATAAGTGAAGGCGATTCCATAGTCGTTTATAAGTTGGACCGTATTTCAAGGTCTACAAAGCATCTTATTGAGTTGGCTGAAACCTTTGAAGAAAAAAAGTCAATTTCATTTCCATACAGGATAGTATTGATACATCTACAGCTATGGGACGTTTTTTCTTTCGAACAATGGCGAGTATTGCTGAATTAGAACGGGATATTATCAGTGAGCGTACAAAATCAGGATTACAATCTGCAAGAATGAGAGGTCGGAACGGAGGAAGACCTTCCAAAGACCCTAAGTTGGTGGAACGTGCTTTAAAACTACATTCGTCTAATCAATATAGCATCAAAGAAATTACAGATATGACTGGTGTAAGTAAATCAGTGTTGTATCGCGCTTTGGAAAAAATTTAAACCTTGGGGTTGGAATAGGGGGATTTTCCTGTGTACCTAAGAGCAAGGGAATTACTTACACCTGATCAAAGAAAGGATTTTTTGACAATCCCTTCAACTTTAAGCAATTGGGAATTAGCATACTACTATACCCTTACACAAAGTGATATTGAGGTAATAAAACGTAGAAGAAGAGATCATAATCGATTGGGATTCGCTATTCAAATCTGTCTTTTTCGTTATCCTGGTTGGTCTCTTTCAGATATCAAGAACATTCCTGATAAGGTGATAAACTATGTTGCTAAACAATTACAAGTAGATCCAATTGAATTTAAGCAATATTCTGAAAGAGAACAAACAAAACATGAACATATGGAAGAAATACGAAAACACTATGGTTTTTCTAATTTTTCTGCCCAATCATATCGGGTTATTTCACAGGCATTACTACCCCATGCAATAGAAAATTCAAATGCCCTGTTCCTAATAAGGATGACTTTAGAAGAAATGCGAAAGCAAAAAATCATCTTGCCTGCTATGACAACGATTGAAAGGTTAGTATGGGAAACCCGACGAAGGGCAGAGGAAAAAGTATACAAGTCACTCTATAAACCGTTATCTCAATGGCAAAAACAACAATTGGAGAAATTAATTGATACCCCTTCAAATAAATCAAAAACTAAACTTGGATGGCTCAGAGAAATTCCAGGTCAATCATCACCTGATGCTTTTTTAAAAGTAATAGAAAGATTAGAATATGTCCGTTTATTAAATCTTTCAATAGGGGCAGAACATATTCATTCGAATAGACTTCTTCAGCTTGCTAGGTTAGGTGCCCGATATGAACCTCATTCTTTTCGAAGATTTAATGAAAATAAAAGGTACGCTATTCTTGTAGCTCATCTTTTAACTCTTAGTCAAGATCTAATTGATCAGGCTATTGAAATTCATGATCGACAAATCATGATTTTACAGTCAAAGGGTAGAAAAGCACAAGAAGAACTGCAAAAGCAAAATGGAAAATCTATCAATGAAAAAATATTGCACTTTGCAGATATTGGAGACGCTTTAGTTAAAGCGCGAAATGAAGAACTAGATCCATTTGAAGTGTTAGAGAAAATAATGCCATGGGACAAGATTGTTGATTCTGTAGAAGAAGCAAAACGTTTAGCTCGCCCTATGGATTACGATTACTTAGATTTATTGGTTACACGGTTTACCTACCTTAGAAAGTATACACCTACACTACTTAGTAAATTGGAATTCCAAACAACACAGGCTGCTAAACCCTTATTACGCGCTCTAAACGTTGTACGTGAAATGAATGAAAGTAGGAAACGCCACGTTCCCGAAGGAGCACCATTAGATTTTATAACAAAGAGATGGGAAAAACATGTTTATGATGAGGATGGTAATATTAATCGCAAGTATTATGAATTGGCAGCATTAACCGAATTAAAAAACTATATTCGTTCAGGTGATATATGGGTTGTCGGAAGTCGATTACATAAGGATTTTGAGGAATACTTGGTACCCAGAGACAATTGGGAAGAAGCTAAAACCATAGGTAATAGATTAGCAGTTAGTATGTCAGCTCAAGAATATCTAATACAAAGAAATGCAGCTTTAAACGACAGATTAGAGTATATCTCGAAAAACCTAGATTCGCTTGAAGGAATAAATATTGATAAATCCAGGATACGGCTTGACCGTTTAGAAAAAGACACACCGGAAGAAGCAAAAGCTCTTAGCCAAACGTTATATAACATGCTACCTCGGGTAAAACTTACTGATTTATTAATGGAAGTTTCCAATTGGACAGGGTTCGATGAACACCTAACTCATGCATCTAATAATCGTCCCCCAAAGAGTGAGGGAAAATCTATTGTAATGGCAGCTATAATGGCCATGGGAACTAATATTGGTCTCACCAAAATGGCCGAAGCAACACCGGGAATCACCTATCATCAGATGGCTAACGCAGCCCAATGGAGATTACATGAGGATTCTTTAAATAAAGCTCAAGCTATTTTGGTTAATTTTCAACATCACCTTTCTTTATCAAAACATTGGGGAGATGGAAGTACTTCTTCTTCAGATGGCATGCGTGTACAGGTTGGCGTCTCTTCTCTTCATGCAGATGCTAACCCTCATTATGGAACAGGGAAAGGCACTACTATCTATAGATTCACCAGCGATCAATTTTCTTCTTTTTATACAAAAGTTATTAATACAAACGCTCGGGACGCTGTACATGTTATAGACGGATTGCTACATCATGAGTCGGAATTACCCATAGAAGAACATTATACAGATACAGCTGGTTACACTGATCAGGTTTTTGGATTAAGCCATATATTAGGTTTTCGCTTCGCTCCTAGAATGCGAGATTTATCAGATTCCAAACTTTATATCATGGATAAATCTAGTGATTACTCTAAAATTGAAAGCATTCTAAGGGGAAAAATCAACATTAAAGTTATTCAAGATAATTATGATGACGTTTTACGATTAGCACATTCCATACGAGAAGGAAAAGTATCAGCTTCCCTTATTTTAGGAAAGTTAGGGTCCTATTCTCGCCAAAATAAAATGGCAACAGCATTGCGAGAGATGGGTAGAATTGAAAAAACAATCTTTATTTTAGACTATATATCTAATGAGACATTACGCCGTCGTATACAAAGAGGATTAAATAAGGGGGAAGCCATGAATGGATTGGCAAGAGCCTTATTCTTTGGTAAACGTGGAGAGTTACGAGAACGGGGATTGCAAGATCAACTTCAACGGGCTAGTGCCTTAAATATACTTATCAATGCCATTACGGTTTGGAATACGGTTTACCTTACAGAGGCTACAAAGATATTAAAGTCAAAAGGATTATTAAAAGAGGCGTTATTACCCCACATTTCTCCACTAGGTTGGGAACATATTAACTTACTTGGGGAATATACATTTGACTTAAAAAAAGTTCCTAACTCACATGAATTACGTCCATTAAAGATATAAAGATATGGCTGATTTTTCCTAAGCGTGGGAGAAATCAGCTTTTGTTTTCCATTTATGTCTTAGCGTGGGTTTCACGTCAAAATGTTGGCGTTACCCCTTATGGAAATGATTCACGATTCTAGGAGGAATCTAAATGCAGATTAATCGAACAGTCTCAACGAAATTATATAAAATTAAGAAAGTGAATACTATCTTTTAATCGCCAGTTAAGAAAATAGTGAATAGAGTTGACATGAACGTTTGTTTATGTAAAATATAAACTAGATTAGCACTCGGGGTGTCTGAGTGCTAAAAAAGAAAACTGTAGATTTGAAAGGAGCATATTTCAATGGAAAAAAAGCAATTCCAAGCAGAATCAAAACGATTATTAGAAATGATGATTAATTCAATTTATACGCAAAAAGAGATATTCTTAAGAGAGTTAATTTCTAACTCAAGTGATGCGATTGATAAAATCTATTATAAAGCATTAACAGACGATTCTCTTACGTTCGAGCAAGACAATTATTACATAAAATTAGTAGCAGACAAAGACAATCGAACGTTAACGCTAATCGATACAGGTATTGGAATGACGAAAGAAGAGTTAGAAAACAATCTTGGAGTTATTGCAAAAAGTGGATCTTTAGCATTTAAAAAAGAGAACGAATTAAAAGATGGTCATGATATCATTGGTCAATTTGGTGTTGGATTTTATTCCGCATTTATGGTTGCCGATGTTGTCACTGTCATTAGTAAAGCATTAGGAAGCGATGAAGCGTACAAATGGGAGTCGACAGGTGCAGATGGCTACACAATCGAAACGGCCAACAAAGAAACAGTTGGTACAGAAATCATCTTGAAATTAAAAGAAAACACAGAAGATGAGAATTATGATGAGTATGTAGAAGAGTATCGTTTAAAATCGATCATCAAAAAGTACTCTGATTTTATTCGTTACCCAATTAAAATGGACGTAACAGAGCGTCGTAAAAAAGAAGGAACGGATTCAGAGTTTGAAGAGCATACATTCGAGCAAGTCATTAATAGCATGGTTCCGATATGGCGTAAAAATAAAAGTGAACTTACTGATGAAGATTACGAAAACTTCTATGCTGAAAAGCATTATGGATTTGATAAACCATTAAAGCATATTCACATAAAAGTTGATGGTATGTTGCGATACAACTCGATTTTATATATTCCAGAAAAAACACCGTTCGACTTCTACACGAAAGAGTACGAAAAAGGTCTCGAACTATATTCAAGTGGCGTTTTAATCATGGATAAGTGTTCAGATTTACTTCCTGATTATTTTAGTTTTGTAAAAGGAATGGTTGACTCTGAAGATTTATCACTGAACATTTCGCGTGAGTTATTACAACATGACCGTCAGTTAAAACAAATTGCGAAAAACATTAAAAGTAAAATTAAATCACAACTGCAAAGTATGTTAAAAGATGAGCGCGAAAAGTATGAAACGTTCTATCAGTCGTTCGGCCGTCAATTAAAATACGGTGTTTACAGTGACTTTGGAGCTAATAAAGACGTATTACAAGACTTACTGATGTTCTCTTCTTCAAAAGAGAAGAAACTAGTGACACTAGATGAGTATGTATCCAATATGCCAGAGGATCAAAAGTATATTTACTATGCAGCTGGAGATTCAATTGAAAGACTTGAAAAATTACCACAGGCTGAAGCTGTCCTTGATAAAGGGTACGAAATTCTATACTTCACTGACGATGTAGATGAGTTCGCAATTAAAATGTTAATGAACTACAAAGAAAAAGAGTTCAAATCTATTTCAAGTGGCGACTTAGGTATTGAAACAGAAGAGGAAAAGAACGAGGATGCAAAGCAAGAGAAAGAACATAAAGAACTATTTGATGCAATGAAAGAAATTTTAGCTGCGAAAGTAAAAGATGTAAGAATTTCTAAACGCCTAAAAACGCATCCGGTTTGTTTAGCAACAGAAGGTGAAGTAACAATCGAAATGGAGAAAATTCTAAGCGCAATGCCTGACAATCAAAACGTAAAGGCTGAAAAAGTATTAGAATTAAACCCAAACCACGAAGTGTTCGCATCTTTAAAAGCAGCATTTGAGAGTGACAAGGAAAAACTAAACCTTTATACAAACATTCTCTACAACCAAGCACTTCTGATTGAAGGCTTGCCAGTAACCGATCCAGTAGAATTCACAAATAACATTTGTAAAGTGATGGTCTAACTTAGTGAAAAAACACCCAACTGGGTGTTTTTTCATGTTCAATGAAATTCACTATAAATAGACAAACATTGCAAAAAGTACATCATAAATGATCATGTAAGCCCCTAAAAGGAGAAGAGCAATAAAAATACCACCGATGCTTGTACCACCCTTATTTTTTATCCATTGAAGTTTCGTATCTTTTGATAAAGTACTTGTCTCAATGGATGCCACCTTATCTTCCACCTCTTTTTTATACAAGTCATTCGCTTTAAGACCCAGGACGACTGCAACGACCATTCCAACAACGAAATCTAGAAAAGCTGGATAAAACGGATTCATAATAAGTAACACGACATCCAGTGCTAAAAGAATGCCAATCGTTATAAAAATATAGCGATACATTTTTCGATAACCTAAATAAATAATCCCAAAAAAGAATGCGGCCCAGTTCCAAGAGTTCTCTTGTTTCCATTTTGAAAGAAAGTAGTCTTGATTCTTGCCAATAAATAATTTAATCATCTTTTCTGTCTCATGTGACTCGACTTCTTCGTTAGTTCCTTCAGCATTAGTATGACCAGTTTGGGAATCATGGTTAGCTGTTTGAGTTGCTTTTTTTGTGCCACAGTGCTGACAAAAATTAGCCTGATCGAATAATTCATTTCCACAGTTAGTACAAAACAAATCTAGCAACCTCCTTTTGATGTATTACAATCATTATAAACGCGCCCTCGTTTTTTGTCGAAAGGTTTTCCACTTGTTCTTCTGTTACTACCTTGCATTAATCAGTAGTGTATTATAAACTGTAATTAGTAATAATTGTATTTTTTTACCTGTCTACTATACATTGTTCAGTAGTGAATAAGGAGTAGTGTAACTGTTAATAAAAACGTGTACAAAAGTAGACAGACATATATAGAAAAAACTACCCTCGTTTTTAAGGTAGTTTGAACAAATCATTTGGTGTACAACTAAGAGCCTTGCATATTTTTTCTAAAGAATCAAAACGAATTCCTTTTGTTTTATTATTTACAAGATCGTAGATTGCTTTATGACTAATGCCAGTTTCTTGTCGTAGCCAATAGGTAGTTTTATTTTGTTGTTCTAAATAGTCTTTTAAAATCAATTTCATATCAATCCCCACCCTTCTTTATTATAGTATACATTATGTATAGTATACTATCAAGTAGTGTAGTATACTATACATAGAGGGTAGTGTCAAAAGTTCTATGAAAACTTGATAAAAATTACAGTTACTAC
>CAZIRM010000126.1:0-7078 GCA_964541705.1 uncultured Bacillaceae bacterium | reverse complement strand
GATAGTAGGGGAGGAATGATAATATGAGAAAAAAGGTAAGTACATTTAGTCAGACGATTGCTTATCATATTGAAGATAACCGATCTATATATATTTTTGTAACTGTTTTATTTTTAATGGGTGTTATTTTTGGTGCAATCGTAGTTAACAGTTTGAGCCTATCGCAAAAAACGGATTTGCACACCTATATCAATCAGTTTTTTGGTCAAGTAGCGCAAGGAGAATTTGCAAATTCAACCTCAATGTTTATACAAAGCTTTGCCCACTACATTAAATATATAGGCCTAATGTGGCTGTTAGGGTTAACGATCATCGGTGTTCCAGTCATTTTAATTTTGTTATTTATCAAGGGGATCGTTGTCGGGTTCACGGTAGGATTTTTAGTTAGTCAGATGGGTCTTACTGGTTTCTTTTTATCGTTTGTTTCAATTCTTCCACAAAACATTATTATTGTCCCAGCCTTTATCATAGTGTCTGTCGTCTCAATTAGTTTCTCATTGAAAATGGTAAAACAACTTTTCGTAAAGCGAAGTCATGACACGATTTTCCACCATTTTTTAAGATATTCTGTGTTTATTCTTTGTGTTTGTGCAGTTTTGGCGATAGCATCAGGTTTTGAAGCTTTTGTTTCCCCTAACCTAATGAAGTTGATTATCAAATAATATCTATTATATTTTGATAATATATATTATTAAAAGATAAGAATCATTTTAATTTGACAGAGTTTTCCCTTTTTGATTATAATCTAATTAGTAATCGCTTTCGGGGGGACAGTGAATGGAGAAAAGAATAGAAAGAATAAAAAAACAGTTGCATTCTCAAAGTTATAAGCTAACTCCACAACGAGAAGCGACCTTACGTGTCTTATTAGAGAATGAAGAAGACCATTTAAGTGCAGAAGATGTATATCTTTTAGTAAAAGAGAAATCACCGGAAATTGGTTTAGCCACTGTTTACCGTACACTAGAATTGCTAAGTGAATTAAAGGTTGTTGATAAGATTAACTTTGGGGATGGTGTATCACGATATGACCTGCGTCAAGAAGGTGCAACTCACTTTCACCATCACTTAGTCTGTATCGAGTGTGGTTCGGTGGATGAAATCCAAGAAGACCTTTTAGGTGACGTTGAAAAAGTTGTAGAAGATCAATGGAAGTTCAAAATAAAAGATCATCGACTTACTTTTCATGGGATATGTAGTCGCTGTCAAGAAAATAAAGCGTAAACCTTTCTTGTAATTATAAAGAAAGGTTTTTTATTCCTTTATAGTTTGCTAGAGTAATCTCATGTATCTCCTTTATAAATAAAAGAAATAGGTATATTCACTTTTCTTTTTGGCATACCTTGTAATAAGCAATGTTATGTACAAGGAGGTATGCAAGCCGTGAAAATTCTAGAAGCAGCTTGGGATACTATAAAAGTTTTTTTATTGTTTATGGGGTGCACGTTATTATTTTATTATGGTATTCTATGGGTGAGTAATGAATATGATCGATATCATCGTTACGATGAGCCGAAAGGAAGAGCTGTTAAGGTTTTTCAAATGGAGGCTGCAGAAGTAGAAGAGCAAAGATTTATCGAACGATTATTGTTCTTTTACCATTTTGGTGAATAGGATAGTGGGGAGAGTTGCGATGCAACATCAATTAGAAGATTTTTTGCACTACGTTTTGGTTGAGCGAGGGTTAGCTCAAAATACAATTCAATCTTATCGTCGGGATCTTGAAAAGTACATACATTATATTAAACACGTTGAACAAATGAAAGAGATAAATGAAGTTACTCGAATTGTTATTATGAATTATTTATACTTTTTAAAGGAAAATGGACGGGCATCCGCTACAATTGCTAGAACAATAGCTTCGGTAAGAGCCTTTCATCAGTTTCTAATTCGAGAGAAACAGACAGACAAAGACCCTTCAGTACATATTGAAACTCCGAAATTAGAGAGGCGTTTACCGAAAGTGTTGAGCTTTGATGAAGTAGATGCACTTTTATCAGCACCGACAAGTAAAACTCCATTTGATTTAAGAAATAAAGCAATGCTGGAATTACTTTATGCAACAGGAATGCGTGTGTCAGAACTTTGTTCACTTCTAGTTGATGACGTTCATCTGACGATGGGCTTTGTGAGGTGCGTCGGGAAAGGAAACAAAGAACGAATTATTCCAATCGGTAAAATTTCATGCGAAGCCTTGTTAACGTACATCGATCATGGCAGAAGTTTATTAGTTAAAAAGAAACGACATGATTACTTGTTTGTTAACCATCATGGAGAACCTCTTTCTAGGCAAGGGTTTTGGAAGATCTTAAAGAAGCTAAGTAAACAAGCAAACATCGAGAAGAACTTAACACCACATACACTTCGGCACTCATTTGCGACACATTTACTTGAAAATGGCGCAGACTTACGTTCAGTTCAAGAAATGTTAGGTCATTCTGATATATCAACCACACAGATATATACCCATGTTACAAAAACGAGATTAAAAGACGTTTATTCAACCTATCATCCCCGTGCGTAATTATAAAGCTGGGGATGGTTTTCTTCAAGAGATGGGATACATCATACTGAGTTGAACGAATGTCTCACTTCAGTTGGTCTGCGCCTGCAATTACTCGTCGCAGGAGCGTGTAGTGATATGGGGGGGGTTCACTTGTCTGACTTCTGACAACTTGGCTGGAGTGAGAATGGGAAATGTTTTAGATGAGATAGGGAATAATGCTACTATTAGAATTAGTACGCTTTACATAGGAGGATGAAGTATGAAAGATTATCAATTTAAACGTATATTTGTCATAGTAATGGACTCTGTTGGAGTGGGAGAAGCACCAGATGCCGCAAAATTTAATGATGTAGGAGCAAATACGGTAGGCCACATCGCAGAAAGAATGAACGGCCTTTCTATGCCGAACATGGAGAAGTTAGGTCTTGGAAGACTAGGTGAATTTAAAGGGATAGAAAATGTGGATCAGCCAATGGCTCATTACGGAAAAATGCAAGAAGCCTCAAATGGTAAAGACACTATGACGGGTCACTGGGAAATGATGGGGCTTAGAATCGATACACCATTTCGAACATTCCCTGATGGATTTCCTGATGAATTAATCGAAGAGTTAGAAAGGCGTACAGGTAGAAAAATTGTCGGGAACAAAACGGCGTCTGGGACAGGAATTTTAGATGAACTAGGTGAACATCACGTAAAGACAGGTAACCTGATTGTTTATACTTCAGCCGATTCTGTATTACAAATCGCAGCTCACGAAGAGATCATACCAATAGAAGAATTATATAAGATTTGTAAGACTGCGCGCGAATTAACACTTGAAGATCCATATATGTTAGGGAGAGTAATTGCACGTCCTTTTATCGGGAAACCTGGGGCTTGGGAAAGAACAGCTAACAGACATGATTATGCACTAAAACCTTTTGATCGAACTGTGATGGATGAACTAGTTGATGCAAAACTAGATTCAATTGCGGTAGGGAAAATTTCTGATATCTTTGATGGAGAAGGGATTAGTGAATCGTTAAGAACGATTTCCGACATGGATGGAATGGACAAAATGATTTCGACACTGGATAAAGAGTTTACGGGTTTGTGCTTTGTAAATCTAGTTGATTTTGATGCAAAATATGGACACCGTCGCGATCCTATTGGATATGGGAAAGCACTAGAAGAGTATGACGCAAGACTAACAGAAGTGTTTGAAAAACTTCAGAAAGACGATCTATTAATCATAACTGCAGACCATGGTAATGACCCAATCCATCACGGGACAGACCATACAAGAGAATATGTACCATTGCTTGTTTATACAAAAGAAATGACAAGTGGGAAAGACCTAGGTATAAGAAACACATTTGCAGATGTTGGAGCAACGATCGCTGAAAACTTTAATGTTACGTTACCTAAACATGGCGAAAGCTTTTTATCATTATTGAGAGGTGAGACAAATGAGTAAACAAATGATAGACACGATAGATTTTTTACAAAAAAAATGCGCGATCCAACCAGAAATCGGATTAATACTAGGGTCGGGATTAGGGGTGTTGGCAGATGAAATCGAAGATGCAATTAAAATTCCTTACCATGAAATTCCAGGTTTTCCGATTTCGACTGTTGAAGGGCATGCAGGACAATTAGTAGTCGGTACATTAGAAGGAAAAAATGTTGTTGCGATGCAGGGAAGGTTTCATTATTACGAAGGGTACGAGCTTGAAACTGTGACGTTCCCGGTTCGAGTTATGAAGCAACTTGGTGTTCAACAGTTAATTGTAACAAATGCTGCAGGCGGAGTAAATGAGTCATTCCAACCAGGAGATTTAATGCTTATAACCGATCATATCAATAATATGGGTGACAATCCGCTGATCGGTCCTAACGACTCGAAGCAAGGTGTACGTTTCCCAGATATGTCAAACGCCTACTCGAATAAATTGATTGCTCTTGCCACGAGTGTAGCCAATACGCTCAATTTGCAAATTAAGCAAGGTGTTTATGTCGGGAACACGGGACCTTGTTACGAGACACCCGCTGAAATTCGTATGATTCGAATGATGGGTGGAGATGCAGTAGGTATGTCAACCGTACCGGAAGTGGTTGTCGCACGTCATAGTGGAATTGAAGTTTTAGGTATATCCTGTATCTCAAATATGGCGGCTGGCATTTTAGATCAACCACTTACTCATAATGAAGTGATTGAGACAACAGAAATGGTGAAAGCAAACTTCTTAACATTCGTAAAGAAAGTAATAGAAGAAATGTAAATGGGGGACTTTTTATGGAAAACTTATTTTTAAAAGCAAAGGAAACAGCTCAATTTATCAATGAGAAAATAAATGTCGTACCCAAAATAGGTCTTATTCTTGGATCTGGGTTAGGTGAGTTAGCAGATGAAATTAATAGTAAAGTAGTGATTTCTTATGAATCAGTACCGAACTTTCCAATCTCTACGGTAGAAGGTCATGCTGGTCAGTTAGTCATCGGTGATCTAAATGGTCAACAAGTTATTGCGATGCAAGGAAGGTTTCACTATTATGAAGGCTACTCGATGCAAGAGGTGACGTTTCCAGTTCGTGTTATGAAATTATTAGGTGTTGAAACATTGATTGTGACAAACGCCTGTGGAGGAATGAACGCAAATTTTCAACCGGGTGACTTAATGATTATTAATGATCACTTAAACATGACGGGTGCTAATCCTCTTATTGGTAAAAATGAAGATGAATTTGGCCCGCGTTTTCCAGATATGAGTAAAGCTTATACCCCTGATTTAGTTCCTCTTGTTGAGGAGTCAGCAAACGAACTCGGGATTTGTATCCAAAAAGGTGTTTATGCAGGAATCACGGGTCCGACATATATGACTGCAGCGGAGTTAATTATGCTTAGAAATCTAGGCGGTGATGTGGTCGGGATGTCAACAGTGCCCGAGGTCATTGTCGCAAGTCACATGGCTATGAAAGTGATAGGAATCAGCTGTATTACGGATATGGCGATCGGTGAAGAATTAGAAGGTGTAACTCATGAACAAGTTGTAGAGGTAGCGAATCGAACAAAACCAAAGTTTATTCAGTTAGTAAAGGCGATTCTAGAGAAAATATAAGAAGAACGTAGGTGAGATTGATGAGAATGCTAGAGATCATTGAGAAAAAGCGTGATGGGCATGAGTTAACAAAGCAAGAAATTGAGTTTGTTATTCAAGGGTACACAGAGGGATCTATTCCTGACTATCAAATGAGTGCTTTTGCTATGGCTGTTTACTTTCAGGATATGACTGACAAAGAACGTGCTGCTTTAACAATGGCGATGGTTGAATCTGGGGATCAAATCGATTTAAGTGACATCGAAGGAGTAAAAGTAGATAAGCATAGTACGGGTGGTGTTGGTGATACAACAACGCTAGTACTTGCTCCACTAGTTGCTAGCGTTGGTGTACCTGTTGCGAAGATGAGCGGAAGAGGCTTAGGTCACACCGGTGGGACGATTGATAAACTAGAATCTGTGCAAGGGTTCTCAGTTGAAATTTCTAATGATCAATTTATTCGTTTAGTCAATAAAAATAAGGTTGCGGTGATTGGACAAACAGGAAATCTAACACCAGCAGATAAAAAGTTGTACGCACTAAGAGACGTAACTGCTACTGTAAATTCTATCCCTTTAATTGCTAGTTCAATTATGAGTAAGAAGATTGCTTCCGGTGCTAACGCAATTGTTCTCGATGTGAAAACTGGCGCTGGTGCTTTTATGAAAGATTTGGAAGAAGCAGAGCAACTTGCAAAAGCAATGGTTGATATCGGAAATAACCTCGGTCGAAAAACGATGGCGATTATCTCGGATATGAGTCAACCACTAGGGTTTGCGATTGGAAATGCGCTTGAAGTAAAAGAAGCAATCGATACATTGAACGGTAGAGGACCACAAGACCTATTCGATCTTTGTATAGACTTAGGAAGTCGAATGGTTGTACTCGCGAATAAAGCGACATCAATTGAAGAAGCAAGAGAAAAACTTATAGAAGCGATTAAATCAGGTAAAGCACTACAAGTGTTTAAGCAGTTTCTAGAAGCTCAAGGAGGGGATGGATCGGTCGTAGACCACCCTCATAAATTGCCAACAGCAAAGTATCAAATCGACATTCCTTCTCAAAAAAAAGGCTATATATCAGCGATTAGTGCAGATAAAATTGGCGTTACGGCAATGATTTTAGGTGCTGGCAGAGCAACGAAGGAGTCAAGCATTGATTTATCTGTAGGTTTAGAGTTACGAAAAAAAGTTGGAGATTATGTTCAAGTTGGGGAACCGCTTGTCACTGTTCACAGCAATGCAGAAAACATCGAAGAAGTGAGGAAAAGAATTTACGATGCGTACACGCTTCAAACAAAAGAGGTAGAAGCACCATCGTTAATTCTAAAAGAGATTACAAATTAAAAAGTGGGATTGCTCAACATTTTTTGAGTGATCCCCTTTTTTTTTATAATCAAAATTTTTTATTGAAGTGAAACTAATTTCTAGTATCAGCTCCTACTCGCTCGAGGTCACTTCGGTCCGTCAATTGAAGCCAAATGCGTGCTTCTG
>CAZIRM010000125.1:0-7173 GCA_964541705.1 uncultured Bacillaceae bacterium | reverse complement strand
CCAAACCGCTTGACCCTCCCGCTCTATCATCTGAATGGTAGTTAGGTGAAGAAGGCAAAATACTAGCCTACGAAAAGGCTGGAATGTGCGAGTTACACAGAAAATGGCGAAGAGCCATTTTTAAACGATTTTACAAACCCTAACCTAGAAATTCATAGTTTTCTCTCATATTTTTTTAACTTTGAAACACTCTTATTTATGTTTCCATTTTATATTTACTTTACTGTTATTCTAATACCTACATCCTTTATTTTCGAGAAAAAGTTAGAAGAACTACATTGGTTTAAACAGTTATTGTTATACGGCTTTATCGGTGTAATTGCTTCTGTCGTTATTACTTCTATCCTCGAGCTACAGTTTGCATTTGATTCACACCTTACATTTAGTATCAGTCTTGCATTCCTAGCCTTTGGATTCATTCAAAAAACAACTCAAAACTAAAAGGGCGTTCCGAAAGGGAACACCCTTTTTTAAATTTATGATCTTAATGTAATCCCTAACTCTTTTTCTAATCCTTCTAACACTTTTCCGTGAACTTTTGTTACTTCTTCATCGGTAAGTGTCTTTGTTGGGTCAAAGTACATGAGTGAGAATGCTAAAGATTTTAATCCTTCCTCGATTTTATCTCCTTGATATAAATCGAATAAATGAACATCTTTTAATAGCTTTCCACCTTTTTCAACGATGACATCTTTTACTTGTTGAGCTTGGATATCTTGACTTACAACAAGAGCAATATCACGAGAAATTGCTGGGTACTTAGGAATCTCTTCATAGCTAATGTCACTTACTCTGAATGACAACACCGCTTCTAAATCTAGTTGGAAAACATACGTCTCATTTAAGTCTAATTCTTTTTGTAAAGAAGGGTGAACTTGTGCAATAAAGCCAACTTCTTCACCATTAAGTAAAATGTTTGCCGTTCTTCCAGGATGTAAATCTTGTTTTGTCGTTGCTTCAAAACGGACGTGATCAGTGACACCTAATTGATCAAATAGCCCCTCTAAAATTCCTTTTACAACAAAGAAATCAACTTTCTTTTTCTCGCCTTGCCACTGATGTGTAAGCCAATTTCCTGTAAGCGCTGCTACTAGCATTTCCTTTTCTTCTGGTAAAGTCGTTAATTGTTTCTCACTTGTTAAGAAAACAGAACCTACTTCATAAACAGCTAGATCATCTAGTTTGCGATTGTGATTGTATTGAACAACATCTAAAATATGCGGTAGTAAACTCGTACGTAATGTACTGCGCTCTTCACTCATTGGCATTGCTAAACGAACAGGTTCAGCATTCTGATATACACCAGCAAAACCAGTTGTATTCGATGGTTTCGTTAACGAGTATGTAATTACTTGGCTTAATCCAACGCTTTCTAAATAGTTGCGAACTTTACGACGTTTTTGTTGATGCTTTGTTAATGCCCCTGCTGTTGTTAATCCGATCGGCAACGTTGTTGGAATGTGATCATAGCCATATAGTCGCGCAACTTCTTCAATTAAATCAGCTTCAATTGTAATATCTGGTCTTCTCGTAGGTACAGAAACAGTGAATAAAGCTGCTTCAACAGAAGCGTCGAAGTTTAATCGATTGAAGATGGACGATACAACTTCTTCAGTCAGAGTTGTTCCTAATGAATCATTAATACGATCAAGTGTAATCGTGACTTGTTGTGGTTGAACTTCTAGCTCATTAACTTCTGCATATCCCGCTAATACTTGGCCACCCGCAAGTTCACTCATTAATGAAGCGGCACGCTCAGCAGCTGCTACAACACGGTTCGGATCAATTCCCTTTTCATAGCGAGTGCTTGAATCACTTCTTAAACCTAAATCTTTTGACGCTTTGCGAACAGTATTTCCTTTGAAGTACGCAGCTTCAAGTAAAATCGTCGTTGTATCATCTTGAACTTCACAGCTAGCGCCACCCATAACCCCAGCTACAGCAACAGGGGATGATCCATTTGTAATCACAAGGTGATCAGTCGATAGTTTTCTTGTCGCTTCATCAAGCGTAACAATCTCTTCACCATTTTTTGCTCTTCTAACAACAACTTCTTTTGAACCAAAGCGGTCGTAGTCAAACGCATGAAGTGGTTGACCGTATTCTAATAAAACGAAATTCGTGATATCAACAACGTTGTTAATCGGGCGAATCCCAGCAGCCATTAACCTCGTTTGTAACCATAATGGTGACGGCGCAATTTTTACGTTTTTAATTACTTTTGCGTGATAAAGTGGATTATCCTCTATCGCATCAACTTGAACAGAAACGTAGTTTTCTGCATTTTCTTCAGTTGTTTGTAATTGTACATTCGGAAGTTTTACCTCCTTATTTAATATGGCAGCTACTTCGTAAGCAACACCAATCATATTCAAACAATCTGCACGGTTCGGTGTTAAACCTAGCTCTAGCACTTGATCATGTAAGTTTAGATAATCAAGCGCATCCACCCCAACTTCAGCATCTGAAGAAAAGACGAAAATTCCTTCTGATACTTCTTTTGGTACAAACTTTGCTTCCACCCCTAGCTCTTGAAGTGAACAAATCATTCCGTGAGACGCTTGCCCACGTAGTTTTGCTTTTTTAATTTTAAAGTTTCCTGGTAGGACAGCACCTACTTTTGCAACTGCAACTTTTTGGCCTTGAGCTACGTTTTTTGCACCACAAACGATTTGTACATGTTCTTCTTCACCTACATCTACTTGACATAGGCTTAACTTATCTGCGTCAGGGTGTTGTTCTCTTACAACAACTTCACCAACAACCACATTTGAAATTCCTTTATTTAACGCATGAACAATATCAACTTCGATACCGCTTCTCGTTAGTTTTTCAGCTAATTCCGTTGCTGTTACATCACCAATATCTACATATTCCTTTAACCAATTAAAAGATACTAACATTACTTTCCCTCCTCAATCTCGTCGTTACGCTCGTTTAAATTGATCTAAAAACCGTTTATCATTCGTATAGAAATGGCGAATGTCATCAATGCCGTACTTTAACATCGCAAGTCTTTCTACACCCATTCCAAAAGCAAAGCCTGAATATTTCTTAGGATCGAACCCACCCATTTCTAACACGCGAGGGTGAACCATTCCAGCGCCTAATACTTCAATCCACCCGGTTGTTTTACAAATACGACAGCCGTCTCCACTACACATGACACAAGAAATGTCTACTTCTACGGATGGTTCAGTAAATGGAAAGAAACTTGGCCGAAGGCGGATCTTTTGATTCGGTCCGAAAAATTTCTTCGCGAAAGCTTCTAAGACCCCTTTTAAGTCACTCATTCGTACATTTTCGTCGATGTACAGCCCCTCAATTTGCATAAATTGGTGTGAGTGCGTCGCATCATCATCATCTCTACGGAATACTTTACCTGGACAGATGATCTTAACAGGACCTTGACCATTGTATTTTTCCATTGTTCGCGCTTGTACTGGTGATGTGTGTGTTCTAAGTAAGAACTCTTCAGTAACATAGAAAGTGTCTTGCATATCACGTGCTGGATGATCTTTTGGAAGGTTTAATGCTTCAAAATTATAATAATCGGTTTCTACTTCCGTACCTTCAGCTACGTCAAACCCTAAACCGATAAAAATATCCTCAACAAATTCAACGACATTTGTTAATGGGTGTTGGGCACCAACTGTTGCTGGTCTACCAGGCAAAGTCACATCAATACTTTCTTTTGCAAGCTTTGCTTCAATTTCTGCTGCTTCAAGTGAAACAACTTTTTCCTCTAACTTGTCAGAGATTGCAGCGCGTACATCATTCGCCATTTGACCAATTAATGGGCGCTCTTCTGCAGAAAGTTTCCCCATACCTCTTAACACTTCTGTAATTGGACCCTTTTTACCTAAATACGCTACTTTTACATCCTGTAAGTCTTTTAACGACTCTGCTGCTTCAATTTTAGTGATCGCTTCATTTTGCAGCTCTAATAAACGCTCTTTCATTTCTTTTATCCTCCTTTTTATGTACATGAGTGGTCTTAAGAACGCAAAAAAGTCCTCATCCCAATAAAGGGACGAAGACATCGCGGTACCACCCTAATTAATAGTTAAGAAACTATCCACTCAATCTGATAACGGTTATAACCGATGCAACCTTAGCCTACTTATGCCATCTGGTGCCGACTCCAGAGTGAATTCAATTGGTACGTTCATAGAAGTGCTTTCAGTCTAAGACACTTCCTCCCTAGATGACGTATGGTCAATTTACTACTCTCTTTCAACGTCTTTATAACTATTTAATTTACTTGCTTTATTATAGAGGATTTCCCAAAGATGTGCAAATCATGATTTTTGCAAATGATAAAGCAAAATTCCCGTGGCAACTGCTACATTCAACGATTCGGCTTTCCCGTAAATAGGAATGTAAAGATTTGCGCTTGTCTTTGATAAGATAGCTGGGTCAAGCCCGCTTCCCTCGTTACCCATGACTAATGCAAAACCGTCTTGTGGTTCCACTTCCTTATAAGAAACTGCTTGATCATTAAGTGCCGTCCCATAAACTGAGATACCTTCTTTTTTTAGTTGATCAATCCACTCTTCTAGATCGCCTCTAACAACAGGTAAATGAAAAACAGACCCTTGCGTTGCACGTAAAACTTTTCCATTGTACACATCAACGGTGCCATTACCTAGAATAATTCCATCGCACCCCGCACTATCTGCTGTACGAATAATTGTACCAAGGTTACCTGGGTCTTGTACTTTGTCTAAAAGAATGTATTTCCCATTTGTTCTTAATTGTAAGGGTTTCCGTCCCAAGAGCTCACAAACAGCGACGAGTCCTTGAGGTGTTTCTGTTTCGGAAATCTCTTTCATTACTTTATCATTTACTATGTAAATAGGGGCTTCACAGCTTTCTAATTTTGAATTAAGTTCAACGTTTTCCTCCACAAAAATTTCATTAATAACGACTCCACTTTTGATTGCTTCTTCTACCAGATGTGCTCCTTCGATTATAAAACTCCCGAACTTTTCTCTCCCTTTACGTGTATGTAATTTTTTTACGTTTTTAATTTTTTGGTTTTTTACTGAATCAATTCTTTCCATCAAAATGTCTCCTTCTCACATTGGCATTATAAATATTTTCTACCAAAACATGTCATACTATAACCGAACAACGATGTTCTGATTTATTTTACCATAAGGAGTGAGGCTGAATGGGATTTAATTTGCGTGGTGCAATTCTTTCGAACGTTTCTGGAAGCAGTGAAGAGGAAGTAAAAGCAACAATTGTTGATGCAATGCAAAATGGTGAAGAAAAGATGCTACCTGGGTTAGGGGTACTTTTCGAAGTATACTGGAAGCAAGCGGACGAGCAAAGTAAGCAACAAGTCATTTCTTCTATTTCACAAGGTTTACAAAAATAATTACATTACAAAAGCGACCTATTGCTAGGTCGCTTTTTGTATGTTGTGCTCACGCTTTTCTTAGCCGAACGTGATTTCTTTTACTGTTTCTGAGTCTAACTTTTTAATCACTTCAACGATCAGTTTTACTGCATTCTCGAAGTCGTCTCTGTGTAAAATCGCTGCGTGAGTATGAATGTAACGTGTTGCAATTGTAATGGATAGCGCTGGTACACCATTTGCTGTTAAATGGATGGCACCTGAATCAGTTCCACCACCAGCAACAAAATCAAATTGATATGGAATTCCAGCGGTATCCGCTGTATCTGTTACAAAGTCGCGTAACCCCTTATGAGAAACCATTGATGCGTCATACATAATGATTTGTGGTCCGTCGCCCATTTTTGCCAATGCTTCTTTCTCTGTTACGCCTGGAGTGTCACCAGCAATTCCTACGTCAACAGCAAATCCGATATCTGGTTTAATAAAGTGAGCCGATGTTTTCGCTCCACGAAGTCCTACTTCCTCTTGCACCGTTCCTACTCCATAAACGGTATTCGGATGGTCCACATCTTTTAGCTGACGTAACACTTCAATCGCGATTGCACAACCAATCCGGTTATCCCATGCTTTTGCCATTAACATCTTTTCGTTTTTCATCACGGTAAATTCACAGACTGGAACAATTGAATCACCTGGTTTTACACCAAATTCCATTGCTTCTTCTTTATTCGATGCACCGATGTCAATAAACATGTCTTTTTTATCGACGGGCTTTTTACGCACTTCTGGTGGAAGAATATGTGGCGGTTTTGAACCAATCACACCTGGAACTTCACCTTTTCTCGTCATAATCGTTACTCGTTGGGCCAGCATAACTTGTTCCCACCAGCCACCAACCGTTTGGAAACGAACAAAACCTTTATCATCAATACTAGTTACCATAAAACCAATTTCATCTAAGTGCCCCGCAACCATAATTTTAGGACCCTCTGCTGAACCTTTTTTAATCGCAATTAAACTGCCTAAATTATCAGTTGTTACTTCGTCACTAAAAGGCTCAATGTACTTTCGCATCACTTCACGTGGTTCTTTTTCGTTACCAGGGATACCATTTGCATCTGTAAGCTCTTTTAACATCTTTAATGTGTTATCCATATGTATAGACCTCCTTATAAAAATCTCAACTAATTATAACGGTTTTCGAAATATATCTCAATAAAAATCATACTCCAACACTTTCATCTCTAAAAATCACTTAATAGCCTTTCGTTTGTCGATCGTGGTTAATTTGATTTTTCCCTATGTAGGCCATTTCTATTTCTTCATGTTTAAAATTTAATAATTTCGCCATTCCTAGATATTGTTCGAAAAGAAAGATGAAATCAGCCAACGTCTGGCTTTGCTTGAAGCGTGCACTACAATCAAATAAATGTAAAAATTGTTCTGTTAATGTTCCCTTTACTTCTTCGTTGGGATGTAATGGTTCCGAATTGTAATTTAATTCAAGACCGATAGAAAGCAAAAAATGGATACCATCTACGTATTCTTCAAGTATTACTTCTCGCTCGCTTGCTGGCTTTCTACTCCAGTATTTAAAGCATCGAGTTTCATTCGCAAGTTCGGCTAACTCCACTTGAAATGCTAATATTTTTTCATTTACGACATTAACGTCTAATAAATCGTGTTCTTGTTTGATACGAGTGTCTAATTGTTTTTGCATTTTGTACATTTCATTTAAGTTCAAGAAATTTCACCCTTTGTTTAATTAATTTGAAACTTTTTCAATTTATTTTCGTATTTAAATA
>CAZIRM010000124.1:0-7202 GCA_964541705.1 uncultured Bacillaceae bacterium | reverse complement strand
TGATAATATTCTCTCATGTACATCCGGTCATCAGATGACTTTAACTTTATAAAGGAACGAGGAGAAAAGTATGAATACATTTATTGCTTTAATGCCTATTATAGCGGTTATCTTCTTTTTAGTAATCTTAAGATTTCCTGCTGTAAAAGCAATGCCAATAAGTTTGGTGATAACAGCTTTACTGGCTTTTGTGTTTTGGAAAGTGGAGCCGATTATTCTAGCAGCTTCATCTATCCAAGGGATAATAGTAGGAATAACAATTCTATACATAGTGTTTGGAGCAATTCTATTGCTAAACACGTTAAAAATAAGTGGGGCAATGGATACAATTAGAAGTAGCTTTTTAGGCATTTCCCCTGACAGACGTGTTCAAGTAATCATAATTGCATGGTGTTTTGGAGCATTCATTGAAGGGGCAGCAGGATTTGGTACACCAGCTGCAATAGCAGCACCGTTACTTGTAGCATTAGGTTTCCCAGCATTAGCAGCGGTAGCCGTAGCGTTAATTGCGAATAGTTCACCTGTAACGTTTGCCGCTGTAGGTACGCCGTTGTTAGTTGGGGTAAACGGTGGATTACAAGAGGGTGCAGAAATAGCAGCAGTCGTTCAAAATAATTTAGGTCAAGATGTTGTACTTGCTGATTTTGTTGCTCAAGTAGGGGTGCAAGTGACGCAAATTGACATACTTGTTGGTTCATTTATGCCTTTAATTATCGTCGCTATTCTCACTCGCTTTTTTGGAGAGAATCGTTCATGGCGTGAAGGATTACGGATTTGGAAATTCGCCTTATTTGCTGGACTCAGCTATACAATTCCTGCAATCATTGTAGCAACATTTTTAGGTCCAGAGTTTCCAACAATTTTTGGTGGGCTATTCTCGCTAGTGGTTGTTATTTTTGCAGCGAAAAAAGGATTTTTACTGCCGAAAGAAAGCTGGGACTTTGCCAAAAGAGATAACTGGTTACCGGCATGGGTTGGTATTGACCAACATGACGCAAAAGAAGTAAAAGAAGAGGGACTTGAGAAACAAATGTCCTTACTGACCGCTTGGATTCCGTATTTACTTGTTGGTCTTTTCTTAGTGTTAACTCGACTTGAATTTTTACCATTTAAAGCGTTTATGCAAGATGTAAAGATTACATGGGACAAAATTCTAGGAACTGAAATTAGTGCGTCAATTGATCCACTCTGGTTACCCGGTTTTGTATTTATCTTAGTCGTATTTATCACGTTTTTTGTTCACAAAATGTCAAAAGAACAAATTAAACAAACATTAACGGTTTCGGCTAAATCTGTGATAGGCACAGCTGTTGTTCTATTTACTGCGGTTCCAATGGTTCGTATATTTATTAACTCTGGAAATCCTGATTTAGGAATTATTAGCATGCCGATTGAAATTGCGAATACGATGTCAGCATCTTTAGGTGGTAGCTGGCCTCTAGTAGCTCCACTCGTTGGTTCAATTGGTTCATTCTTTTCAGGGAGTGCGACTTTCAGTAATATGATGTTCTCATTATTGCAATTTAGTGTCGCTGATCAAATTGGTCTCAGTCCTCAAATCGTTATGGCAATGCAAGTGATTGGGGCAAATGCCGGAAACATGATTTGTGTGTTGAATGTCGTTGCTGCTGCAACAACAGTTGGTTTGTTAGGGAAAGAAGGCGCAATTATTCGGATGACAATTGTTCCGATGTTGTACTACACGTTATTCTCGGGTGTAATTGGGCTGGTTTTTGCATATTTTATTTTATAAAAGGTAAGATGCTGATTCCGTTTGGAACCAGCATCTTTTTAATCTTCCTACGATCTCTTTCTTGTTTGAATCTTGAGAACGTAGTTATGAAGGCTTCGTTCAGTTTCACCATTCACTTGCATAAACGCATGTTTTGGATTTGCTCTTGGAGAGTTAAATGGGTCCTGATAGTTCGAACGATGGTCCTTACTATTTTTAGCCAATATAAGCACCTCCTGATTGTCATCCAAATGCTATTTAGCGGTCTTTATTCGAGTTCTCCATGCGCTCTTGCGGGTGATTGTTAATGGAGCCATCAGCCCGCTTTGAAGCATATTCTGCTTTAGCACGTGGTTCGCCGTCTAAAGACATCCGATTAGGAAAGCCTTTTTCTTTGTTGCGCATCGGTGAAACCTCCTTTCAAATCGGTACATCTATAGTATGAGTTGATTGAAGTGTTATATAATAAGTAATTATTGACATGATAGGAGAGTGAAAGTGATGGATACAATCTTTGAACGTTTAACAAAGTTAATGCTTGAAAGTAATAAACACTTAAATCCTGAAATGGCGCGGAAGTGGGTCGAGGCACTGTGGGAGGATTTCGAATCTACAAATGCAAGAGCTGGAAGAGAATATCGTGGTAAGGAAATGACCGAGATGATTGTCTCACAGTGGATAAAGAATATTGGCCCACGACTCCATGAGTTCGCCTCTAAGAACGAAAAATTTAAACATTTAAGTAATGAATTTGAAAATAACTAAGATTATGAAAAAATTCATTAAATGAATTTCACAATCATCAATAATGGGTCACATCTATATCAAATAAAAACAAGCAGTTAATGAAGAAACTGCTTGTTTTTAAATATGTCTTTCTACTCTGTTACAAAATTAAGCTTCTTTTGAAGCCTGTCTTCGCTATAGATCCATCCAGTATATGAACTTAGAATCTTCTCGTTTTTATCCAACTTCACAATGGCAACAAATGGATAATGCCCCTTACTTCGATAGCGCAAATCAACGAAACGTACTTCATCATAATCTTTACTATGAAAAATTTCCCACCGATAAGAAGGGGAAAAAGAAAGAAAGGCTGATAAGTTTTCGTCCCTCATTGCTGCGTTGATAATTGGTAAGTTGGGTATTGGTTCAAATGGGTATTGCTCGAAATAATTGATGACATTATTCGCAGATTCAGCAACATACATCATTTTTTTTGTTCGAATAACAACATGCCATTTCCCCCACTTAAATGAAGGAGAGATAAAGATGTGGGTCGCGTCCGGGTGTTCTTGCTTAGCTTGCTGATGTACTTTTTTACGAGAATACATTCTCCAGGCGTAGTAAAAAGTCAAAACAGCATATAAAAATAAAAACGTTCCTCCTTGAGGGTAGCCCATTTGCCAAAAAACAATCGCAATAATATGTGCTGAAAAAATAAATGGATCAAACGTATTAATAACGCCGAGAGCAAGCCACCGCTTACTAAATGGATAAAAAGCTTGAGTTCCATAAGCATTAAAGATATCAACAAAAACATGAAATATAACTGCAAGGAAGGTCCAGAGCCACAAATGTAGAATATTTATTCCAGGTGCAAAAAATGCTAAGACGATTGTAATAAGTATTGGCCAAAGAAGCAAAGCTGGAATTGAGTGAGTAATTCCACGATGGTTTCGAATAAATTTAGCGTTATTTTTTAATTTTAATATCGTATCAAAGTCTGGTGCTTGTGATCCGATTAAAGCTCCGAGCATAACTGTTTGGGCAAGGATAGGGTTACTTGCAACGACAGGGTCTAATGTAGCGATCGATCCTAAAGCTATGCCCATTACAACATGAGTACCTGTATCCATGGCTAGAGAACCTCCTTTTTCATAAAAGTGTGATCTTACTGTTTAGTTCCGAGACACTAGCGCTTTTCTTTTTCTATGATACAACACCAGCTATGTTAATTCCAAATCTTAAAAGGTAATTTACTATAGTTTTACCCAATACTAACCATTTTAAAAAGGAGAATAACATTTTGACACATACTTTACAATTTTTTATTGAATATAAGGTGAATCCAAACAGTGTAAAAGAATATGAGTGTATAATGGAACAAATTGTTGAGAGATTGCCGGAGTATGGTGCAGAGAAGATTGAATGGTTCATTTCTCAAGATGAGCCATATGTCTTTATGGAAAAGTTCACTGTGCCGACACTAGCCTATTATCATGCACTAAAAAAGTACCGGAAATCAAAAGACCACCAGTTATTTGGCCAACTGGACCCATATGTTGAGGGTGGTTTAGAAAAGTTAAAATGTTGGGCTTTTCAAACACAATCGGTTACGATGAAGACAGAATGTTAAGAGAGGATCGATTAGATGGAGCAGACACCATTTGCAACCAAGAAAAAAATCCATCAGTTTCAAAATGACTTAATCAATTGGTTTGAATTAAACAAAAGAGATCTACCGTGGCGAAAAGATCAAGACCCATATAAAATATGGGTATCTGAAATTATGCTGCAACAAACAAGAGTTGATACAGTTATTCCCTATTTTTTACGCTTTGTTAACCAGTTTCCCACCATTGAGGCACTTGCATTTGCAGAGGAACAGAAAGTATTGAAAGCGTGGGAAGGTTTAGGGTACTACTCGCGCGTTCGCAATTTACAGCAGGCTGTACGAGAAGTCGCAGAAAAATATGAAGGGATTGTTCCAAAAACGAAGGAAGGAATCTCACAACTAAAGGGTGTAGGTCCGTATACTGCCGGTGCAATATTGAGCATTGCATATGGTGTCCCAGAGCCAGCTGTTGATGGCAATGTCTTGAGAGTGTTTTCTAGACTTCAAGCGAGCTATGACGATATAAGTAAACAAAAAACACGAAAAAACCTTGAAAAAATCATATATGAAGTGATTTCCAAGGACAATCCATCATCGTTTAATCAAGGAATTATGGAATTAGGCGCTTTGATTTGTACACCTACCTCTCCATCGTGTACGATTTGTCCGGTCCAAAAACATTGTGAAGCATTTAAGCATCATCTACAACACGAATTGCCAGTAAAGGAAAAAAAGGCGAAACCAAAACGTAAGAAGATGGCAGCAGCATTTATTATGGACGGTGAAGGACAAGTCTTAATACAGCAAAGACCATCAGTAGGACTGTTAGCGAATTTGTGGGAGTTTCCAAATGTAGAAGTGATTGATGAGGTCAAGATAAAAGAAGAACTTGAAGAATTTTTAAAAGTAAAGTATGGATTTTTAGGTAATGTCGAAGAGAAAATTTATCATGTTGAGCACGTTTTTTCTCATCTAATTTGGGATGTTGACGTGTACAAAGTAATCATCCAAGGTTTAGTAGAAGTCACAGTTGAAAAGACTCGTTTAGCAACGCTAGAGACGATGTATGAGTACCCTTTTCCAGTGTCGCACCAGAAAATTCGGGATCATTGTATGAAGGAGTGAGAATCATTGGATTTGCAGTTAAAAAACAAAGTAGTCTTTGTGACCGGTGGCTCAAAAGGAATAGGAAAAGCAATTGCACAAGCATTTATTGAAGAAGGGGCATCAGTCGCTATTTGTGCGAGGTCGGTTGAAACTTTAGAGCAAACGAAGAAGGAACTAGGGGTAGCAGCGATTTACGCAGGTGACTTAACGGAACAAGGGGATCGAAATCGGATTTTTAAACAGCTAATGAATGATTTCGGTAAGGTTGATGTGTTAGTAAACAATGTAGGGGGAAGTAACGGCGGCACAACAATGGAAACGGATTTATCATTATTTGAAGAGGCAATGCAGTTAAACTATTTCTCAACTGTTCATTTTAGTCAGTTGGTCATTCCCGTAATGAGAAAACAAGGTGGAGGAGCGATTATAAATATATCTTCAATCTTTGGTAGAGAATCAGGTGGTAAGCCAACCTATAATGGTGCAAAGGCGGCGATGATTAGTTTTACGAAGTCACTAGCGGACGAGGTTATTAAAGATGGGATACGAGTAAACGGTGTCGCTCCTGGCTCAATTTTGCATCCTACTGGAAACTGGCAACAGAGACTTGAAGAGAATCCAGAAAAGATTCATTCGTTTGTACAGTCTGCAATACCGGCAGGAAGATTTGGTACAGTGGAAGAAGTCGCGAATGTTGTAACATTTTTAGCATCAGAGAAAGCGTCTTGGGTCGTCGGTGCAACGCTCAATGTTGACGGGGGTCAGTCGAAATCAAACTTTTGAGATTAGATTCCCTTTAAAAAGGGAATCTAATCTGCAATAAGCGAGTTCTTAATGACTCCTGTTCTTCGCAATTTAGGGTTTACATTGACTTCAATAATTGCATTGCTAAATTCATCATCCCAGTTGTCCTTTATTTTCTTAAATTGTTGATAGTTTTGTCTCTCAAATATTTCACCAAACCCAAAAATATCAACATTATATTGTTTTTGGACTTTTTCAATTGTATGCATGACTTCAGACTGGATTGCCTTAGCTATCAAATCTTCGTAAAGAACAAATGTCTCTATTTTTGTTAAGTCGCTTTTGCATTGTGTAGAGTCTAAACGAGCTTCGAGATCAATCTCTATTGATATTTTAGGTTTGTTAAGTTCGTAGTCCGTAATTACACGCGTGACAGTGTTGTATACCCTAACACTAAAAAATGACTCACCATCACCATCTTCGCAAGGGACAGTTAATGATGTACGCGTTAATTTATTCTGCAACCACAGCAATATGCGAGAAGCGCTAGGGTTTAGCATCCCTATATATTTCATGTCTTTGAAAACACCCATTCCTGTGACCGTGACTACGCTATCTAATTCTGTTGTTTGCATATTCTCCATCTTTTTTCCTGCTTCTAAAGATCCTTCTAATTTCACCTCTGTTAATACCGGTTCAATCCCTTTTGATTGTAGCACCGAAATGAAGTCTGTAATGTTAACATTTGGATCTCCCCCCCACTCCGTTTTTAATGTCTCCAACTGTCGATTTAATTTTAAAGATGACACTCTTTGTAACGGATACATAACCTTAAGAATATCTTCAGCTGCACCGTCTGAAATGACAATTGTAAAATCATCCCGAAATTCTCGATGCCTTGCTAAAAAATCCATAAAGTCTAGCATGCCAATTTTGGCGACTTCTTTATTGACAACAACAGTTCTAAGATGGGAGAAAATTAATCTTCTCGTTAATGTTAGGTTCAATTTCTGCGCAATTTCACCGATCGTGTTTCCTTCCACTGATGCCGTAATCGAAGGTGTTAGTGTTTCACCGATTTGTGGATTGAGTGTACCTGCATTCAATATTTCAACGGTTAACTTATACTTATAGTCTTCGCTTGGGTCAATGGCTAGCCCGGTGACGACTGATATATCGTTTAATTCTTGACTATCCCAACAACCAGTAAGTGGGATCAAAAAGAGAAAGATTAAGAGGATAGATTTCTTCATGAATCTTCTCCTTTCTGTCTTTCCTTTA
>CAZIRM010000123.1:0-7211 GCA_964541705.1 uncultured Bacillaceae bacterium | reverse complement strand
ACTAACCATCTGAATTATTTAGGTGCGAAAGTTGAGTATTTTATAAATTCTCATATTAAAAAAAAGGCGTATGTGTCATTTACGCCCGTACTTCTAATCTCTGTTTTTCGTCTGTTTATACGCTTGATGCATTGTAATTGCTGCTCCAGCCGCGATAGCCCCATTCGCCACACCATTTACAGAAAAACCTAGAGTAATGACACTGGCTAATATTCCGAAAAAAATTAAAAACCACAAAATTAACCAATCTGGAACCATTGGGGTTCTTTTGAGTGCGTATCCAAGGACCATGAGGGCTGGTGCTACTAATACAAGTTGTTGATCGATTTCAACTTGACTCAACATTTCTGCTAACATACTACCACCACCCTTACATTATCTTATTCATATGCAAATAGAATGGAACAGCATTGTCCTTCTTCTATAAAAAATCGGGCTGAACATGAGGATACGCCCAATCAAAAAAAGAGTATGCACATACAAATAGTAATGGAATAGTCTGATTACAAATTAAAAATACATGAGGTGAATGTTGATGAGTAACAAAAAAGACAACTTACCAACACCGTTTAATGATTTACCTTTTGGTGAATTTCTCCAATCGATTGACCAGTTTTTCCAAAATACTTTTCAACACTTTAATTTTGGGTTTAGTTTCCCTGTTCATCAATACGAGACAAATACACATTATATTATTGAAGCAGATTTACCCGGGGTAACGAAAGAACAAATTCAACTCGACGTTTATAATAACCATTTAAAAATTGGTGTACAAAACCTTGAAATTACCGAAGAAAAGAATGATCAAAGTGAAATCTACAAAACGATGAAATCATATCAAAGAGCAGAAAGAGTTGTTATGCTGCCACAGGCCATTAATGAAAATGAGATGAAGGCAACATTTAAAAATGGAGTTTTAACTATTAAAATACCAAATCACAAAAGAAGAATTGAAATCGAGTAAAGCTTATCTATATTGAGAAAAGGAGTGATTTCCTTGTTCCATCGATATGATCAATATCCAAATTCCTATCCTCATTCTCAACATTTTGGGTACCCATATCAGCAACCATATCCACCACAGCAGTATCCGTACCACTATCCATATCAGGCGCAACATCCTATTCATCAGCCACACTTCTTGCAACAACTTACAAACAAACTTACACAAGGCACCCATGGCCAACAACAAAAAAAGGGTGTGCAAAATGCTCCACATATTCCGCACCAACCATATGGACCTGGTTTATCAAGCATGTTTATGGGTGAAAACGGAAAGTTTGACTTTAATAAAGCGTCTAACGCCCTTGATCAAGTTGTAAAAACTGCAAATCAAGTGAGTCCAATCGTGAAACAAATTGGATCGCTGTTCACACCAAAAACATAACCGTTCACTGAACGGTTATGTTTTATTCATTTATTCGGCTACCCTACTCAGTTCTCTTCCACTTCTCTAATCATTTCAGCTACCTTAACTACCATTGAACACTCTACTCGTTTGCGAAAAACGTCACAACTGAAATCATAGATCCCATGTAGAGACCCCGTAGCATGTAACGCATTTGCTGCGCAACCACCACTACAATACAGCTTTGCCCAACAATCATGGCATTCAGGTTTAGAATAATAATTACACGCCTTAAATAAATTTTGTTTATCTGTTTTTGTTACGCCATCCCAAATGTTCCCTAACCTGTACTCTTCATCACCAACAAACTGGTGGCAGGGGAATAATTCCCCCCAAGGAGTGACAGCTAAATATTCCGTCCCAGACCCACAACCTGATAGTCTCTTTTGGATACACGGTCCTTCAGAAAGATCGAGCATATAGTGGTAAAATGTGAAACCACTGCCAGCCTCATCTCGTTTTATCATTTCCTCAGCTAAAATTTCATACTGACGATAGATCTCTGGTAGGTGTTTCTCTGTGAGCGCATATGGTTCACTAGGATGACAAATAACCGGTTCCATTGAAAGCTTATCAAAGCCGAGTTCTGCAATGTGAAATATATCATTTGTAAAATCAATATTTTTACTCGTATAAGTTCCGCGGACATAGTACTCTTTGTCTCCCCGTTTCTTAAGAAATTCTTGAAACTTGGGGACAATATGGTCGTAGCTCCCTTTTCCATTCACGGTCTTACGGAGACGATCGTGAACATCTTTTCTCCCATCAAGACTCAAAACAACATTATACATTTCCTTATTCAAAAACTCTGTAACTTCTTCCGTTAACTGCATTCCATTTGTCGTAAAAGTAAAGCGGAATTTCTTTTTACACTCTTTCTCTCGACTCCTCGCATATGTAACAATCTGTTTTACAACATCCCATGCCATAAGAGGCTCACCACCGAAGAAATCAATATCGAGATTTCGATGATGTCCAGAGTTTTCGATGAGGAAATCAATCGCCTGTTGACCAACCTGAAGACTCATAATTGCTCTTTCTCCGTTGTACTTGCCCTGACTAGCAAAACAATAGTCACAAGAAAGATTACAAGTATGTGCAACATTTAAACAAAGCGCCTTAACGAACGTCTTTTTATTTCTTAATTGAATCGAAAGGTCTTTGTATTCATCCTCGGTAAAAAGTTGCCCATCATTCCTTAATTCTTTCACCGATTCAATCGTTTCCACAATTTCTTTTTCTGAAATATCCGACCGGTTTACATATTTTTGCTGCATCTTTAAAACAATATCATCAGTTGTTGACTTGTCATATAGTTCAATAACATCATAAGCAAGTTCATCGACCACATGTACTGATCCACTATACGTATCTAGAACGATGTTATAACCATGTAGTTTATATTGGTGAATCATGGTTTAAGCTCCCCTTTTTCCATAAAAATTGCCGCCCATCTGCATGCAGCTGGGCGGTACATTTGTTGTTACTTATCTGTTCATTGTGTTTTCACATTTTTGATTTGCAACTCCACAAGAAGTTTTGCATGCTGATTGACATGATGTCTGACAAGCTCCACATCCACCGTGCATTGCAGTTTCCTTCAATTTGCGCGTGCTTAATGTTATGATTCTTTTCATTGAGTTCACCCTCATTTTGTGTATTTAAAATCGTGAATCATTTCACATATTATCCATGATAATTTTACCAACAGCTTTTCAACTAGTCAATGACATTCGTAAACTATATTTTTAATAGCAAAAAAAGATGGGGAGCCCCACCTTTTACCTACCAAACACTCATTCCACCGCGCATGCTTAGTACATCATACCCTAATGACATTAAGTAATGTGCAGCTGAATAACTTCTTGACCCGGATAAACATACTAAGATGTGTTGTTTATTTTTATCAATTTCATTAATTCGGTGAGGCATTTCCCCTAGCGAAATATGAACTGCTTCTGCAATTTTTCCCATTTCAACTTCTTCTAATTCTCTAACATCAATAATCGAAAGGTTTTCACCTTTTTTTAATTTATTTTTCACTTCGTTTGGTGTAATTTCTTTGACAAACATCGTTATTCCCCCTATAGATCTGTTTAATTCCAGGCTGTCATGCCACCTTTAACATTCGTTACATGTGTAAATCCTTGCTTCCTTAGTAGTTTGCTAGCTTTGTTACTTCTCATTCCACTTTGGCAAATAACCACGACTTCGTGTTCCTTATTTAAAGTATTCGTTTGGTCGAATTGGTTTAACGGAATATTTTCAAATTTGTGAATATGATTTGCACGATACTCCTGCGGTGTTCTAACATCCACAAATTGCGTCTGTTTTTCATTTAATCTTTTCTTCAAGTCAGCTGTCGTTATTTGTTTGACCCCTTTTGTCGGAATCCATCTTGCTGCTAAAAACCAAATAAGTAATATAATAGCCAATATATTAATCATTGTTGTTATCATCATAACTAACTCCTTCATAAAAAGTTTCTTTGATAAGCAGGAGGTTTCGTCTCCTGCTTATCAAAGAAATTTAAAGAGAAGGTCTCTTAGATCTGTTCTAAGAGACCCTTCATACTTTGTTACAACTAAGCTTTTGTCCACGTATCGTTCATCTCTACATTTGCTGCTTTTAACATTGTGTACACGGGACAACGCGATTCAACTTTTTCTTTTAATTCGTTAATTCTTTCCTCTGATTCACTTGTTGTAATAGATGCTTCAACCGTAATTGTTTCGAAGTATGGACGAACGGATGAATCACCCATGAACCCTCTAGGATCGAATTGGCCAGAGATATTAAAGGTTAAGTCTTGTAAGTCAAACTTCATTTCTCTTGCTACAAATCGTGCCGTTACGTTTTCACAAGCTGCCAATGAACCTAATACTGCTTGTAATGGATTCGGACCTAAATCTTTACCACCCATTTGTTTTCCTTCGTCGATTGTAAATTCGTGTTTTCCTGTATTTGCTACTACTGTAATTCCTTCTGTTTTTGCCTTTACGTTTAATGTCATTTTGTTTGCCATGATAAAATCACTCGCTTTCTGTTATTTTGAATGTTTTGGTTGTTTAAACCAATATTTATTTGCAAACTTACCGTAGTAAGCGATGCTCTGTTGTTGAACAATGAATGCAATTGTTACGATCAGTGCTGCTTCTGCACCAAATGATGTTGCAGCTAACCCAATTGCAATCGATAAGTTTCTTAATACTGTGCCATTTACTAAGGCGATACCGTCAGCACGGTTTAGTGTTTTTAAAGCGATAAATGTGCTTAGACCGTAGTTGATTGCATAAAAAGCAATTAAGACAATAAATGCTGTAATAATCAACTGTAAGTTAGACGTGATCATTGCTGCTTGATTACTAATACTTACAAAAACAACATACAGCATTGCCCAAATACTTAATGGAGCAAAATTTGGTTTTACTTTCTTTTGAAACTGCTCCATCGTATACTTTTTCATTAGTAATTTAAAGGTAATATGTCCTAACAACATTGGGACAAAAACAACGAATATTATTGTTCGAAATGTCTCAAGAATGTTTATATTGACATACTCACCGACCATCGCTAACAAATACCAAGGAGTTAAGATTGAACCGATAATCAATCCAAAAACTGTCAGTTTTACAGCTGCGTGAACATTTCCTTTTTGAATTCCGGTCCATGATATCGTCATACCACTAGTGGGTAATAAAGCAGCTAGTGCTAATCCAGCAAACATCAGTGGTTGCTGAGTTAGAAATAACTTCCCTATCACATACGCAATCACTGGAATCACAACGAAATTGATCACAATCGATAACCCTAATACTTTAGTATCTTTAATTGTGGTGAGCTCTTTCAACTTTAGACCCACCAGGGTTGCGTAGATCATAATAATCGTTGCAAAAAGAATTGTCCCCCTTAGAAAACTTGTATCAAATAGGGTACCGACGATAAAGCCTACTACTAATGTTAAAGGAACACTCAATAACAAAAACTTTTGTGGAAATACATAAAGCTTTTTTAACATTTGTTTAAAACCCTCCCCTCTTCTTCTTTTACCCCTTTGGGTATATGTATACTATAATACCCTATAGGGTATTTGTCAACTACCTAACTTTATCTTTTTTTAATATCTCATTATTTTAAATAAATATGCTTAACCAATGAACAGTAGAGCACAAGAGTCGTGCTCACGAGCGCCGTTCCTGCGTCACTTCGTTTGCTCGTGGCACAGAAATAAATTCATCCTGCGATTAAAAACGTATTTGTGAGCAAGCGTCAAACTTCATAAAATTTATAAAACCAACAAAAAAACGACTACTCCAAATATAATTTGAGTGTCGTTTTTAATGACTATTTAATTCAATCAAAATTGATGAGTCCTTTTGATCACTTAGCAAATAATAACCAACAACATGATACCCCTTACTCTTTAAAAAGCGTGCACTTAAGTTTACATCTGTTTGTTCAGCTGCAACTATACAAATTTTACTTCCTTTTAAACCTTTATAATATCTCTTTAAATATGCTAATGGAATGTTGGTTGCACCTGCAAATGAAAATTTATTCGCATGAATGAAATCTCTTACATCTAGGACGATAAAATTGTGGTTATTCACCTTTTCTATATCTATTCTTTCCAATCCACAGGGCGGGATTGATCTTTTATAATAACTATATAATAAAGTTGCTATAATTAGCCCAACGAATAATCCCATCATACCACCTCTATCTAATTATATTCCCTTCCCACTCAAGCATCCCACCCTTAACATTTGTTAAGTTTTTGTAGCCTAATCTCTTCAATTTATTTGCTGCTTGCAAACTTCGATTACCGCTCCTGCAAATAATCATAATTTCTTTATGCTTAGGTATCTGTTTATATTCATGATCTAAAGTACTAAGTGGAATATTAACCATTCCTTCAATATAACCTTCACGAAATTCATGTTGTTCGCGAACATCAACAAAAAACAAATCATGATCTCCTAGTGACATATATTCAACTAATTGATCGGTAGAAATTTGATTGATCCCGAATGTCAGAGACCACCGATACCCGAATACTCCAATAATAATCAATGCAATAACGATATAAAATGAGTACTTTTTTATCAAGAAAATACCCCTCCCTTTCATAATTGTATTCAAATTATATACCCCTGTCGGTATATAGTCAAATGAACTACTCAAAAATTTCTCCTTTCTTCATAGACAATCTTACAACCCTTTTTCTATAATGATTAAAAAAGCACAAGGCGCCTTGCTCACGAGCAACGTGCTCTACAATTACTCGTTGCAGAGTCTGCATAGAAGTATTTCAGGGCGGCCACTTCATTGGAAGGCCGGCAAGCAGAAGCACGCATTTGGCATCAATTGACGGACTGACGTGACCTTGATCGCGTAGGCCCAAATTTAGACATTAGTCTAACTTCAAATTTTTTATAGATTCTAATTCAATGAATATCATAATGTATTATTCTCGTCACTAAGATCAACAGTAAGTAGCCTGAAGACCGTTCGCAAACTACATGTTGACAACGTGACTCAATTTTGATAATTGTGAAATTCATTTGATTATAGAAAAATACGCATTTTAAGGAGAATTCGATGATTTTTAAACGTGATGAATCTTTTCGGTATGAGTTTAAAGAACCCATACCAACAACATTTAGTTTTCAACAAATCGATAGTAAAGAGTTTAACAGTAACCCTGGAATGGCCAAACTTATTGATATTAGTCCTAATGGTTGCAAAATATTCACCCCACTAGAGATACCCTCTACAACACATGAAGTAAATTTAACATTAA
>CAZIRM010000122.1:0-7243 GCA_964541705.1 uncultured Bacillaceae bacterium | reverse complement strand
TTTATAAAAACGAGTGGTGTTAAATGGTTAATGAACATTTTACCGCCAATCGTCGTAGGTCCAGTTATTATGGTTATCGGATTAGGGTTAGCAGGTGTAGCGGTAAATATGGCGATATATGTTCCAGGAACTGATATTTATAGTGCGAAACTATTTTTAATCGCGCTTGTAACACTAGCTATCACCGTTTTAGGTTCGATGTACTTTAAAGGGTTCTTCGGTCTTATTCCAATCTTAATAGGTATTATTGGAGGATACTTCTTTGCTTTCTTCTTAGGTGAGGTAAACTTTGCACCAGTATTAGAGGCAAAGTGGTTTGAAGTGCCAGACTTTATTGTGCCATTTGTTACGTATACACCAACATTTAATTTAGGAACGATCGCAATTATGGTACCAATTGCTGTTGTAACAATTTCCGAGCATATCGGTGACCAAATGGTGTTAAGTAATATTGTGAAAAAGAATTTTATTAAAGAGCCGGGCTTACATCGCTCACTTTTAGGAGACGGTGTTGCGACAATGATTTCAGCCGTATTAGGCGGACCTCCTAATACAACGTACGGAGAGAACATCGGTGTTGTCGCATTAACGAAAGTATATAGTGTTTTCGTAGTCGGTGGAGCAGCGGTTTTAGCCATTGCATTCGGTTTCGTTGGTAAAATATCTGCATTAATTTCAACGATCCCAACGGCAGTTATGGGTGGAGTATCAATCCTTCTTTTCGGAATTATCGCTTCAAGTGGTTTAAGAATGTTAATTGAAAACAAAGTTGATTTTGGCGAAAAGCGTAATTTAATGATTGCATCAGTCATCCTAGTAATTGGTATCGGTGGAGCTTTTGTAAAAATCAACCCACAGTTCCAAATTCCTGCAATGGCGTTAGCGACGATTATCGGGATCATTTTAAACCTAGTGTTACTTGGTAGAGAAGTTGTAGATGTCGACGCTGAATACAGTCAAGGCGAAAAGATTACAAAAGAATAAGCGTCATCCTTTAATTAAGTACAGAGAGACTTAAAAGGGTGTTATTTTAAACAAAAGAGGAAGTACCATACTTCTCTCTTTTGCTACACCCTTATCAATACATAAGGGTGTTTTTTGTACAAAAAACACCTGAATATAAAAGTGAGAGGTAGGGGCTAAGATGAATCACTTACTTACGATGAATGAGCTTGAAAATGAAGAGGTATTTCAACTGTTACACGAAGCAAATGAGTTTTCAAATGGAAAACTATGGACACCTTCAAAACAAATGTTTGTCGCTAACTTATTTTTTGAACCAAGTACGAGAACCAAATTTAGTTTTGAAGTTGCCCAAAAGAAACTTGGCTTAGAAGTATTAAATTTCGAAACTGAATCGTCAAGCATTCAAAAGGGCGAATCATTGTACGATACAGTAAAAACGCTAGAATCAATAGGGGTGAATGCAATAGTCATTCGTCATCCAAAAGATCATTATTTTGACCAATTCGTGAATAAAATAAACATCCCACTGATAAACGGGGGAGATGGATGTGGACATCATCCAACCCAATGTTTGTTAGACTTATTGACAATTCAACAAGAGTTCCTCCTTTTTCAAGGTTTAAATGTTGTCATTGTCGGTGATATTCGTCATAGCCGAGTGGCAAGAACAAATGCAGAGGTTTTAACAAAACTAGGCGCAAATGTGTTTTTCTCGGGGCCTAAAGAATGGGTAGGTCCTGCTTTCATTGACAACTATGTAACGATGGACGAGGCAATTGAAATAGCTGATGTCATGATGATGCTTCGGATTCAGCATGAGCGTCATTCCTTTACCATGACGTCAACAAACGTAGGTTACCACAAAGAATTCGGGTTAACGCTTGAACGTGAAGCTAAAATGAAACAACACAGCATCATCATGCACCCAGCACCGATCAATCGTGGCGTAGAAATTGCGGATGAATTAGTCGAGGGCGAGCGGTCAAGGATTTTTAAACAGATGCAAAATGGAGTTGCAGTAAGAATGGCAGTTTTAAAGCGAGCACTTCAACTTAAAGAGGAGGCTGTTAACATTGGCTAAACTATTAAAGAACGGACAAATACTAAAAGCAGATGGAAAACTTGAACAATGTGATCTATTAATCAATGAAACCAAGATTGAGAGAATAGAAAAAGAGATTAATGATGATGGGTTTGATGTCATTGATGTAAATGGACATTTAATCCTTCCGGGTTTTGTAGACCTGCACGTTCATTTAAGAGAACCAGGTGGAGAACATAAAGAAACGATTAAAACAGGTACACTAGCAGCAGCACGTGGAGGATTTACTACCATTGCTGCAATGCCAAATACTCGCCCTGTTCCTGATTCAAAGGAAAATCTAGAAAGTTTACAAAAGAAAATCGAAGAAACCGCAGTTGTTAGAGTGTTACCATACGCATCCATTACGATTCGTGAACTAGGAAAAGAGTTAACAAACTTTGAAGAGTTAAAAAGTGGTGGTGCATTTGCTTTTACGGATGATGGGGTAGGGGTTCAAGATGCTAGTATGATGTTACAAGCAATGATGCAAGCTGCGAAAATCAACAAAGCTATTGTTGCACATTGTGAGGAAGCAACACTAATTAACAAGGGCTCGGTTCACGAAGGGAAATTCTCGAAAGAAAATAACTTAAACGGCATTCCCTCCGTTTGTGAATCGGTTCATATTGCAAGAGACGTATTATTAGCGGAAGCAGCAGGTGTCCACTATCATGTTTGTCACATTAGTACGAAAGAATCTGTCCGAGTAGTACGTGATGCAAAAAAAGCAGGCATTCGAGTGACAGCAGAAGTTAGTCCACATCACTTGCTATTATCTGAAGATGACATACCTGAATTAGATACAAACTTCAAAATGAACCCACCACTTAGAGGCGAAGAAGATAAAAAAGCATTAGTTGAAGGGGTGCTGGATGGGACAATTGACTTTATCGCGACCGATCACGCCCCACATTCAGCGGAGGAGAAAAACAGTTCGATGCAAGAAGCTCCATTTGGAATCGTTGGGTTGGAGACAGCATTCCCGCTTTTATACACCCATTTTGTAAAAACAGATAAAATGACGCTTAAACGGCTAGTTGATTTGCTAACAAGAAAACCTTGTGAAGCATTTAATCTCCCATATGGAGTCTTACAAGAAGGGCAACTTGCAGATTTAACAGTGATAGATATAGAAACTTTAGAAAAAATTGACCCAGACAAATTTCTTTCTAAAGGAAAAAACACCCCGTTTACTGGGTGGGAATGTACAGGATGGCCAGTACTAACAATTTACGAAGGAAAAGTGGTTTGGTCTAAAGGAGGAGAAGTCAAATGAAACGTCAATTAATTTTAGAAAATGGAGAAGTGTTTGTTGGAAAAGCAATCGGAAGTGACCAAGTAAAAGATGGAGAGGTTGTTTTTAACACTGGGATGACTGGGTATCAAGAAATTTTGTCAGATCCTTCGTACTGTTCACAAATTGTTACCTTAACCTACCCTCTGATCGGTAATTATGGAATAAATCGCGATGACTTCGAATCGATTAAACCGACCATTAGCGGCTTAATTGTAAAAGAGGCATCTAAGTCACCAAGTAACTGGAGAAATGAAGAAACAATTGACGAATTATTAAAAACATATAACATCCCAGGATTAGAAGGAATCGATACTCGTAAACTAACAAGAATGATCCGCACGTATGGTACACTGCGAGGTCGTTTATGTGGAATGGATGTCAACATAAGTGACGTTGTAACACGACTTCAAGAAGCTACACCCGTTCGTAATCAAGTATCAATGGTTTCAACAGTAGCTTCTTATGCTAGTCCGGGCAGAGGATATCGTGTAGTTTTAGTTGATTTCGGAATGAAAAAAGGTATTTTACGAGATTTAAATAACCGTGGTTGTGATGTAATTGTCGTACCATTTAACACAAAAGCGGAAGAGATTATACGCCATAAGCCTGATGGAATTATGCTAAGCAATGGACCTGGGGACCCTGCAGATGTACCTGAGGCGATTGACATGATTAAAGAATTATTAGGGAAAGTTCCGATCTTTGGTATTTGTTTAGGTCATCAGTTATTAGCCTTAGCAAGTGGTGCAGAAACAAAAAAACTAAAATTTGGACATCGTGGATCAAACCACCCTGTCAAGCATTTAAAGACAGGTAAAATTGCGATTACTTCACAAAATCACGGGTTTACGGTAGAGGGGGATTCGATTAAAGATACCCGGTTAGTTGTCACACATATTTCTGTAAACGATGAAACGATAGAAGGAATTGAACATTTAGATTATCCTGCATTCAGTGTTCAGTATCATCCAGAGGCCTCACCTGGTCCAGAGGATGCGAATGAATTATTTGATCAGTTTTTAGCATTAATGGAAGCAGAAAAAGCGAAAGTAGCGACGAGGGGGTAACAACATGCCAAAAAGAGATGATATTAAAAAGATATTAGTTATCGGTTCAGGACCAATTGTTATTGGGCAAGCAGCAGAATTTGACTATGCAGGCACCCAAGCTTGTCAGGCCTTAAAGGAAGAAGGGTATGAAGTCATTTTAATTAACTCAAACCCAGCTACAATCATGACGGATACGTCGATGGCAGATAAAGTATACATTGAACCCATTACATATGAGTTTGTTAGTAGAATCATAAGACAAGAGAAACCTGACGGATTACTTCCTACATTGGGAGGGCAAACAGGTTTAAACATGGCAGTTGAGTTAAAAAAATCAGGGATTTTAGATGAGTTTCATGTAGAACTTTTAGGAACAAAACTTGATGCCATTGAAAAAGCAGAAGACCGTGATTTATTCCGTAATCTCATGAATGAATTACATGAGCCAGTACCTGAAAGTGCAATCATTCATACGTTAGAGGAAGCATACGAGTTCGTAAATAAAATTGGCTACCCGCTCATCGTTCGCCCTGCCTATACATTGGGTGGTACTGGTGGGGGTCTTGTCTACAATGAACAAGATTTAATTGAAATTGTAGCAAGTGGGTTGAAGTATAGCCCGGTTACCCAATGTTTAATAGAAAAAAGTATTGCTGGTTTCAAAGAAGTAGAATATGAAGTGATGCGCGACGGAAAAGATCAAGCGATCGTTGTATGTAACATGGAAAACATTGATCCAGTAGGGGTTCATACGGGTGACTCCATTGTTGTAGCGCCAAGTCAAACATTATCTGATCGTGAATATCAAATGCTCCGTAACTCGTCTTTAAAAATTATCCGTGCTTTAGGAATTGAAGGTGGTTGTAACGTACAGTTTGCGTTAGATCCTGACAGTTACCAGTATTACATTATCGAAGTAAACCCGCGTGTTAGTCGTTCATCTGCACTAGCATCAAAAGCAACTGGATATCCAATCGCAAAAATTGCCGCAAAAATTGCCGCAGGTTACGCGTTAGACGAAATAAAAAATCCAATTACGAAAACAACGTATGCAAGCTTTGAGCCAGCCCTTGACTATGTCGTATCGAAAATTCCGCGCTGGCCATTCGATAAATTTGAAGCAGCAAACCGTACGTTAGGAACACAAATGAAAGCAACTGGAGAAGTAATGGCGATTGGAAGAAACATAGAAGAATCACTGCTAAAAGCAGTACGTTCTCTTGAGGCAAATGTGATGCACATTGAAATCAAAAACCATCAAGAAATAGAAAATGAACTGCTAGAAAAACGTCTAGCAAAACCTGACGATGAGCGTTTGTTTTTAATCGGTGAGGCTTTCCGCAGAGGCTATACGGTAGAACGAGTTTGGTCATTGACCAAAATTGATCGCTTTTTTCTGCAAAAGCTGTTAGAAATTGTTCAATTCGAAGGAGAATTAAAGCAACTGCCATTCGATGCTGAGGCGTTATTAACTGCAAAAGAAAAAGGATTTTCTGATGAGATAATCGCAAAATTATGGAATACCACTCAAAAAGAAGTGTATGACTTTAGATTAAAAACAAATCTTCTTCCAGTATATAAAATGGTTGACACTTGTGCGGCAGAGTTCGCATCAGCAACGCCATATTATTATGGGACATACGAAGATGAAAATGAATCAATTATAACGGACAAAAAGAGTATTGTTGTACTAGGTTCAGGGCCAATACGTATTGGGCAAGGAATCGAATTCGACTATGCAACGGTGCATACGGTCATGGCGATTAAAGAAGCAGGGTATGAAGCAATCATTGTAAACAATAACCCTGAAACAGTTTCAACAGACTTTAGTATATCTGATAAGTTATACTTTGAACCTTTAACAATTGAAGATGTGATGCACATTATTCTTCATGAAAAACCTGAAGGTGTCATCGTTCAATTTGGCGGACAAACGGCAATTAATTTAGCAGAGGAACTTCAGGCACGTGGGGTAAAAATTTTAGGAACTTCCCTAGAAGATATGGACCGAGCAGAGAATCGAGATAAATTCGAACAAGCACTTGGGCAATTGCAAATTCCACAGCCATTGGGGAAAACTGCTACGTCAGTAGGTGAAGCAGTAAATATTGCCAATACGATTGGTTACCCTGTGCTTGTTAGACCCTCTTATGTTCTTGGTGGTCGAGCAATGGAAATAGTATATTTTGAAGAAGAGTTACTTCGTTACATGGAAAATGCTACAAAAGTAAATCCAAAGCATCCAGTTTTAATTGACCGTTATTTAACAGGAAAAGAAATTGAAGTCGATGCAATCTGTGATGGTGAGACAGTGGTTGTACCGGGAATTATGGAACATATTGAACGAGCTGGTGTTCACTCAGGGGATTCCATTGCTGTTTATCCACCACAAAGTTTGACGGAGGAAACAAAAGAAAAATTAGTAGATCGCACGATAAAACTTGCAAGAGGACTGAACATTGTTGGCCTACTAAACATTCAATTTGTCTTACATGAAAATGAAGTATATGTACTTGAAGTAAACCCTCGTTCAAGTAGAACTGTACCTTTTTTAAGTAAAATTACTGGCGTACCGATGGCGAACATCGCAACAAAAGCGATCTTAGGTACGAAGTTGACAGATCTCGGCTATGAAACTGGCTATATAAAAGAAAGCAAGGAAGTGTCTGTGAAGGTGCCAGTATTCTCGTTTGCCAAATTACGAGATGTAGACATTACGTTAGGACCAGAAATGAAATCAACTGGTGAAGTGATGGGACGCGATTATTCATTGGAAAAAGCTTTATATAAAGGATTAGTTGCTTCGGGGATGAAGATCCCAACACACGGCTCTGTCCTCTTTACGGT
>CAZIRM010000121.1:0-7392 GCA_964541705.1 uncultured Bacillaceae bacterium | reverse complement strand
GTCGTCGACATTTTATGTCCAAATCCACCTGCTTTAGCGGGTGGTCGTTTAAGTAAGATATCCGAAGTTATATTAACGTCTAGCTTCAAGATGCTCCTATGAATTGCTTACTGTGAAGTTTTGCCACGAGCAATCGCAGGACACGTCGCTCGTGGGCAAGGCGCTTCGCTTTTCTCACTATTTACGATACGGAATGTTTAATAAATCTGGAACTGTCACGAATTCATAGCCTTGTTGTTGAAGAGTTGGAATGATTTGACGGAGAGATTCGATTGTATTGGTTCGATCGGCATCCCAATCTCCACCATCGTGCATCAATATGATTGCTCCTGGTGTAACATTACTTAATACGTTGTTTGCAATAACACTTGGTGGTTCTTCTTGCCAATCTAAGGAATCAACAGACCAAACAACGATTGAGTAATCTAGTTCTGCTAGCTTTTCCACTAACTCTCCATATAAAAAGCCATATGGTGCACGGAATAGTTTTGTTCGATATCCTACAAGATCGTTTAACACGTCCTCAGTTCGTCTCACTTCAGTTTCTAATGTTGCCAAATCTCCTTCTTTTACAAGATTAGGATGCCAGTATGTATGATTTCCAACAATATGGCCACCTGCAACAATTCTTTGAACCATCTCAGGAAACGCAATTGCTCTTGATCCCATTAAGAAAAGGTGGCTGGAACGTTGTACTCTTTCAATACATCCAACACTTGTCCAGTAAATCGCGGATCGGGACCATCATCAAACGTGAGGGCAACCTTATTTACATTCGGGCCCTGTAAAACAACAGTTTCTGGGTATTGCTGTTGTAATTCAATGTTTGACACTGGCTGCTGCCGATTTCGCTGTGTATTCTCATTACCACCTCGAAGTTTTGGAAACTCCTCATCTTGGTTCCGGTTCTTTTTCCACCACCATTGTTGCTCGACCTCACCCTTCGCTTCAACAGACTCAATAACAAATGAACTAAATAAAGATAAAACTAGTACCACAACAAAGAATAGTTTTGTTTTCATAACATTGCTCCTTCTCATTTTAATCATCATTATTGTTGATTAAAAAAAGGCGGTTATACATCTTTTCAAAAATATTTTTACAACTGGAAAAAGCACAACTAAAAGCATAAGTTGTGCGAAATTCTACCAACTAGGTAAGAGGATTGTAAATGTTGTTCCGGCATCCTCTTTACTATCAAGAACGATTTTTCCTAAATGATTTTCAATGATTTTATAAGAAACCATCAATCCGAGTCCATTTCCATTTTGCTTTGTCGTGAAAAATGGTTGGCCGACTCTAGATAGTTGATTCTTAGGAATACCAATTCCTTCATCCTTAAACGATAGTTCAATCTCTTTTCCTTTTTTATACACCTTGATGAGAATATCTCCTCCGCTAGGCATTGCTTCCATTGCATTTTTCAAAATATTTAAAAACACTTGCTTTAACTGACTTACTTCTCCATTAACAAATGCCTCATCAACATTTATATCAAATTCAAACTTTATATTTCGTTTTTTCGCTTCATTTTGCAGAAAGAATGCGATGTGTTTTACTGTCGAGATGACGTCAGTTTTACTAAAATCATAGGTGTCTGGTTTTCCTAACACCATAAATTCACCCGCAATAAAATTAATACGTTCGATTTCTTCTAACAATATATCAAATAGCTTTTTCTTTTCATCGTCTCTTGTTTCATCTCTTAAATATTCCGTGTAGCCCTTTAGGGTCGTAAGGGGATTTTTAATTTCATGGGCAACTCCTGAGGCTAATTGACCTACGGCTGCTAACTTCTCGGAATTAATGACAAGTTCTTCTGCACGTTTGCGATCACTTATATCTCTACGAATAGCGACGTATTGATAAGGTTTGTTCTTCTCATCTAAAAAAGGGACAATGGTTGTATCCACCCAATAATATGCACCATCCTTTGCCCGGTTTTTTATCTCGCCTTTCCATATCTTCCCTTGACCAATAGTTTTCATCATATTTTTAAAAAAGGCTTTTGAATGGTAACCAGAATTTAAGATTTTATGATCTTGGCCTAATAACTCATCACGTGAGTATTTTGAAATTTGGCAAAAGGTATCATTTACGTAAGTAATTTCTCCCTTTTCATCGGTGATCGCTAAAATCGATGACGCATCCAATGCACGTTTGATGGTATGAATCTCTTTATTAGACTTAGCTAAATCTTCTAACGCATCTTTTAGCTTCTGTTCTGTATTTTTAATAGTCGTGATGTCGTTTCGAATGGACACATATTGATAAATAGTTCCAGTCTCGTCTACGTAAGGAACGATCGTTGTATCTACCCAGTATAAATGGCCGTCTTTTGCTCTGTTTCTTATTTCGCCTCTCCACACATTGCCATGACTAATCGTCTTGTACATATCTTGAAAAAATGCAGGAGAGTGGTAGTTTGAATTCAATATGCGATGATCTTTGCCGATCAATTCGCTTCTACTGTATTTTGAAACCTCGCAAAACTTTTCATTGACGAATGTGATGATCCCTTTATGATCTGTAATAGCAACGATAGAAGTCACGTTTAGCGCATAATTGAGATCTTGCTGTATGTTCTCATTTACATTCACGAGGACACCCCCTTTCTAAAAGACATTTCTAAATTCATTATCTTAAATTTTTTGCATAGTGTCTATAGTGAAAAACTCTAATTCAGCTCTAAACAAGCCTATTTTCAATTTTCTCCACGTTTTCACTATACCATCATCCTATTTTTTCATATGGTATATTATCTCGGTTGAGAAAGGTGGTGTTGTTTGATGTATGGATACGGTGCTGCTCCAGTAGCTGGATTTGGCTACGGTGCTGATTGTGGATGCGGTTGGTCAGTTGCTCCTGCTCCTGCTCGTGGGCTAGGACGTGGTTTTGCGTTAATCATTGTTCTGTTCATTTTGTTAGTGATTATTGGTGCTGCTTACACTACAGTATAATGTTAATAATAAGAGAGTACTTCACAAAAGTACTCTCTTATTATTTACAATCTTTTAGATTCATACCCTTTGAAAATGGGCAATCGTTTTACAAGGCGTTAGGTGACCATTCATCTAAAAGAAACATAATTTGTACTATAAGATTTGTTAATCAAAGTAAAGGAGTGTAAACAAATGAACCCATGTTGTATGCCGGGGTATGTCGCACCTACACAAGAATTTATCCAGAATCCATGCCAGTGCCAGCCGATACCGTGTCCAACACCAATCCCATATTACCCACCTGTAGCTCCTTATACCCAAGGCAGAAGCGGATTCGGTGCGGCAATCGTTATTGTTGTCGTGATTTTACTCATTATTTTCGGGCTTTGGTATAGCTCTAACCATAAGCCACGGTAAAGTAAACAATCGATTGCAACCAATTTAGACACTAGGTTGGTTGCTTTGTTTATTTAAAATGGACACCCATCTTGCTTTTGAACGACGTGCTACTGCGATTACAAGCCGCAAAACTAACTGTAAACAAATCATGGAAGGTTTTGAAGACTAGGCATAGGTCTAACCTCAAACCTTTTACGCATAAAAAACACTGAGGCCAGCCCCTCTGTGTTTTATAACTTTCGATTCCAGTGGCACGAATCGCATATACGGAACTGAAAGTCGAAAGGAAGCTTTCGGCCACAATGATGACAAGTTTTCATCAGTTTCTTCACATCCGTATTCAATCTGTCATGCACCTGGTCACTTATCTCGAGTCGGAGCCGTTCCCAATAAAGAGCCTCCGTTTGCTTTCCAAGCCGATATAAAAATAATAGATGAAGCCCAAGAGCTTTATAAGATAGCTCTAGTTCTTCTAAGTTATCCAGTTTTATCACTGGCTCTGGCAGCTCTTTTCCACGAACGATTGCAAGCATTGTAGCCTTCCACTGGTTAATTAATGCTTGGTCCTTTCTTGAAAAAGGCAAATGAAGAAAATGATACAACTCACTCATTGATAATCGAGCCTCAATTTGAGTTCCACGAATAAGATCATAAAGCTCCCGTTCTTCGTGTAAAGGTGCTTTTTTCGTCCCCTCTGGCGGCACGAATTTTTGCCATAAATCAAAAAATGTACCTAGATCTCTAGAGTATTTCTGAAACCGCTCAAACACGTGAGTAGTCGGGGCGATCGCAAATGTTTGCACAGGCTCATCTTCTGTCATTAGCAGCTTTTTCATGTACCTCACATCTTTTGTAAAAGCTACTTTCCCAACCTCATAAATCCCTTTACGACCTGCTCTTCCAGCAATTTGTTTTACTTCCTGTGACGTTAGGCGACGACGCCTAGTACCGTCGAATTTTTCCGTTTCTAAAAAGACGATTCTTCTAATCGGTAAGTTCAGCCCCATTCCGATCGCGTCAGTAGCAACAATCACACTGGTTTCGCCTTGAATGAACCGATTAATTTGTTTCTTTCTTGTTTCGGGAGGCATACTTCCGTAAATCATGCTGACAGAGTATCCATTGTTTTGTAGTTGTGATGCCGTTTCTAACACTCGCTTCCTAGAAAAACAAACCAATGCGTCACCTTTTTTTGTTTGGTTAAATTGAAATTCACGTTTTTCAATTTGCAGAGGTACTTCTCTACTGTACTCGTGAATGGTGATGTCAGCTCCAGTTAATAGCTGTAGTAACATTGTTTTTACGTTACGGCTACCGATAATATGAACTTCCTTTGCAGTTGCTTTTGTGATCGCTTTGTACCATGAAAAGCCGCGATCTTTATCCGCGATGAGTTGGGCTTCATCAATAACGATGACATCATATTCATCTTTTGCATAAAACATTTCGACTGTACATGAAACATGAGAGGCTCCCGGTGTATCTTTTTCCTCTTCTCCTGTTTTCAATGAGCAAGGAACACCTTCTTTATTGAGCTTTTCAAATACCTCAAGAGCGAGTAATCGCAATGGAGCTAAGTAAATGCCGCTTCTTGCTCGTTTCATTTTTTCTAAAGCATGAAATGTTTTACCCGTGTTTGTTTCGCCAATGTGTAAGACATACTTCACACTTTTCCCAACGGTTGCACCATACTCACGACCGAAAATATCGTCAAGCATAAGCGTTTCTTTTGCTCTTTCCTTTTCAATTTGCGCTTGTTTATCTTCTTTTCTTTTCACTCTTTCACTCAAGTTGATATGAAAAAAAGCAAGTTGCTCGTCAAGGTCGTTTGACATTTCCGCTAATTGTAGTAGATCGTTCATATATTCTTCTTGAAACATCCCGATAAAAGTTTGAAGCAAATCTTGAAAAGAGTAGAGGACCAAATGTCTCATGTCGATTTCCGTCAACGCTGAAAGTGACGTCAATTGCGCGTTTAACTTCTCATTTAGTTTCTGCATTAAAACCTTTGAAAGGTGTTTCTCAATCAGCAATTCATAGTGATCATAATAGGTCATTACCACTTCCTGATCATTATTAACCCATTCATCTGTTAAATCCGATACAAGTAAATAGGCTGTATCACCAGAGTGATCCTTTAGCAGATTGTGCTGATCGATATCATTCTTTAATTGTTTTGCCATTTCATAGCGAATCATTATATACAACAGCTCTTGCTCACTATAAATCATTGTTGACAATACATCTTCAACAACTCTTACCTGTCTTCTTTTTTCTTTAGCGATGCGTTCAAGTTCTAGCTTCTTAAAATACGCTTCCCGAGCCAGAACATATTTTTCGTTCCACTGTTGTTCATCCGGAGTCATTTCTTTTAACCATTTGAATGCGTTAAAGGGTTTGTAATCTCTCATTTCATTCCGAAATAATTTGTTAATGATTTTGCGATCAACGCCAACGACTTCGTATCCTTGTTCCACAAGAAATCGTTTCTTCTCTATCTTTGGCACTTTGTTTGTAATCAAATTTAGCCAGACATTCGTCCATAATTGTCTGTAGTATTTATTGCTGTCCATCAAGTATTCTTCATAGGTTGGTCGTTCGGCCTTTGTTTCTAAAAAAGCTTCCAGATCTTCTTCTATTTTCTTCTTTGTTTGTTCTACTGCTTCTCTATGCAGTAATGGTAATTTGTTCATTTTAAGCAAATCTCCTTTTTTAAAAAGGCATTTAGAGATTGTTGCTACTGCTTAGCCCTTTGCTAGCACTACTTTTATGCTTGTTTTTTAATGAAAAAGGATGTGACCAGGGCCGTTATTGGGATCGATAAAATTAACCCGATACTCCCTGCCACTGTTCTTAATATTTCCGTAACTAAAAACTCCATTTGAATCAGCCTTGATAATTCACTTTCATATGCGTGAATCATTAGTAATAACGGTAAGGCAGCACCTACATAAGCGAGAATTAATGTATTAGCCATTGTTCCCATAATATCTTTTCCGACATTCATTCCTGACTGAAACAATTGCTTTCTCTTAATTAATGGGTTTGATTTATATATTTCATCCATTGAAGAAGCGATTGAGATCGCTACATCCATCACTGACCCTAAAGCACCAATGATAATTCCTGCTAATAGTATCCCCTGAAAGTTAAAATTACTATCCGGATATAAGAGCTGCAACATTCTTTCTTCTTCCCCATGAAAGCCCGTTAACTTCATCGCATTAGCAAAAATGATTGAAATTAAAGCTGCTGAAGCTAGTCCACCAATTGTTCCGGCAATTGCCGAAACAGTTTTTTTGGAAAAACCACTGACCGTTAAAAATGTTGTAGCTGTTACAATTGCTCCTGTGACTAACGCTAAAAACACAGGTGAATATCCATTAAATAAAAGTGGTAACATAAATTTCAATATGAGAAATAAAGTGAATCCTAATGTTACAACCGATTTTAACCCTTGCTTTCTTCCGAATACGATTAATAAACCAATAAAAATAGTGAGCAATACATAAGTCGGTCTAGACCTCGTGTAGTCCGTAACATCAACATATACGATCTCTCCGTTATTTATTTGCAACTGAATATATACAGTATCATTCGGTTTCATTTGAAAGTTTCCAAAACCTCTACCATCGCCTGGGAACCTATAGCTCTGAGCTACTAAGATCTCATCTCTGTATTTACCTTCAAGAATCTTTACTTTTACTGTACTATGTTCCATTTCGACACCACTAAATGGGTCTACTTCAACATTTCTCTCGATAATTTCAATCACCTTAGCTTTTAATTCAATCGTTTCGAACGAGTGTTCTCCCTGGAAATACATCTCCATGTCATCGGAGTAACTCTCTTCATAAAACAGCTCGTCCTCCCAATCCTCTACCTCTAGATCAAAATCATTCGCGCTAACATAGAGGCCTCCTAAAAATATGAAACTTAGCATGAGTATTGTCGTTATGAACTTTTTCATTTTCATCTATATCTCCCGTCTATTTCTTACGTATTGTCAAAACTTTATATAGAAATAGGTTAGTAAATCCTATCTTAGAGG
>CAZIRM010000120.1:0-7559 GCA_964541705.1 uncultured Bacillaceae bacterium | reverse complement strand
TATACATCTGAAATAATTTGAAAATCACAATCTGGAATAGCGTGCAGATTTACATTATTATGCGAGGAAAAGAGTCACCTTATTATGAATGGTTCTATATTAATGAGTGGCCAGTAACAAACGAGAAAAGGGAGCTTATACCTAACAGATATCGCAATTTTTCTAGTACAATGCCTAAGCTAAACACTGAAAATCCTGAGGTCATTGAATATTTATTAAATGTTACAAAATATTGGACCGAAAAATTCGATATTGATGCTTGGAGATTAGATGTAGCCAACGAAGTTGATCATGAATTCTGGCGTCTATTCAGAAAAACAGTAAAAGGAATTAATCAAGATGTATACATTCTCGGAGAAACGTGGCATGACTCTCATGTCTGGCTTTTAGGAGATCAATTCGATGCAACAATGAACTATCCGCTAACTAAACCTATTCTCGAGTGGGTAGCAAGTAGAAATATAAATGCAATAGATTTTCAAAGAATGTATGTAGAAGCAATCGTTCGCTATAGTGACAATGTTAATGATGGAATGTTTAATTTACTAGATAGTCACGATACACCACGATTAATTACGTTGGCCGATAATAATATGAAAAGGGCGGAAATTGCATATGCGTTATTGTTTCTATCTAATGGAAGTCCTTGTATCTTTTATGGTTCTGAAATAGCACTTGAAGGTGAGAATGATCCAGGTTGTAGGGTACCGATGCCTTGGGATAAAGAAAAGCCACAACTGTTTTACCAACTAAAAAAACTGATACACATCCGTAAAGAAATAGCTTTTAAAGGAAAACTTTCATTTGTCTATGTTAGTGAGGAAGAAATAGTATTAAAAAAACAACGCGAAAATGAAGTGGTATTTGTTATTATCAATTTGGCGGATAGAGAGTGTAACTATGATCTGTCTATTTATACAGGTAAAAAGGAATTGGTAAATTTGATGACGAATCAATTAGAAGATACAAATCATATAACTGTAAAATCTGAAAGTTATCAAATCTTGAAGGAGTAGGTGCTTTGCGATGAAAATTTGTACAACAACATTGTTTTTTCCAAGCCTAGGATATGAAAAACGAGTGGACTACTACCAACCTGAAAAGATAGTGAAAGGCGTGATCTATTTTCACGATGGTCAAAACATCTTTAAGGATGAGTATGCTGGCTATGGTCGCGCTTGGCGAGTAAAGGAATTTATTGAGGCGCATCCAGGTTATAGGGATTATGCTATTGTAGCGGTGTGGCATGGCGAAGAGCGTTACTATGAGTATTGTCCGTGGCAATTTCCAAATGTAGTAAAAGAAAAATTATATCAATTAACGAACACTCGATTAGGTGGGGGTGGGTTTCTATACGTAAAAGATCTAGCAGAGGTAGTTGTGCCTTATTTTTCGAATAAGTTCAATTACAAGGGTACGAACTGTCTACTTGCGGGAAGTTCAATGGGTGGGCTAATCTCTTTAGTAGCAGGATGTGAATACCCACAAACCTTTCCTAAAATTGGTGCATTATCAAACGCTTTATGGTGTAGTGAGGTGAGCTTCTTTCAGTATCTAGAGTCCGTTAAGCAATTTCCAAGGAAAATGTTGGTTACCTATGGGGACAAGGAAGCTCACGGTGCTATTACCGATGATTTATATACTTTACCAAATAGAAAGTTAGTTAGAAGATTAGGACAAGAATCAATCGACCTAAGGGAAATAGTCGTTAAAGGTGGAAGGCATCACGAGACTGCTTGGGAGAAGTTATTGTCAGAGTTGTTTTTAATGATGGAATGTTAGAGCAGAAGACAATCTATTATACTGCGGTAACTACAAACAAGTATGAAAGATACGTATTCTAAGTAGGGAGGTGGATTATGTCCAAAAACAATAGACGAGAATTCTTCAGAGTATGCTTTGAGTATCCATTATGCACTAAATTAAAAATTAACTTTGTTGGGAAGCAAGAATATAAAAGTGGAAAATACACCCAAATTTGTATACAAGATCTAAGTGCAGGTGGTCTTAAGTTCTTTTCACATTTAGATTTACCCGTGAGTCCGGATATTATCTATTTATTTCAAACAACAATCCTTGAAAAAGATTTAGCGGTTAATGGTAGGATACTAAGGAAGGAAGGGAGGGAAGGTATATACCAATATGGAGTGAAATTTGAAATAGGGCAAGAGCAAGGAAATTTATTGGCATTAATTAATTCACTCGCAATTCAGCTGAAAGAAAGTCGAATCTTAAAAAAATGTAGTTTCTGTTTAAAAAACCAAATCACTTGTTTAATTAACAAAAAAGCAACATAGTAAAAAGCGGTCTATCTGTGTATGTAGACCGCTTTTATTCCTATAAGCTAGGAGTATATATTTTTAAAGTGATACTACCGTCTAGCTTCAAGACGCTTCTATCAATTGCTTACTAGTGTTTTGCGACGAGTAATCGCATGAGCACCTACCGATTAGTACTTTTGTTAAATAGTCAGAATTTAGTTTATTAGTGCCTGAAGTGGAGCCGGGATTCTTCCTCCGCGTTGAATAAGCTTATCAGAACCATATGGGTTCACTCCCATGACTGGGGCACGCCCAAGTAGACCACCAAACTCTACCATCTCGCCTTCTTTTTTCCCAATAACAGGAATCACCCGCACGGCAGTCGTTTTTTTATTAATCATCCCAATCGCTGCTTCATCGGCTATGATACCAGATAGTGTCGCAGGTGAAACATCTCCTGACAGCGCGATCATGTCCAACCCAACGGAACATACACAAGTCATTGCCTCAAGTTTTGACAATGTTAAGGAATTGTCAAGGATCCCCTTGATCATCCCATTGTCCTCACTAACCGGAATAAATGCACCGCTCAATCCACCAACATAGGAAGAGGCCATCGCTCCACCCTTTTTAACAGCATCGTTCATTAATGCAAGAGCAGCAATTGTCCCGTGAGTACCTACTCTTTCTAGGCCAATTTCTTCTAAGATTTCAGCAACGCTGTCATTAATCGCATTTGTAGGGGCAAGTGATAAGTCCATAATTCCAAATGGAACATTAAGCCTATCAGCAACTACACGTCCAATTAATTCTCCAGCGCGTGTGATTTTAAAGGTTGTCTTTTTAATAATATCTGAGACCTCTCCAAGATCAGCATTTGGATACCGTTTAAGAGCGTTTAAGACAACGCCAGGACCGCTTACCCCAACATTTAAAACAACCTCACCCTCACCAGTACCATGAAATGCACCAGCCATAAAAGGGTTGTCTTCAACTGGATTACAAAATACTACAAGCTTGGCACATGCCAGCCCATTTTGATCTTTTGACCGTTCCGCCGCATCTTTTATGATGTGTCCCATTTGTGCTACAGCGTCCATATTAATTCCTGTTCGCGTTGTTGCAACAGAGATGGAAGAGCATACTCGCTCAGTAACAGTTAATGCTTCGGGGAGAGCGTCTAGTAAGGTCTGATCCCCTTTAGAAATTCCTTTATGTACTAACGCAGAATAACCTCCAATAAAATCGACACCTAATTGTTTTGCTGCTTTATCAAGTGTTATTGCAAGTTCGATTGCTTGCTCTTTCGTTGCATGTCCTAAAATTTCAGCAATTGGGGTAATGGATATGCGTTTATTAATAATTGGAATTCCGTATTCTTTCTCGACTTCTTCTGCAACCTCTTTTAGTCTGCTTGCATATGTAGTGATTTTCTTAAATACTCGTTCATTCATTTTTTCAAAATCTGAATCTGCACAATCGCGTAAACTAATACCCATTGTAACCGTTCGAATATCTAAACTTTCCATTTGAACCATGCGAATGGTTTCTTGCATTTCGGCAAGTGCTATGTTCATCTCATTCTCTCCTTTTTACACACGATGCATCGCTTGGAATAAATCTTCTCGCTGAATATTAATTTTTAAACCCATTTCTTTGTTGATGACGTCAAATTGCTCTTGTAATGAGTCAAGATTATCAGTATCAGAAATATCTACTAGCATCATCATTGTAAAAAAGTCTTGTAAAATCGTTTGACTAATATCTAAAATGTTCACTTGATTAGCAGCCAATACATTTGTGACTTTTGCAATAATGCCCACTTGATCTTTTCCAATAACACTTACAACTGCTCGTTTTTTCTCCATATAACCACCTCATTGAAATAATTATCACATGCTAAGGAAAATAAAAAAAGATTGGAATGAATTCCAATCTCATTTTAGGCAATAGAATAACGAACTATATTTCTATAGGTTACTCTTCTGTCCTTTTGCCTGAGATTGTGAATCCTTCGGCGCCGCTTGAGCGAACTCTCCAGAAGCTGCTCCAATTATAGTATTACCCATAATCTTCTTCGCATCTTACTTATATATATTTTAACGCAATGGTATCAGTTTTCTTAAAAATAGTCAATATGATGTGTAGAAAACAAAAGATAGTAAAAACTATTGAAATATATTACGGAGATAGTAAAAAAAAGGTTTACAAGTTAACCATGTTAGTATTAGTATTAATATAGTGGATAGTAAAGGAGATGGAAAATGAAATTAATTTCGATTGAACCAACCCCTAGTCCTAATACAATGAAACTGAACTTGAATACTACCCTTCCACCTGGTGAAAGCAATAACTATACTAAAAATCAAAGGGATTTAGCCCCTCTAATAATTAAAGATTTGCTAGAAATTGATGGTGTAACAGGTGTATTTCAAGTTTCAAATTTTATTGCTTTAGAGCGACATCCTAAAAGCGATTGGAAAGCAATTCTTGCAAGTGTACGGAATGTATTTGAAGGAAAAGATCAACAGGAAGTAGACAGTAATGTTGAAGTGGTTGATCAATCATTTGGCGAGTCGAGGGTCATGATTCATGTCTTTAAAGGTATTCCAATGCAGTTGAAAGTAAATGACGGGTTAGAAGAAAGACGATTTGGATTACCTGATCGATTTAAATTTGCTGCCATGAGAGCACAAGTGTCGTCAGAAAATATTGTAAAAGAGCGACAATGGAAAGACTATGGCACAAGATATGGCACCCTTGATGAAATTGGGGTAGAAGTCGTCGAAGAAGTAAGCGCTACCTTTGACCAAAAAAGGTTAGATGATTTAGTAGAAGCAGCCTTGCATAAAGTAGAGATTGAAAAGGTAGAACAAGTCTCTAAAAAAGAGCTTGAAACAGCCTTGAAACAAAGCGACTGGAAGCTGAGGTTTGCGGCGTTAGAACGGATGAAACCCGTAGAAAGTGATCTACCCATTTTGGCAAATGCCTTAAAGGATGAGAAAACTTCCATTAGACGATTAGCAACCGTTTACCTAGGGATGTTAGAATCGAAAACCGTTCTCCCTTTTTTAATTCAAGCGTTAAATGACAATTCAGCTACGGTTAGAAGAACAGCCGGTGATTGCCTGTCAGACCTAGGATATAAAGAAGCAATACCAGCCATGATTGATGCACTAAAAGATAAAAATAAGTTAGTTCGTTGGCGCGCTGCAATGTTTCTTTACGAAGTAGGCGATGATTCAGTAATAGAAGCCTTAAAGGAAGCGGACAATGATCCTGAATTCGAGGTAAGTTTGCAAGTTAAGATGGCTTTGAAGCGAATTGAGAGTGGGGAAGAAGCGGCAGGATCTGTCTGGGCACAAATGACGAATGCAAGAAGAAACTAGATGTCTATTTTCAAAGCTAAACAAAGCTTATTTCAGCAAGCGAAATTAAATGCTCATCTGTGAGCAAGATAATTGATATCAAGAGATCGTTAATGGTAATATTTTCTTGCGGGAATGTTTGTTAATAATTTCACAATATGATAATGATTAAAAATGAATTTAAATGGAGGAATATGAAATGGAGAAAGTTGTTGTTGTTGGGGCGAATCATGCAGGTACATCTGCTACAAACACAATTTTAGCAAACTCAAAAGATAAAGAGGTTGTCGTATTTGATGCAAATTCAAACATTAGTTTTTTAGGTTGTGGTATGGCCCTTTGGATTGGAAAGCAAATTGCTGGACCAGAAGGTTTGTTTTATTCAAACAAAGAGCTTTTAGAATCAAAAGGTGCAAAAGTCCATATGGAAACGCCTGTGACAGCGATCGACTTTGATAACAAAGTTGTCTATGCCCAAAATGCTAAAGGTGAAACAATTGAACAGGCGTATGATAAATTAATACTTGCTACGGGTTCACTACCAATTATTCCAGAATTACCTGGGAAGGATTTAGAGAACGTTCAAATGGTGAAATTATACCAACATGCTCAAGACGTGATTAACAAAATTGAAAATCCGGATATTAAAGATGTTGTAGTAGTTGGAGCAGGCTATATCGGAGTCGAGCTAGCTGAAGCATTCGAGCGCCATGGCAAAAACGTAACACTTGTTGACATTGCACCTACATGTTTGCCTGCCTATTATGATGAAGAGTTCACAGAATTAATGAAACAAAACTTAGCTGATCACGGCATAAATTTAGCGTTCGGCGAAAAAGTAACAGCCATTGAAGGAAACGGGAAAGTTGAGAAAATCATCACAGACAAGAATGAATACAAAGCTGACATGGTCGTATTATGCATAGGATTTAGACCGAATACTGGATTAGGATCAGAACGGTTAGAAACATTTAGAAATGGTGCATACTTAGTCGACAAACGCCAGATGACATCAGTAAAAGATGTGTATGCAATTGGGGACTGTGCAACGGTTCATGATAACACAATTGATAATGCGAACTATATTGCACTAGCAACAAATTCAGTTCGTTCTGCCATTGTAGCAGCTCAAAATGTATTGGGCAATCAAGTTGAAACTGCAGGTGTTCAAGGTTCAAATGGTATTGCAATCTACAACCTTAAGATGGTATCAACGGGCTTAACTCACGCGAAAGCGACAGCATTAGGGATGGACGCAGCTTTTATCGATCATGAGGATTACCAAAAACCGGAGTTTATCGAGGAAGATAATCATAAAGTTAAGATCCGTATCGTATACGACAAGAAGTCAAGAGTAATCTTAGGCGCTCAAATGGCATCTGACTATGACATGTCAATGGGTATTCACTTCTTCTCATTGGCGATCCAAGAAAAAGTGACGATTGATAAATTAGCGTTAACGGATTTATTCTTTTTACCACATTTCAATAAACCATATAATTACATTACAGTGGCTGCATTATCTGCAGAATAACAAGGTAAAAGACCCCCATGTGAGGGTCTTTTATTTATATTTTATAATAAGAATTTATAAAGGTTTTAGTTAGAAAGATGTCTAACTTCAAGACGCATCCATGAATTGCTTACTGTGGAGTTTTTCGACGAGCAAGCTTAGCAGGAGCATTGCCGATAGGGGGACGCCTTGCGCTTTTGTTTAAAAAGATAAGAAAGTATTAAATTCACCTGAGTCCCCTTTGTTCTACACCATTAAATAGTAACAATCAAATCTATTAAAAGAAAAGGGGAATTAACATAATAGTAGATAGAATAAAACATGCTAAGAAAATATCTCTTAATTTCTCTTGTTTTTTCAAGATGGTACTGTCAATAATTTTGTGTAAATGACCATTCACCCATTCAAGGTAGCTCA
>CAZIRM010000119.1:0-7621 GCA_964541705.1 uncultured Bacillaceae bacterium | reverse complement strand
AAATAATTGTTGGGACTTTTTTTTCTTTAGCAATTCGGCCAATTCCAATGGGAAGCTTTCCCTGCATCGATTGACGATCAAACTTACCCTCTCCAGTTATCACCACATCAGCGTTTTCAATTCTCTCAGCTAAATTTCCTTTAACCGCCAGCAATGAAAACCCACTTTGGAATGTTGCGCCAAGAAATGAATACAATGCAAATCCTATTCCACCAGCAGCTCCGGCACCAAGCTCTAGGTGCTTCGATCTTCCTGTTTCACGGTTTACGACTTTTTGATAATGGTACATCATTTTTTCATACAACTCTAACTCATCTTTTTTTAATCCTTTTTGTGGTCCAAAGATATAAGTAGCTCCTTCTTTCCCACATAAAGGGTTTGTCACATCCGATACAACGGTAATTTTGACCTCACGGAGACGACGATCAATGTTACTTACATCAATCGCTGCTACTTCCCCTAAATGGATCGGTAGCATTGGCACAGGCGTACCAGATTGATCCTTAAAAACAACACCTAACGCCTGCATCATACCAATTCCACCATCAACTGTCGCACTTCCTCCTAGCCCCAGAATGATCTCTTTTTCACCTAAGTCTAAAGCAGCTATCATTTGCTCTCCAACGCCGAAGCTTGTATGTTTACGTGGATCGAGAGAGTCTGCCGACACTTTCGTAATACCTGCACCTTCTGCGACTTCAATGATTGCTAACTTCTCTTTCTCAATCCAGCCAAACGTTCCACCGCTCACTTCGCCGTTTGGTCCGGTAATCGGTGAAATAATCAACTCGCCCTTTAATAAATCAACAAATGCTTCAACGGTTCCCTATCCGCCGTCCGCAAAATGGAAATGTCTCTACAAGCACATTGGGCAGTGCTTGTCTCACTGCCTCATTTGCTTCTTTGCTCGTCATGGATCCCTTGAATGATTCAATTGCTACAAAGACGTGCATGACCAACCTCCTTTTCTTCAAATTTTGCATATATGAAAGGAAAAGGCAAAAGCGGTATGCTTTTGCCCAATCTATCCTTAGTTCAATTCTGGCCAGTAGCCTTTATTCGCTTCAATTAATGCGTCTAATACTTTTCTTGCTTTCTTCGCATCTACTACTGTTCGGTTCAATGTTAATGCTTGTAGTGCTTTTGTGTATGAACCTTCAACATACGCTTCAACTGTTAGTTTTTCAAACGCATGTTGGCCTTCAATTAAACCTTTATAGAATGTATCAATTTCTCCAACTGCATATGGTGCAGGTCCATTAGCACCTAGTGAAGCTGAAACTTCAATCATGAGATCGTCTGGTAAGTTTGATACAATACCATTGTTACGAACAATCACAATATACGTATTACGCAAGTTATTCGCAATTGACGCCGCAACTTCTACCATCATATCTCCATGAGCATCATTATGAACAACTGTTGAATCAGCAGCTGATCCATTTTCTACAATACGTCTACATTCTGCAAACACATTCTTTTCTCTTCCAGCACGTACTTCATCTGCTCTCGTGAAGTTAGGATCTAACTTTGAAACCTTATATTCAGGGTAAAGGTAGTATTGTAAATACGTATTTGGTAAATAATCCGGGAAGTCACGCAACATGTCTTCTACCATTGCATACGTGTCTAACCATGACTGATCACGTTGTTCAGCATCGACTGGTCGGAACCCACCATTTAGGATAATATCTTTAATTTTTGGTGCAACATCATTACCATGCTCATCATAAATGTGTGTAAACCAACCGAAGTGATTCAAACCAAAATATGTTGGTTCAAACTTGTACGCATCATAGTTAATTAATTTCGCATAAGAACGTAATAAGTTTACTGGTTGATCACAGATGTTCAAGATACGTTTGTCGTTCGGGAAAATTTTATCCAAAGCTAATGCCACAATCGCAGCCGGATTTGTGTAGTTTAAAATCCAAGCATCCGGACTTAAACGACGAACATCTTCCACCATTTCTACCATATCACGAATCGAGCGAAGTCCGTATGCAAACCCACCTGGTCCACACGTTTCTTGTCCGATGATTCCCATACTTAACGGCACCTTTTCATCTTTTTCACGCATGTCATAGCCACCTGTGCGCATTTGACAAAAGACGAAATCAACATCTTTATAGGCAACTTCTTTATCCGTTGTATAGGTAACTTCCACTTCTGGCGCTTCTTCTTTAAACAGAATCTTTGCAAATTCACCAATGACATTTTGACGTTCTCCATCAACATCGTAAAGAACAACTCGATTTAATGCAAACTGGTCTAAGTGTGTTGTCATTGCTTTTAAAATTCCAGGCGTCCATGTTGACCCGCCACCTACTAATACGATATTATTTTTCTTCATGTCCTGCAGCTCCTTTTACTTTTAATGCTATGCCTTCAACTTGTGGTCCGTAAATGACTTGCAGATGTGTAGCGTCAATTCTAACAACACCTGCTGCACCTGTCGCTTTCAATGCAGTTTCGTTCGCTTTGTTTACATCTTTTAATACAAGACGTAACCGTGTGAAGCAGTTCTCAATTTCTTCAATGTTTTCTTTTCCACCTAATGCAGAAACGATTGTTTCACCGATGTTTCCACTATCTTTAATAACAACATCATTTCCTTCATCTAATTTCTCACGACCAGGTGTTTGAACATTTTTCTTTAAAATGACTGTCTTAAATACAAAGTAGTAAGCAAATGCGTAACCGATACCTACTAATACTGCGAAATACCAATTTGTTTCTGTACCTTGAAGAACTCCGAATACACCTAAGTCAATTACTCCACCTTGTACGTTACCGATTACAACATTGAATAAGTCCATTAACATAAATGATAGACCAGCCATAATCGCGTGGAAGAAAAATAAAATTGGTGATACAAAGATAAACGCAAATTCGATTGGTTCAGTAATACCTGTTGTGAAACTTGCTAATGCTGCTGCATAAAGTAAACCTTTTACTTTTGTCTGTTCGCCACTTCTAGCTGTTTTGTACATCGCAAAACATGCTGCTGGAAGACCGAATACCATAAATGGTACTTTTCCTTGTGCTAAGAAACGAGTTGCATTCGCCATAATTCCGAAATCAGGTGTTTCTTGTGCAAGTGATGTGTTAAAGATATTTAATGCACCAACCACTTGCTCTCCATTGATCATCTCTACTCCACCAATTGGTGTAAATCTTACGAGCTGATTTAGGATATGGTGTAAACCTGTTGGAATAAGTAAACGTTCGATAAATCCAAAAAGGAAAGTTCCTAAAAGACCTGCCGTAGCGATAACATTTCCCAATCCTTCAATTCCTTTTCCTAAGAATGGCCAGATAAAATACATGACTAATCCTAAGAATGGTACTGCTACTGTTGTAATGATTGGTATGAATCGCTTACCACCAAAGAAACTAATTGCTGTTGGTAACTCAATGTTATAAAAACGATTGTGCAAGATAGCTACTAATAAACCTGCTAGTATCCCACCGAATACGTTCATACGTAATGTGAAAATCCCTAACACCATTTCATATTGTGTAGTAATTTGAACAGCTTCTAATTGTGAAAGACCTGTACCAATTAAGTAGTCTACTGAAGTTGTTTCTGCTGTCAAACCATTTAAGGCTAAAACATAATTTAATGTAATATGAAAGACGATAAATCCGATTATTGCCGCAAAAGCAGCTGTTGGTTTTTCTTTTTTTGCCATTCCAATCGCGATCGATACTGCAAAGAGTATTGGTAGATTTCCAAATAAAGATCCAGCTAACCTTCGAATAAAGCCAATAATATTTTGTACGAGTTCAAATGAAACAAATGTTTCTCCAACGATCGCCGGGTTTTGTAACACAGCACTTAACCCTAAGAAAATACCTGCCGCCGCGATAATCGAGATCGGCATCATTAATGATTTACCAAGTTTTTGTAAGAAATCTTTCATTCTGTAACCCTCCTTATTTGTTTTACAATGTTACTATAAGTCATGATGTAAACGATTACAATGCGTTTAGAAGGATATGAAACAGGATGACAATATTACAATTCGTACACAAAAACGTGTACTTGTACACAATGCTTTATAAATGATACATGTAAAAAAAGGTGTTTCAGCTGCAAAAGTATCCGTATCCGAAACAACCTCATTTCTACTTATATAGACAATTCATAAGCCAATGTATACAACGATTTATCTAACGTCCGTTCCATATTTGTCAATTCACTTAACGGATAAGAAGAGATCTGATTGTTCTCCAGTCCTAACGCAATACCTGATTCACCATTCAGAAGCCGAGTAACCGCCTCTGTTCCTAAACGTGTAGCAAGGATTCGATCAAACGCAGTAGGGGCTCCCCCTCTTTGTGTGTGTCCTAGTATGGTTACTTTAATGTCTTCAGCTACTGTTTTTTCTTTTATCTGTTTGGCTATCTCCTTAGAGTCTGCTCCACCTTCTGCCACAATGATAATACTGTGTTTTTTTCCTCGTTTAATGCCATAATTAACTCTTTCAGCTATATCATCAATCGAATAATTCACTTCGGGAATGATAATACTCTCTGCCCCATTAGCAATACCTGATAGAAGGGCTATGTCCCCAGCATCCCTACCCATTACCTCAACAATAAAGGTACGGTCATGAGAAGAAGCGGTATCGCGAATTCGATCAATCATATTTACTGCCGTATTAAGCGCCGTATCAAAACCGATGGTGAAATCCGTTCCTGGAATATCATTGTCAATCGTACCAGGTAGACCAATCGTTGCAATGCCTCTTTGTCTTAATACTTCCGCCCCTTTATACGAACCGTCTCCACCGATGACGACCAAAGCATCCATCCCATGTTTTTTCATTTGTTCAATCGCAAGTTCTTGCCCTTCTTCTGTTTTGAACTTCTCGCTTCTTGCTGTACGGAGTATCGTTCCCCCCCGGTGAATATTGTCCCCTACCTTTCTTAAATCAAACTTCTCTATCTCACCATTCATGAGACCTTCATACCCTCGATAAATACCAAAAACATCGATATTTTCATAAATGGCTTTTTTCACTACTGCTCTTACTGCTGCGTTCATTGCTGGTGAATCTCCACCACTTGTTAATACACCAATATTCATTATATCGCCCTCCAAATTAATGTAACATTTTATGTTTACCCTAAACACTTAAAAATAACACAGCTAATTGATCATATCATTGACTGTAGACGGTATTGTTTTCAAATTAATAGTTTGATATATTCTTCACATAGTTTTTGTTTTATAGACGACATAGGGAGAAGAGAGACGCGATGACATTTACTAAAAAAGAGATAACAAAATTAATCAAAGATATATGGATTGCTCTTAGGCCACTATCTTTATCGCTTGCTGTAGCTTCAACGACAATTGGTATTTTACTAGCTTACCGAGAAGGAGCGGTATTTAAAGATCATGTAGCTTTCGATATCTTAAAGATTGTTTTAATTACTATTGGCGGTATGCTCGTGCAAAGTAGTGCAAATCTAATGAATGACTTTTATGAAGGATCTTTTAAGTACCATCGAACTGGTGAAAAAACATACAGTTTTTTAAGATATAAACGAACAGCCTTTGATCTATTTGTATTTACTTTTAGTATGCTTTGCCTAGCTGCTACTGGACTCATTGGCCTTATTCTTATGTATATTGCAACTCCTAAAGTTTTTATGATAGGAATAATAGGAATGCTAGGAGCATACGCCTATACAGGCGAACCATTTGTGTATAAAAGAAAAGGATTAGGTGCTTTTTTTTCATTGATTTTAATGGGACCTTTAATGGTGCTGGGATCGTATGTTGTATTTACTGAAAATCTTTCGTTCACGCCTATTATTACTGCTTTACCAGCAGGATTAATGATTCCTTTGCTAATGATGTCAAATGAATTAAGGGACTATCATAGAGATAAAGAACTCGGTATTGTCACTCTTACAGTGAAACTTGGTTTTGATTTTGGCAAGTTGATTTATATTAACCTACTATTGACTGCCTATGTGATGACAGGAATATTAATTTTAAAGAGTCACTTACCCCTGTTTACTTTGCTTGTTTTTTTGACGATACCGATTGCATTTTTGGCGTATAAACAAGTGTCAAAACCGAACAGTAGCGGGATACGAATGACAAACATTCTTCATATTAGTTTTAATTTATTGACGATTTTGGCTTTAATCCTAAGTAGCATTTTATAGGCGTACGAGGTATTCTCGTAATCGCGACATTTGTCCCTTACAACTATCCCATCGAAGAATAGACTGGTTATAAGACGTTCTTTGAAGGGAGGGAAGTATATGTCTGCAACTATTAAAGAGCTTGAAAATGAAATAAATGAATTAAAAACAAAGGTCACTGTGTTAGAGGAAAAGTTAAAAACGTTAGAAGATGTTCCAACATATGAAAAAACGAAGAATATGATCCTAGACTCGCTAAGTTCAGTTCCTAAAGAAGATAGAATTGTTGTGATGATTCAAGATACAATAAAAAAAGAGAAATTGGTTAATGAACAAGTCGTGGAGAAAAAACTTGCAAAATTAAAAGTTTGGATATACGGAACGCTTGCTAGTATTGGAACTGTAGCATTAAAAGTCTTCTTTTAAAATAGCGAAGGGGCTAAATGCTCCTTCGCTATTTCTCTTAAAAAGCAATTGCAGTATCAAGCGCGATTTCTACCATTTCACCAAACGTCTTTTGACGTTCCTCTGATGAAGTTTCTTCGCCTGTTATCACGTGATCACTGACAGTTAAAATTGATAGCGCCTTAACACTAAATTTCGCCGCTAATGTGTATAAAGCAGCTGTTTCCATTTCCAAAGCCAAAATACCATGATTAGCCCAGTTTTTTACTGCCTCTTTATCTTCATTATAGAATGTGTCACTCGTAAATACACTTCCTACGTTTACTTGTTTGTTACGCTCAACAGCTAGATCATATGCCTTTTTAAGTAAATCAAAGTTCGCGGTAGGGGCGAAGTCAATTCCTTTGAATCTAATCTTGTTTACAGCTGAATCTGTTGAGGCGCTCATTGCTATAATTAGATCTCTCACTTTAACGTCTTCTTGTATTGCACCGCAAGTGCCTACTCTAATTAATTTTTTCACATCATAACTTTGAATTAACTCTTGAGCATAAATTGAGATCGAGGGTATGCCCATCCCAGTCCCTTGAACTGACACTCGTTTTCCTTTGTAGGTCCCTGTATAGCCAAGCATTCCTCGTACTTCGTTATAACAAGTTGGCTGTTCCAGAAATATCTCAGCAATAAACTTAGCACGAAGTGGGTCTCCTGGTAATAATATAGTCTCTGCAATTTCTCCTTTATTAGCTCCAATATGTACACTCACAATAAATCCCTCCTAAAATAACGTATGATCAACCTTACCATATTTCTTTACGAACTACAATTACTTTACCCATTTCTAACAATTTCATCAAACTGAAATGGAAGGGTATAAAGTGTCTGAACAGGCTTGCTCCTCGCACGAAAAAATTGATCTTACAATTACTCGTCGTAAAACTTCACAGTAAGACTTTAGATAACGAAAAAGAAGCGAAGGAATCGCTTCTTTTTGCTTAGAGCGTCCGGACAAAATTAATTTCTGCTTGGTTGATAGCGATTTTTACAG
>CAZIRM010000118.1:0-7631 GCA_964541705.1 uncultured Bacillaceae bacterium | reverse complement strand
ATTGAATGGAATCAGTAATATCAAGGGTTACAGAAATTTGTCCTGTGGCTCTAAATAAAAATCATATTTATACGGGGGCCTACTATAAATCAAAAAAGTTCGTCGTAAAACACTGTAAGCAATCCAGAGAAGCGTCATGAAGCTAGACATTTATACAACTTTAGAAAGTTTTAAAAAAAATAGCGAATAAGTGGTCTGACCACTAGATTCGCTATTTATTATAACAGATGTTTTAAGCATGTACACCTTTAATATGTTTTTAAGACAATGTTTTCTTCTCCAATTATCGCCTTTATTTTTACCATACATTCCTCACTGGCATTAATAGCGTACTGTTCTGATAACTGTAATGTTTTTTTAGAATGTTCATAGTAAAGCACAATTTTTACCTCTCCCGGGTACTTACTAAAAACATTCTTTAATGCTTTTAAAGTCGTAACTTCTTCAGTAACCTTTAGATATAACAGTTGTTTTGATTTCAATGGATCTTCATAAGGAAGGTCGTTAATAGCCTTGACCTTGTCGACTACCATTTGTTTTTGCTCTTGTTTATCCTCAACTTTTCCTTCTACGAGAAGTAAATTTCCCTCTGTTAAAAATTCTCGGGTGGTTTGATATTGATTAGGAAAAACAGTCAGGTCTATTTCTCCTGTTTCATCCGTTAACTTAACAAAAGCCATTTGTTGCCCTATTTTTGTTTTTATGATTCGAACGCTCTCAACGTAACCAGCTACTCTTACCTTTGATGACGATCTTACGTTTGAGATAAATGTTCGTTTATACTTTACAAGTTTCGTTGTAATAGCTTCTATCGGATGACCAGAAAAGTAAAAACCAAAAATCTCTTTTTCAATTTTTAATATCTCATCTTCTCTAAATGGTGGTACTTCTATGAGACTTGGCTTTTTTATCTCATTAATAAATAGGTAAGTTTGATCACTTTCTTGACTAGCTTTAACTTTCTCTGCGTAATCAACGATCTCATCTAGTGACGCTAAGAGAGCGGATCGATGCTCATTAAACCCTTCAAAACAACCAGCTAGTATTAATGACTCAACCGCTCTACGGTTAACAATTCTACTATCTATTCTCACGCAAAAATCGAGAAAGTCTTTATAGTTTCCGTCTTTCTCTCTCTCATGAACAATTTCATCGACCGCTCTGAGCCCAACATTTTTTATTGCCGATAGAGAGAGACGTATTTCATTCGGATTCTCTACAGTATAGTGATTCTCACTCTTATTAATACAAGGTGGGAGAACTTTAATTCCTTTCCTCTTAGCATCGACAATGGATTGATTTGTTTTTTGGTGTTGACCAACAGCGCTAGTCAGCAATGCAGCAAAGAAAGCTGTGGGATAATTTGCTTTTAAATAAGCAAGCTGATAAGAGATAACACTATAAGCAACAGCGTGACTTCGGTTAAATCCATAGTTTGCAAATCGAACGATGAGATCGTAAACTTGTTCTGCGATGTCTTGATCATAATTTCTCCTTAAGCAACCTTGAACGAACTTTTTTCGCTGATTTTCCAAATCCTCAAGCTTCTTCTTACTCACTGCCCTCCTTAGTATATCGGCTTCTCCTAAAGAGAAACCGGCTAACTTTGAGGCGATTTGCATGATTTGTTCTTGATAAATAATGACTCCATACGTTTTTTCTAAAATAGGCTTTAAATCTTGATGAATATAGGATATCTCTCTTTTTTTGTGTTTTCCGTCAATGTAAATTGGAATATAATCCATTGGGCCCGGCCGATATAGGGCATTTACAGCAACTATGTCTTCAAACTCAGTTGGCTTTAATTGAGTCAACACTTTTCTCATTCCTAGCGATTCTAATTGGAAAACACCAGTTGTATCCCCATTTCCTAAAAGTTCAAATGTTTTTATATCATTAAACGGGAGATCTTTTACTGAGAAATGGTGTCCTTCAATCGCATAAATATGCTCTGTGATTTCTTCCATAAACGATAAATTACGTAAACCAAGAAAATCAATTTTAAGGAGACCAATTTCTTCTAAAATATTCATCGGATATTGTGTTAAATACACCTCTTGATGACCCTTTTGAAGTGGAACAGTATTGGTTAGAGAATCTTCACTTATAATAATCCCCGCTGCATGGGTTGATGCGTGTCGTGGTAACCCTTCAACAGTCTGTGCAAGTTCAAACCAACGCCTAATTTCAGGAGATCCCTTTATCAATTTTTGGATTTGTTCAGACTGTTTCACCGCTTCTTCAATGGTGACCCCTGGTTTTGCTGGTATTTTTTTACTGACATAATCGATTTGACTAGTAGGTATTTCAATTACCTTTCCGACATCTCGCAAAGCTGCTTTTGCAGCTAACGTTCCAAATGTAATAATCTGTGCAACATGATTCTTACCGTACTTTTCATACACATAGCGAATAACCTCTTCGCGTTTCGTATCTGGAAAATCAATATCGATATCTGGCATTGAAACACGTTCAGGATTCAAGAATCTCTCGAAAAGTAATCCATATTTAATTGGGTCAACATCGGTAATATTCAGAACAAAAGCAACGAGCGAACCCGCAGCCGACCCTCTTCCCGGTCCAGTAATAATATTCTTTTCATGCGCGTACCTCATAAAATCCCAAACAATTAAAAAGTAATCATTAAACTTCATTTTATTAATGACTTCTAACTCAAATATTAACCTTTCTTCTATCTCACTTGTTACAATTTCATATTTTTTCGTTAATCCTTGATAACAAAGCATATATAAATACTCTCGCGCTGTTACTCCCTCAGGGAGAGAGTATTTCGGTAACTTTTTAACTCCTAAGTGTAATGTAACTTGACACTGGTCTGCGATTTTCTTTGTATTATCTATAGCTTTTGGAACATTGCTAAATTGGCGAATCACTTCTTCTTTCGATTTAAGGTGTTGGGGGTTTACTTGTTTATCTTCATGCACTTGCTTGATTGTTGTTCCCTGGTCAATCGCAGTTAAACATTTAAGTGCGATCGTATCTTCTTTATCTATGTATCTAACAGAGCTTACCGCTAGAATATTAGCACCTTGAGTATGACAAAAGTTCATTAACTCATCTTGTTGATGATCAACTCCAACGAATACTTGATCTTCGCCAAAATGTTGACGGTACTCGTTTAAACGAGTAATCGCATCGGCTACGTTACCTTGTAAAATACATTGTTGCACTTCCCCATTTTTTGCGCAAAAGATAGCGATTAATCCCGCTGCATACTTGAAAAGGTGTTTTTTCTCAATGCCTAATTCGTTATGAGCACCCACAATTTGGCTAATACTTGAGAGTTTCATTAAATTTTGATAGCCTTTATTATTTTTAGCAAGTAAAATAACCGTTCGAGTTGAAGGTGTTAAAACTGATAACTCTAATCCAATGATTGGTTTAATTCCTTCTCGCAAACAAGCTTTATAAAATGGAACAACTCCGTACATTACATTGCGGTCCGTTATTGCTAAAGCTGAGTAGTTTAACTTTTTTGCTTTCCTTACAAGCTTTTCAATTTTACACGCACTTTTTAACAAACTAAATTCTGTGTTGACATGTAAATGTACAAACTCCATAAAAAGCCTCCTAATATCAACCGATCTCTTTTTTAGAACATATGATCCTTCTTCTATTGTACATGATTCAACGGCAGTTAGAAAATAAGAAAAGCGCAAGTCGATAGTCTTTTCGGATTCGTGCTTCTGAAGCTAGACATTATACTACCCATCGACTTGTCCACAAGCTTTGTAACTTTATAATTCTCTAAACAATAACGGATTAGAATTTAATTTTCGATTCTAACTAAATGCTTTGTCCCATACATATTAAATAACGCTTTAACTGAAATTTAAAGGAGAGAGTGATATGGATCGTGAATTTTTAGCCACTTTAATTATGAATTTTTTTGTAGCTTTCGGCGTTGTAGTAGGAGGGGCGATCATTGGTGGCATCGGAGCATTTCTCATTGGCAAACCACCACTTAGTCATATTAGTGATTTAGCGTCAGGGTTAAAGATTTGGGCGTTAGTGGCCGCGATCGGTGGTACGTTTGATGCAATTTCTAGTTTGGAAAGAGGTATCTTTGACGGTACGCATGTTGATATAGCAAAAACGCTGTTTATGATCTTTTCAGCCTCATGTGGGGCCCATTCTGCAGTTGTCATTCTTACTTGGATTACACAGGAGGCATAATGGTACATTTTCCTCCATATTACAGACGACCAGGGTGGCAACGTTTTTTTGCAGGCGTAATTTTGGGTATGTTTATCGGGTGGTTATTTTTCCTTTATCAATTTGGAGCTGTTCACGAAAAGCTTGTAGTAGAAATAAAGAAGCAGCAAGCAATTATTCAAAAGCATGAAACAACAATCAATATTTTACAGAGTGACCAAAATGAACGAAATGAAGAAAACAAAAAGAAATTAACTGTGCAAGAAGTGAAGGTCTACTTCCAAAATGATCATGCCGTGAAATTGAATGAGTTAACCTTGCACGAACTCCGTAGTGCCATTGAAAATGAATTAAAATCAGTAAAGAACAAAAATATTGAAACCGTCTCGAATAGTAAAGACTTATTAAAACAAACGATTGAAAATAAAACATTCGTCATTAATGAAAAAAAATACCAAATAACGATTAATGAACTTCACTTATATACAACTTTAGAGATTTATGTCAATATTATTCTTGTTTAGTTATCCAGTCGGATGAATTTCATAATGAACAAAAATGAGTCACACATTAATTCTCAGTCAGGAGAATTAATGTGTGATGACTCTTTAAAAGAGGACACAGAAACTTTTCTGGTGTCCTCTTCATTCATAGAACTTTATTTGAACTGCTTACACAATTCTTCTAGTTCAACGAGTATGTTTTTCGTTTCTTCCCACGATTTTGCAGAAGCTCCTGAAGCTAACGGATGACCCCCTCCATTATACTTTTGAGCTAACTTATTAATGATTGGACCTTTTGAACGGAGTCTAACTCTAATTAACCCATCAGGCTCTTCTACAAAAAATACCCATGCTTTCATTCCATTTACATTTGCAAATGTATTCACCAATTTTGATGCTTCACTTGTAGTCACATTGTATTGCTGCAGAAGGGTTGTTGGCAAGTTCATGAACCCTGCACCAGACTCCATTAACTCAAAGTTTGCTAAGATGTACCCCTCAAGCCTAGCATCTTGTAAACTTTTCTGTTCCATCCTTTCATAGATTTCTACTGGAGAAAACTGGTATCCAACAAGTTCACTAACAATTTGAAAGGTTTTTGTTGTCGTGTTGGGATAACGAAACCGACCAGTATCACCAACAATACCTGTAAAGAGGCATCGAGCTGCAAAATCCGTCATCTTCATACCAACATTTTTATGGAACACTTTATAGAGGTCATAGATCATTTCACAAGTAGAACTGGCACTCGTATCTACCCAGTTTACATCACCATAGGGATCTTCATTTGGGTGATGGTCGATTTTTATAATCGTATTCCCTTTTTCATACCTGTTATCACTAATTCGTTCTGTATTTGCAGTGTCACAAACAATAATTAATGCTTTTTCAAATTTTTCATCTTTAATTTCGTCCATTTTCCTTATAAACGTCAGTGATTCTTCCTCTTCACCAACGGTATAGATATTTTTCTTTGGATAATGTGTGGATAGAAGTTCTGCTAAACCGGCTTGAGAACCAAGCGCATCTGGGTCGGGTCTCTCGTGACGGTGAATAATAATTGTCTCATTTTCTTCCACATACTTAATAATCTGTTCAATCATTGTCGTCCTCCACTATCGATCAATTAATTGCGCCATTAATAACGCTTTGCCGACGATCGTCCCTTCATGATAAATCTCGACGTCTACTTTCCCAAACTTTCTTCCTGTTTCTAATACTTTCGGATAAATTTCAATCATACTCTCTATTTGGACAGGCTTGATGAAATACAGAGTAATATTCTCAACTACTAAGTCCCCTTTTTTCTGGTTTCTTAACGCCCTGCTACCAGCTTCTGTTACGATTGTAGTCATAACTCCATAAGAGATTGTCCCTAACTGATTCGTCATTTGGGGTGTGACTTCACAATAGTAACAGGTTGTCCCATTTGAAGACATGTCTTGGAACCGACTAGTCACCAGATCTTCAATCGTCTCTCCGACATGCGGTTGTCGTTGATTCATTTGTAGCGCCTTTAATACATCCTGCCTACTAATGACACCGACTAATTTTTTATAATGATCAACTACAGGTAACTGTTCGATTCCTTCCCATACCATCATATGTGCAGCAGATGCGACTGAAGTTTGGATGTTTACAGTCATTGGATTTTTGGTCATAACCTTTTCAATTTCAATTGATTTATCAACACCCATTACGTCCTTTGACGTGACCATCCCTTGGATTTTTAGGCTATCATCTACAACTGGATATCGACTATGACCTGTTTGATTATTTAGAAGTAACCACTTCTCAACTAAGTCATTTGTGTTCAAGTAATAGGTATCTTCTAACCTGATAAGAATGTCATTAACTAATATAATTTCTTTTTTTATTAGCTGGTCATAAATGGCTCTATTGATCATTGTCGCAACAGTGAATGTATCATATGAGGTACTTATAATTGGTAAATCTAATGCGTCCGCAGTTTTTTTCACTTCCTCAGATGTATCAAATCCTCCAGTTATTAAAACCGCAGCTCCAGACTCAAGTGCGAGTTTGTGAACTTCATCTCTATTACCTACTATAAGCAAGTTTCCGGCTTGAACATAACGCATCATTGCCTCTGCTTTCATAGCTCCTATTACAAATCTACTTAATGTCTTGTGGAGACCATTTCTCCCTCCAAGAACTAGTCCATCAACAATATTTACGATCTCTGCAAATGTTAGCTTTTCAATGTTATCTTTTCGTTTTTTTTCGATTCTTATTGTTCCAACACGTTCAATTGTACTAACAAGTCCTTGGTTCTCAGCTTCTTTAATCGCTCGGTATGCCGTTCCTTCACTTACTGTTAAAGCTTTTGCTATTTGTCTTACAGAAATTTTATTTCCAATATCAAGTGAATCAATATACTCTAGAATTTTCTCATGCTTTGTAATCAAGCTCCCACCTACTTTCTAACTGTATTAATTTATATCTCGTTTCTGTTCTAATACAAGTATAAAGTCGGAAGAGCTTGACTACAAGTGTCTCTAAACAAATTCTCTCATTTTTTGTCGTTGAATATTCGCTAAATTACGATTTCCTCGCTTCTTCGTTTTTTTGCCATACAGTAAGCCTACCAGATTACCACTGACCGCTAAGAATGCAAAAAAAGACCATGCAACTGAAAATGCTACTTGACTAAATTCCCCTTGAAAACTTAAATAAGAAACCCCATAGAATGTAATAACTATACTTAATAGTAATGAGAGCAAAAGGCGTTGTTGTTTCATTTCTAATTTAATCCTCCTTTAAACTGTTTGTCTTACAATATTATATGAATAGACTCTCAAATGATGTTTTTAAAACGGTGGTTTTTCTAAATTTGTGTTAGTAGGAGGTACGGTATCTACCCTTAATAAATTCTGACTATAACTCAACTTTCGCACCTAAATAATTCAAGTGGTTAGTTGGTGATACTACGTT
>CAZIRM010000117.1:0-7633 GCA_964541705.1 uncultured Bacillaceae bacterium | reverse complement strand
AATAAATTTCCAATTCTTTTGTTTTAAAGTCTTGACATATTACCGCAGGACTATTTATCTATCTGCTTCATCATTTTTCGACATTTTCTTTCAAAACCTAGAATACCAGTCTTTCCAAAAGAAGTCAATTATTTTTGCTCAAATATTTAATAGAAATATAGTTTTACAGATAAAAACTAGTAAATAAGTAGTAAAAATCGTGTATTATTCCAGCTTTTAACTACTAAATTGGTATGAGTTTTTCCATTTTTAAATTTGATACTAACGTTTATTCGACATTTTTCGCGTGGGCTCTCTTTATATTTCGACAGCCACCTTTTTATGAACGATATAATAGGTATAGAATGTTGCTGTTTTAGCAATATATATAAGAGGTTAACTTGACAATTATATTAATAATTAGGTATATTTTTTGCGTAGAGGTATTAACATATTGATATCTGATGAGTGGATAAGTAAAGAGGAATCCTATTGTTATTTTTTCAGAGAGCCGGGGTAGCTGTGAACTGGTATAGGTTGAACTTTTGAAAATGGTCCAGGAAGATTTGCTTTCGAGTTATAAAAACAAGGGAGCAACGTTTCATCTTACGTTATAAAGATACAGTTATAGCTTAGCTATGACTTACTGAGCCTTGTATTCGAGAGAATCAAGGGAAATTGGGTGGTAACACGTGAGCAAACTCTCGTCCCTTTCTTAGGGGGAGAGTTTTTTTATTGTTAAAAACTTATTCCTACCGTCATGGTAGGCTATGTGAAACGACTATACATAAGGAGGAATTTTGTATGAAAAAAAATAAAACATTTTACCTAACAACCCCAATTTATTATCCTAGTGATAAGTTGCACATCGGTCATGCCTATACCACTGTGGCTGGTGACGCAATGGCACGGTATAAGCGATTACAGGGTTATGACGTTATGTATTTAACTGGTACTGACGAGCATGGTCAAAAAATAGAACGGAAAGCTGAAGAAAAAGGCGTAAGCCCGCAACAATTTGTTGATGAAATTGTCACTGGGATTAAAGCGTTATGGTCAAAATTGGATATTTCTTATGATGACTTTATAAGAACAACAGAGAGCCGACATAAAGAGGTGGTTCAACAAATTTTTGATCAACTTCTCGAACAAGGGGATATTTATTTAGATGAGTATGAAGGCCTTTACTGTACACCGTGTGAATCCTTCTACACTGAAAGACAGCTAAAAGAGGGTAAGTGTCCTGATTGCAGTAGACCTGTTGAAAAAGTAAGAGAAAAGTCGTACTTTTTTAGAATGAGCAAATATGCCGATCGTTTGTTGAAGTATTACGAAGACAACCCGGAGTTTATACAGCCAGAATCTAGGAAGAATGAGATGATTAATAATTTTATTAAGCCTGGGTTGGAAGACTTAGCAGTCTCGAGAACTTCATTTGAGTGGGGCATTCAAGTTCCAAAAGATCCAAAGCACGTCATTTATGTTTGGATTGATGCACTTTCTAACTATATTTCTGCATTGGGCTATGGTACTGACAATGATAAAAAGTACAAAGAGTTTTGGCCGGCGGATGTACATTTAGTAGGAAAAGAAATTGTTCGGTTCCATACGATTTATTGGCCGATTATGTTAATGGCCTTAGACTTACCGTTGCCTAAAAAAGTTTTTGGGCATGGGTGGTTGTTAATGAAAGATGGAAAAATGTCAAAATCTAAAGGTAACGTTGTTGACCCTGTTCCGCTCGTCGATCGTTACGGCCTTGATGCACTAAGATATTACCTATTAAGAGAAGTGCCATTTGGGTCGGATGGTGTGTTTACTCCAGAGAGTTTTGTTGAAAGAGTAAACTTTGATTTAGCGAATGATTTAGGAAATTTATTAAATCGTACTATTGCAATGGTTGATAAATATTTTGATGGAGTGGTTCCTGCTTATGTAAACGGTGCTACAGAGTTTGATGAAGGATTGGTTAAACTTACAGATGTGACGGTTAAAAAAGTGGAAGATTCAATGGAGAAAATGGAGTTTTCCGTTGCGCTTTCGTCAATTTGGCAACTTGTGAGCAGAACGAATAAATACATTGATGAAACACAGCCGTGGGTACTTGCAAAGGATGAAACAAAACATCAAGTTTTGGGATCTGTCCTCTACCATTTAGCTGAATCACTACGTATTGTATCGATTTTAATTCAGCCATTCATGACAGAGGCACCAAAGAAAATTTGGCGTCAGTTGAATATTGCAAATGCCGAAACAACTTGGTCTAGTTTACAACCTTTTGGTCAGTTAACGGAAGGAAAAAAGGTTAATAAAGCTGAACCAATTTTTCCACGTTTAGACGCCGAGGAAGAAGTCGCACACATTGTAAAAATAATGGAAAGTTCCTCTCCGCAGCCAAAAAAAGTGGAAGTCGAAGATCAACAGCCAATTGCAAACGAAATTACAATAGATGATTTTATGAAGGTGGATTTAAGAGTAGCACAAGTGATAAAGGCAGAGCCTGTTAAAAAAGCAGACAAATTGTTGAAGATCCAACTCGACTTAGGTTATGAGCAAAGACAGGTTGTTTCGGGCATTGCTAAGTACTACAAAAGCGAAGAATTAATTGGGAGGAAAGTTATTTGTGTAACAAACCTTAAACCAATTAAACTTCGAGGTGAAATGTCACATGGGATGATACTAGCCGCCTCAAACGGAGATCAGTTGACACTCGCTACGGTAGAGCAATCATTACCAAATGGTTCACAAGTAAAATAAAAACCTTTGTGGCAGTTATGAAGTGGAGCTCTTGGGTCATTTGTTCTACAATCAGAATTTTTAAAGAGTTTGAATTAGACTGATGTCTAGCTTCAGGTCACTTCTATAGAGTTGCTCATAGTTGAGTTTTGCGAGCGTATTCGCAGGAGCACGTCGCATCCGCATTTATTTTAAGATAGCCCTTATTTGTGGGCTATCTTTTCTATCATTGATTATTTAGAGGGGGATATACCAGTGTTATTTGATACACATGTGCATTTAAATGCAGAGCAATTTAAAGAAGATGTGGACATTGTTATAAAACGCGCGATTGAAACAGGCGTTGAGAAATTCGTCGTTGTCGGGTTTGACGAACAAACAATAAAAGGGGCAATTGAACTAGCTGAAATGTATGGTCGTATTTACGCAGCTGTTGGATGGCATCCGGTTGATGCTATCGATTTGACAGAGGAACACTTGCTGTTGATAGAAAAATTAGCTAGCCATCCCAAAGTAGTAGCCATTGGTGAAATCGGCTTAGATTATTATTGGGATAAGTCGCCTAAAGAAATTCAGAAAGAGGCATTTAGGAAACAATTAAAACTAGCTAAAAAAGTAAGCTTACCAGTGATTATTCACAATCGAGATGCCCACGACGATATAGTTAAGATATTGAAAGAAGAAGAAGCAAGTACTGTCGGCGGGATTATGCACTGCTTTAGCGGTAGTTTGGAAACTGCAAAAGAGTGTATAAAAATGAACTTTTACATATCGCTTGGAGGACCGGTAACATTTAAAAATTCAAAACGCCCAAAAGAGATTGCGAGAGAGATCCCTCTAGAGAAATTATTAATTGAAACAGATTGCCCATATTTAGCTCCACATCCGTACAGAGGAAAAAGGAACGAACCTGCTTTCGTCAAATTAGTAGCAGAAGAAATTGCGTTCTTAAAAGGGGTTAGCTATGAGGAAGTTGCCCGGGTAACGACCGCTAACGCAAAAAAGGTTTTCAACGTATTCTGACATAAAATTATGTTGAAAGACCTAAAAAATAGTCAATTAAACAAAGAATTAAACAGTTCTACTGGGCAAAGCTTTTGAATATGCTAGTCTTGTCGATAAGTTTTTGTTTAAAATTAGTAACAATTTTAGGATAATGATAACATCGTTCTGAAATGGAGGGATAATTGGTTCGATTGACAAATATACATGATTAGTATATAATTCGTTCCTTGAGGGAGGAGTTAAAAAATGATACCAACCATGAAGAAACTTTTTTCCGATATGTTTACGGGGAAAAAGTTAATCATGTCCTTCATTACACTCGCCTTACTACTAGGAGTGGTGAGCTATTTAACGTTTGAGCTTACAAAAACATCGGTAACGATTGTTATTGATGGTGAAGAGACATCGATTCAAACGCATGCTAAAACAGTTGATCAATTAATGATTGAAAACGAAATATTAGTCGATGCGCATGACTTTATTGAACCATCATTAGATGCCGTTCTTGAAAAGGATATGAGAGTTGTCTGGAGACCTGCAATAAAAGTACTTATAGAGAAAAATGATGAAGAAACATACGTGTGGACGACTTCAAAAACAGTCGCCGAATTAGTGGATGAGTTAAAAATGGATGTAAGTGAACATGATCAGATTTATCCTTCACTAGAGACAGCCCTAACTGAAAACATGAGTATACGTTATGAGTCAGCATTCCAAGTTACGTTGAAAAGTGATGGTGAGGAAAAAGAAGTATGGACGACTTCGACGACTGTCGCTGACTTTTTAGAGAGACAAGAGCTTGAATTGGGAGAGCTGGATCGGGTAGAGCCTGATAAAGACCAAAAGGTTAAGCCATCCGAGCAAGTAAAAGTTATTAGGGTAGAAAAGGTCACCGATGTTGTCGAAGAGTCACAAGGGTATGCAACTGTTACACGGAATGATAATTCGTTGGATAAAGGAAAAGAACAAGTGGTAGCTACTGGGCAAGAAGGAAGAGTTGCTAAGCATTACGAAGTTATTCTAGAAGATGGAAAGGAAGTCTCTCGAAAGTTAATAAAATCTGAAACGATACAAGAGAGTCAAGATCGTATTGTTGCGGTAGGGACTAGAGAGGTTATTCAAGTATCCCGTGGAAGCGGTTCAGGTGACTGGACGACATTCGAGTCTACTGCCTATACTGCAAATTGCACGGGTTGTTCTGGAACAACTGCTACAGGAATTAACTTGCATGCTAATCCCAGTTCCCGTGTCGTTGCTGTTGATCCAAATGTCATTCCATTAGGGTCAAAAGTAGAGATAAAAGGATTGGGTACGTTTACCGCTGCCGATACTGGTGGAGCGATCACGGGCAGAAAGATTGATATATTTATGCAAAGTAGAAACGATGCTTTATCTTGGGGACGTAGGAACGTTCAAGTTAGAATTATAGAATAGAAAAACACAGGGGCTATTCCCTGTGTTTTTAAATGTAGCTTTTACTTTTTATAGGACTTGAGATAATATTAAGTTTTAGTTGAAGCATAATAGGTTGTAGATGCCTTTATCGGAGGTTAGTAATGAAACTTAAAGAAGTTATTGTGGTAGAGGGGAAAGACGATACTGTTGCGATAAAGAATGCCGTAGATGCCGATACAATTGAAACAAATGGCTCTGCGATTAACGGCAGTATCATTGAACAGATTAAATTGGCAAAGGAAAGAAGAGGGATAATCATTTTTACAGATCCGGATTATCCAGGCGAGAGGATTCGTAAAATTATTAGTGAACAAGTTCCGGGTTGTAAGCATGCGTTTTTACCTAAGAAGGATGCGGTTTCAAAAAGAACAGGTCAGAGTCTAGGTGTTGAAAACGCATCACCAGAGGCGATCAGAGTTGCTTTAAAAGATGCGCAACAAGAGTTAGAAGTGTGGAAGGTAGAAGTTAGCTATGAAGATCTATTAGCACTTGGATTAATTGCTGGTCCAAAGGCGAAACGAAGACGTGAGAGACTTGGAGAACTATTAAAAATAGGGTATACCAACGGAAAGCAGCTTTATAAACGATTAGTAGTATTTAAAATTTCTAAACAAGAGTTCGTGACGGCGATAAACCAAGTATTGAAGGAGGAAGAAGTTTGACATTAAAAGATATAGCGACACCCGTAAGGACAAGGCAAATCCTTGAAAAATATGGATTTTCCTTTAAAAAAAGTTTAGGGCAGAATTTCTTAATTGATACAAATATATTACATAATATTGTTAGTTGTGCAGATTTAACAGAAACATCAGGTGCCATTGAGATAGGACCGGGTATTGGTGCCCTTACTGAACAACTTGCTAAACGGTCACAGAAAGTAGTTGCGTTCGAAATTGATCAGCGACTATTACCTATTTTAGAGGAGACTCTGTCTCCGTACCCTCACGTTTCCATTGTCCATTCAGATGTGTTAAAGGCTAACATACACGAAGTCATTACTGAAAAATTTGAAGTCGGGCAAGACTTAATGGTGGTTGCCAACCTTCCGTATTATGTGACAACGCCGATTTTATTAAAATTACTAGAAGAAAAACTGCCTATCCGTGGGATCGTTGTTATGATTCAAAAAGAGGTAGCAGATCGAATAGCTGCGAAACCTGGAACGAAAGAGTATGGATCTTTATCGATTGCAACTCAGTTCTATGCTGAGGCATCTATGGAGATGGTTGTTCCGAAAACAGTCTTTATTCCTCAACCCAATGTTGATTCCGCAGTTCTAAAATTAACGATAAGAAAAGAACCGCCAGTTAAATTAAGAAATGAAAAGTTCTTCTTTGAGATCGTAAGAGCAAGTTTTGCGCAGAGGAGAAAAACATTACTTAATAATTTACTTCATAATGTTTTTACAAAAAACGAAAAGTCAAGAATAGAAGAGATAATGGAAGCGATAGGGATTGATCCTTCAAGGCGAGGAGAAACACTTAGCATGACCGAATTTGCAAAACTCTCCGATGCTCTTCTAGAATTGTAGGAACTGATTATAAACCTCCTTCATAGGCTATAGATGAGGAGGAGTGCATAATGAGATCGTTAAAAGTAGGGGATATCGTTGCCCGTAAGTCATATAACCATGATCTTCTTTTTAGGATATCTAAAATAGATGATCCTCGACAGGTCGAGTTAATCGGGGAAGAAATGCGTTTAATTGCTGATGCGCCAATCGAGGATCTTTTGCTCGTTGATAATCGAGAACATACGTCTAGGAAGGCCGAAATAAGAAAAAAAGAAGAAAGTTGTTTTCGCTTGTTTAGACAAGACTACCGTCTCGTTCGGCAAAAGGGTGAGTATGACGTCACAGGCGGGTTTTCTAGGCAAGGCTCCTATTTCGAACTACCTGGTAAAATACTTCACGTGGATGGTGACCCCGTTTATTTAAAGAAGTGTATAGATCTTTATGAGAGGCTAGGGGTACCGGTCTATGGTGTTCATATGCAAGAAAAAGAAATGCCTCAGCAGATTCCCCCGTTATTGGAAGTTGTTAGGCCAAACATTTTGGTCATAACCGGCCATGATGCTTATATGAGAAATAAAGGGGAGGAAAATGAGGTTAAGGCCTATCGGAACACAAAGTATTTTGCTGAAGCTGTTCGACAAGCTCGAAAGTTTGAATCGCACATCGATGATTTAGTTATTTTTGCTGGGGCATGTCAGTCCTATTTCGAGACATTAATAAAAGCAGGTGCAAATTTTGCAAGTTCACCGAGTAGAGTTAATATTCATGCTTTAGACCCCGTTTATATTGCTGCCAAAGTAAGCTTAACCCCTTTTATGGATAGTATCAGCATATGGGAAATTTTAAAAAACACGTTAACAGGTGAAAAGGGTCTAGGTGGCATCGAGACAAAGGGTCTGTTAAGGCGAGGGTTACCGATGATTGATGAATAGAAAAACGTACTTA
>CAZIRM010000116.1:0-7634 GCA_964541705.1 uncultured Bacillaceae bacterium | reverse complement strand
CGATCCATTTTTGGGTTCCAACGACGTGTTTGGTGACCGAAGTGTACCCCAGCTTCTAATAATTGTTTCATGGAAATTACGCCCATTCTTCACACCTCCTTTGGTTTTTTTCCTCCGCTCGAATCGTTTCTTAAGAAAAACTACCGTGTAGCACCATTTCTTAGATTATCGAACGTGTGTGATTAACACCGTTTTATAATATACCATAACGTTTTTTTATAAGCAAGTATAAACTGTAGTTTTATTGTTTTTTTTCGTAAGATAACTTATTTATGAAATTTTAATAACAATTCAACTTCCCCATCTCCCATGTTTAGCTTTTTAGCAATTTCTTTCGGAGATAGACCTTGATTAGCTAAAGATAAGATTTGAGCAGTTGAAGATTGTTCGAATTTATCTTCGATCGTGACTACTTTAGGTGGAGTAAAATCGTCAGTTTCTTGCAAAGATGGTTCATCTTCTGCCGGGTTTACTATCCGTTTTTTTTCAGTTACGTTCGCTACTTCCTGATGATTATTTTTTGGTATTCTCATTTTTGAAATCATACGAACTAGCTTAGTATTTTCCTCTTTTATTTCTGTCGTATACGAAAGCATCAAATCTTCAATTTCACGCTTAATTTGCTCATAATTTTGCTCAGGTTTCTTCTCTTTTGCATTTATCCTCTGTATGAGGATCGTAAGGACATACAGTGTAATAATGTGCAGAATAAAACTTGAAGCCAGTAAATAAGCCATAAATCCTCCTTTAATTCAAGTCATTGGTTAACCTGAGAAGTCAACATAATTTCCTTTATACGGGTGTTTTGCGAAAATCTCTTGCTGTTTATTATCCTTATCATTCTTTTTAGGGGTATCCCTTGTAAACGAATGCTGCTTTCCACTTGATACATCATCATTATTTAATCGCTTATTTTGCGTTTTTTCCGCATCTGTTATTTTCGTTCTCTTCAATTCATCTGCCTTTTCTTGTTGAGTTGCAAGGTGACCTTGAGATACCTGTCCTCTTTGTTGTAATTGATCTTGAATCTTTCCGGCTGTTTGGGTTCTAGGAAGTGCTACTTGCATTTCAATAGCTTTTAAACTCATCGAAACTACCTCCTTCTATACCTGCCTATCTCTAAAAAATTACAATGAAGTTGTCACAATCTCACCGCTGTCATAATAAATTTTTACATACTGGTGTGGCGTTACAATCTTTCGTTTATATTTCCCAAAATGAATATCAACTTGAGGAAAGATTTTTTGTTCAACCTTAACACTCGCATCAGATTGGGATTGAAATTTTTCTTGAATGTCTTCATATTTATCTTTCGTTTCTAGAAATTCATCTGCCATTGTCTGCATTGTATTTTTGATTCTAAGTTTCATAATCTTTTCTTGCGGTGTCAGCAGACCTTGGTTTTCTTTGTCCTGAATGGTTGTTAATAAGAGGTTAAGCTTCTTTAACTCATCCTCTAATTGTTTGATTTTCTGTCGTATGTTTTTTTCTTGGGTAAGTAATTGCTGGTTAATACCCAGATACAACGAGGTCATGGTATTATGGGAGTTACCAATTTCTTTTGCGACAATCCCTTTAACTGCTGATATACTGCCACCGACGATATTGCCCTTTCCTTTATGGCAATACACGCCACCCTCTGCCTGTACATCGCTATGAAGAATGGATTGTATCGCATGAACATCTCCTTCAACCTTGACATTGGCTTGATTGATAAAAGATGTGTGCAAATCTCCTTTCGCTTGAATCAAACCTTTGCCTTGACCAACGATCCCAGCAGAAACGAAAATTGATCCTTCTTCAGAGATTAACGTTGCACTTTCAACTGTACCGTGAACTTTTATATCACCTTTTGCTCGCACCTCAAAACCGGAAGGAACACTTCCTCTAATATTCACACCACCAACGAATGAAATATTTCCTACTTTCAGGTCAAGGTCTCCATTCACCTCGTATACGGGAAACACATGAATGACTTTTTTTTCAATATTCATCTGCCCGTCAATCAGAGAAAAGATTTGATTTTTATCAATTCGCGTATTTTTCCCCTGGCGCAAAAAAAAGTCTTTACCTGGCCTAGCCTCCACTTGTTCGCCGTATACATTTGTTCCAGGTACCCCTTGGGTGGCCAATATCTTTTCACCAATCAATTGGCCCTTAGTGACCGATAAGATATTTATCACTTGTTTAAGATCGATCGTGTGTCCTGAATTATGATCCACTTGTTTCACTTCTGGTAGAATTGGATTTAAGTATGCATCTTCGCCATTAAATGGCGTTTTCCCTTCAGCGATCGTTTTAGGACCAATATCTTCTGAATCATGAAGTAAATCTAAAATAACCTCTTCTTTTAAACCGAATCTAATACCAAATTGGTGAATAAAAAGCACTAGATCATCAAAAGACGGGATAATATCCTCTTCAAATTTCTTTTTCTTAACGAGAGTTGCTTTCATTTTGTTTTTATCAACTTGAATCTCAAAATAGTTATCTAATTCAATCATATTAATTTCCCCTTACTAAAATCTAAAAGTAATGGAATAGTTAGAATTTAGTATTCTAAGAAGTCCTTATCTCGCCTTACTCTTATTTCATCATTGCTCTTTTACTAGCCTTGATGTCATCGCGTAGCTTTTAAAAAAAGCCCCCCTAGTTTTGGTTGTTAGGGCAATGGCTTTTTTAAGACATTTTTTAGGCGGAATAGGGCCTTCGAATGTATTTGCGAAATTCTAGAAGTTGATAGACCCAGTACCTGCCCAATTTCTGTTAGAGTTAGTTCGTCAAAATAAAATAAACTAATGACTAATTGTTCTTTTTCATTTAATTCTTCAATAACTTTAATTAACTCTTCATGGTTAGCTTTTTTTAGCAATTCTTGTTCTGGTGTCTGTGAGGAGACATCAACAAGTGTGTTTTTAAACGTTTCATCTCTATCTGTATCTTTCGTTTTTTCGTCGATTGAGAGTAAATGAGAACCGAGCATCTCGTTCATTACTTGAAGTACATCTTCCTCGGACATAGACAGATCATCCGCAACCTCTTTTGGTTGAACATGTCTTCCAAGCTTTTGTTCAAGTTTTTCTATTGCTGCATCGACTTTTTTTATTCGATCTCGTAGTGATCGAGGAAGCCAATCTTCTTGTCTTAATCCATCAATAATAGAACCTCGGATTCGAAAAGATGCATATGTGTCAAACTTTAATTCTCTACGATAGTCAAACTTTTCTAGTGCGTCATATAAACCAAACATACCATGACTTCGAAGATCTTCTTTATTAACACTTTTTGGCAATCCTAATGATATCCGTTGAACATGATAATCCACTAGAGGGAGATATAACCGCATCAGATCGTCCCCTGCTGTAGCATCTCGATCTTTTAGCCATCTTTCCCAAAGGATATGATCTTTCTCAGTATGTTGAGACATTTCAACCCTCCTTAATCATTTACAAGATCTTTGACATATTGACTCGCGATTTTGACTTCCTCTTTCGACAGTTCAGGTTTACTGTTTGTATCTTTTCCTTTTAGACCATGATCTATTTTATCTACATTATTTTTTTCAGAAGATTCACCTGTATCTTTGGCAGCTATCATCCAAAGCCATCGAAAAAAGTATGTGAGGAAAAAGAAAGCAATAAAGGTCACTCCTCCACGATATGAAGAAGTTTTTAACGAGTTTGTCGATAATGATCCTATAAAAACAGAAAAGGATGCTATCAAACTGATGATAAGATTTATCAACCAAGATCCTATAAACATTATATTGTAGAAACTCCTTGGTTAACTGTCCTTATTTCAAAACAACATGTTTCTGGGTTGAACTCCACAGTTCTCCCACTACTTCCACCAACATCTTCTGCAATAATTTTAATATTAAGTTCATTTAATTTTTGCTTAACCGCCTCAACATTTCTCGGGCCAATTCTCATCATGTCACTTGTTACTGAGAATTTGAACATTTGTGCTCACCGGCTAATTTTGCTTTTAACATTGATACATTTGCACCATTTTGTTTTAATCTATCCACTAACTCTTGAATCGCAGTATCTGCATACTTCGCTTTATTTAAAGTCGTATTTTTTGCCATCGATGAATCCGGTAGCATCACATGGGCCATACCACATAGCTTACTTTTTTCTTCATAAATTACTAAGCCGACACAAGAACCTAAACCCGAAGTTCGAATCTTTTGTGGTGACTTAGCCATATTTAAATCTGCCATCCCAACTTTTACTACGTCATCCATTTATAGAAACCCCTAGTGAATGGAAGAGTTTATCATACGAGTCAGGATCGGGTAATAAGAAGAAGTGTCCCCTCGTCTTTTGAGTGTTCTCATCAAGTTTTTCAGTAATTTCTGTATCAATGACAATCGCATAATCTCCAACCTGGGACAGTTCGAGTAAACCGTAACTTAAAATAGCTGTGGCCATATCAATACTTAGTGAAGGAACTGATGGCTGCAAATTTAAACGTGTAAAATCTGATAAAGCTGACAAGTAAGAACCCGCTAATATGTTTCCTAGCTCATTAAGAGCGGATAATCCTAACTCAGAATAAGGCGGAGTCGACAAGTCAAATTTCTCATCCGAGGTAAGATGTCTTATTAGTGTGGTTGCCTCGTTTATAGGAAGCATAAAAAACATATTTCCTGGTGCATTTCCTTCAATTCTTAAAAAGATCGCAGCAACAATGTTTTCAGACCCACCAACCAGCTCAGTTATTTCAGTAAAAGAAACAACTTTAACAGAAGGCACTTTCATATCGATGGCTTTGTTAAGAAGCTTTGAAAGTGCTGTTGCAGCATGGCCGGCACCAATATTTCCAACTTCCTTCAAAATATCTAAGTGATGTGGTTGAATCCGCTCTATGAAGTTCATCTACACTTTTTCCTCAAACGCTTTTAATTCATCTAACTCTTTAGGATTTAATACTTTATCTAAATTCAATAAAATCAAAAGACGTTTTTCTAGCTTAGCTACCCCTCTGAGGTAATCTGCTTCGACTCCGCCTACAACTTGTGGTGGAGGTTCAATCCCTGATGTAGGAATATCTACAACATCATTTGCTGCATCTACTACTAAGCCGACTTCCATTTTACCTACTGCTACAATAATGATTCTTGTACTTTCTGTCTCTTCTGTGACTTCAAGATCAAAGCGATTACGTAGATCAATGATTGGTGTAACCACACCTCTTAAATTAATGACACCTTTGACAAATTGCGGTGTCCCAGGTACACGAGTGATGTGTTGCAGTCTTTCAATCGAACGCACTTGTTCAACTTCTACACCATACTCCTCATCTTTTAATTGAAAAACAATTACCTTTATTTCGTTTGCTCCATTTGCTTCACTCATAAAAAGCACCTCCTGTATACTACTTTTTTAATACTCCCAATTTACAAAGGAACCGGTCTGCCTAAAGCCTTAACAGTGCAAACAAACCGATACCCTTTCATTAGCGATAGATCTGAAAATCTCATTATTCTTTCGGAGTTTTTGTTTCATTAGCATTGCAAAACGTAAAATTTTACTTAATCAAGGAATTACAATCAACAATTAGTGCTACTTGACCATCCCCTAAAATAGTTGCCCCAGAAATGGCGAACACATTTGTTAAGTAATCACCCAAAGATTTTAAAACAATTTCCTGTTGTCCAATAAATGAATCGACAATGAGTCCTGCCATTTTTGCACCTTTGCGAACAATAACAATCGAGTGATACCCATCTTGCTCTCTTGTAACAGGGACATCAAAGAAATCTGTCAAATTAATGAGGGGAACTACACTCCCTCTGAAGTCAATGACTTTTTGGTTGTGTGCAGCTAAAATTTCCTCATCTTTTACAATGGCCGTCTCAATAATTGAAGAAAGTGGAATTGCATACTTTTCGTCTTGAACTTCAACAAGCATGACCGATATAATCGATAATGTTAATGGGAGCTGAATCGAGAATGTTGTTCCTTCACCTAGAACTGAGTCAACCGATACATTTCCGCCTAGTGACTCGATTTTATTCTTAACAACATCTAGTCCTACCCCTCTACCAGATACGTCTGTGATTTTATCAGCCGTACTTAATCCAGATGCAAATAAAAGTTCATAAACTTGTTTGTCGGTTAAGTTATTTTCTTGTTTGACGACGCCATTTTGGATAGCTTTTTTCAAGACTTTGTCACGGTTAATTCCGGCACCATCATCAGATACCTCTATGAAGACATGGTTCCCACTGTGATAAGCTTTCAGGGTAATTGTTCCTTCTTCTGCTTTTCTCGCTTTTAATCTTATATCAGGTGTTTCGATACCATGATCAATCGAGTTGCGCAATAGATGAACTAACGGATCCCCAATCTCATCAATAACCGTTCGGTCTAACTCTGTTTCTGCACCAATAATCTGCAAGTTTACTTTTTTATTTAAGTCTTTCGCTAAGCCCCGGACCATACGTGGAAAACGATTAAATACTTGATCTACTGGTACCATTCGCATATTGAGGATAATGTTTTGTAGATCTCCTGAAATTCTTGACATATGTTCAACCGTTTCAGTTAATTCGGTACTCTTTACATCGCGAGCAATTTGCTCAAGGCGACCCCGATCAATCACTAGCTCTTCAAAGAGATTCATCAGAATATCTAAGCGTTCAATATTTACACGAATTGTCTTGCTCGAATTATTCTTCGTCTGTTTTTCATCCGTAGCTTTTTCTTGTACCTCAACAATTTCATTTTCTTCGATTGAACTATTATTTCTGTTAGGTTTATTGCTATTAGACTCAACATTCTCCTGATATTCTTTGAGATTAATCGTAGTGGCTTCTACAAGTTCAACCTCAGATACCTTTAAGATTCGACTTTGAACATCTTGCTGAGTGTGCTTAGTAATTAAAGTAACCGTGAATTCATAATCAAATGCTTCTTCTTCTAGTTCATCGACAGTTGGTGTTGATTTAATGATTTCACCAATCTTTTCCAAAACTTCAAAGACCATAAAGACACGGGCTGCTTTTAAAATGCAGTCTTTTCTAAGTGAGACTTTCACCTGAAAAATTTCGAATCCTTGCTCGACTGCTTGGGAAAGAACCGTATATTCAAAATCATCGTATGATTCTTTTCTATTTTTTTTCGTATCTACTAAACTTTCGACAGACGAGGCAGTTTCTGAGACTACATCACTAACATTCAATGTTCCAAATTCATCAATCTGTTCTAACTGATTAACTAACTTTGAAACGTCCTTCTTGCCGTTCCCACCGCCTGCAATATCAAGAACCATTTCTTCTAACGCGTCTACCGCTTCAAACACAACGTCTAATATACTGCCATTTACTGAAATCTTCTGGTTCCTAATTCCATCTAAAACGTTTTCCATTATATGAGTTAAATTAGCAAGATCTTCATAGCCCATCGTTGCTGACATACCTTTAAGCGTATGAGCAGATCGAAAAATCTCATTGACAATTGTAAGGTTTTGCGGATTATTCTCCAAATTCAAAAGGTTATCATTCATTGCCTGCAAATGTTCTTTACTCTCATCGATAAACATATCTAAATATTGATTTTTTTCCATAAGATAAACCTCCCTCAATATACTTTAATTTTCTCACGAATACTCATGTATTCTTAATA
>CAZIRM010000115.1:0-7674 GCA_964541705.1 uncultured Bacillaceae bacterium | reverse complement strand
AATAGTAATTGGAAATTGTCCTGAAATAGGGGACTAAATATAATATACGAGGAGTTGAGTTAATGAAAAAATTAAAGAAAGAAAAATCATACAAAGAAAAAAAGAAAAAAACTATTCATCCCTTTACACAGTATGAAACAAAGAAGTTACCTGTATAAAATTATTATATTACATAGGCACGAGGCCTTACTTGAGCAAAAAGTGGCTGTCAAGTCCGGGAAAGCTTGAAGCTAGAGATCAGTCAAACTTCAACCTCTTTATAAATTTTGGATTATATCAAAAGAAAACTGACGATTTTTATATTTCTTATCTTTTAAAATAATAAGAGGCTGTCCAAACAGGTAATGTATGACCTTTGGCAGTCCTCTCTTTTTTCATCAAAGTTTTAAGTTTTTATCAAACTGAATGAATTTCATCATTACCATATTGGTTGCTCCTGGTGCGGGAATAGGTACTACGAATCCATTAACTAGTAAACCAACCTTTGATCACTTCAATAAGCTGTATAAAAAAATCTAATATTTTACTTAAAAGATTTTGTGTGTCTTCCCTTGATAAAAGTTCTCCTAAGTTATCTCTCACTTTCTTAATTTGATTCTGTACTTGGCCCCAATCGATATCTAGTTCCTTCATTCGTTTAAATAAAGAGAACAGTCCATTTAACTCATCTTCAGAAAGGGTAATTCCTAATTCTTTTGCAACTCTTTCAATTAACGCTCGTAAATCTTCATCAGTTGTGACTGGATTTTTAGCAAGTTCTTCTTTAATGCTTGCCATTAACTCCGCTGCTTTTTCGTGACCAAACTTCTCACCTAGTTCAGCCGTTCTCACCATTTCTTCGTTTGCTACTTGCTTTTGTTCCTCTGGAATTTCAATTTCAGTCGTTATTTCATATGCCTTTATGATTCCGGTCAAGGCGCCTGTACCAGAGACCTTAAACGGGGCTGTCACATAGATATCAGCATCTGTTACACCTGCTGTAATTAAAGCATTAGCATACATGGCCTCTGAAACCCAATCAATATTGTTCGTTTTAACTGAAATTCCCGCACCACTTTCTAATATAGTGATTCTAGATGATGATATCGAACGAGTTCCAATTTTTGACCTGCTTACATAGTTACCCAAATACTGAATCTCTTCTTCAATACTGACATAAATAGGTTCAACCTCTTGACCAACACCCATTTCAGTTAAGATCTGTTGTTTTTGTTCTTCTGTTAAATTTTTTCCAAGTGTAACAATGACCTCACCAACTACGGCATCCGCTTGGACTTCTATCGACAAAAATAAGGGAAACAATAAAAGTACGATTAACAAACTTGCAAACTTTTTCATAAAATCTTCCTCTCAAATTTTCTTCAATACTACTATTCATAGGAAACCTCTTTTTGCTGAAAATAAAAAGGTACTTTTGTACTATTTTATTAGGACTAGTCTTTTTTCTAAAAACTAATCTAGGTGAAAGGCACCACGTATCGGCTAATTCTACTGGAGAGCTAACATGAATTTAGACCACACTGGAGAGACTGAAGCGCCCAAGCCGATGGCGTCTACTCCTGGGCCTCTTCGTTTGTTCGTTAGAAGTGCAACTTTAGGATTTATATTTCTAACCTTTTAAAAAAATAACCGTAACGAATAACTTTTATAAGCAGATGTGTCACACAGTTATCTTTGTGAATTTTATTTTGCTAAAATCCATCGGTCTTAGTGGCGTAAAGAAGTTATGATTAAGTTCATTGATAGAAGTAAATATAATAAAAGACCTTTAAGAAACATTAAGCGAATGTCTCTCATCCACAAACTAAAAACAATTGGACCAACGGCTACGCCCAAAAACCTTACCATACTATAGAGAGCAAGGACCGTTCCTCTTTCATTTGGAGCAACATTTGCAAGCATTAATATATTCACGTTCGGAAGGATTATTCCTATTCCAACACCTACGATCATCATACTAATCACTAATGTTTGCATTTGATGATTAACAGCTAACAGTAATAAGGAAAAGAGGATTAAGAGCGATCCAACTTTTATACCCTTTATCTTGAAACGTTGACTATCACCAATTTTCTTCGCTGTAAAAAATGAAAAGAAAGCTACCATTACAAAAGGAATAGACAAAAAGATGCCTTTGAAAATCCCCGCAATTTCATACTTATATTCGATTGCATAAGTCATAAAAAATAAGAGACCATACAAAACAAATAATCCACCCCCTCCTAGTAACATTAGAGGGAGTTTGGACAGGAGACTTTTAGTAATGATTCTCCTTTGTAAACGAAAATACTCAATTGCGCAGAATGTTTTACGACCTTTGCTTTTACCTTTTAACACAATAGTTACTCCAATAAAGGTTATCGTTGCAATGAATAAATAAACGGTAAATGCTCGATACCAAAAAAAAGTTGCTACAATTGTACCAATAATTGGACTAATGATTTTGCCAATTCCATTGAAAACTTCTATATTGCCCAGCTGTCTACTTCTGACAGATCCCTCAAATAAGTCCCCAACAATAATCATCGCAAGTGGAGCAGTCCCTCCTGCGCCAACCCCTTGGATAAATCTTCCTACAATAATCACTGTTAATGGTTGAGTTAAAAACATCCCTGCAAAAATGGTGAGAGAGCAACCAATCATTACTAGCATTAAAGAAGAAAAAACAACAAGCTTCGCACCTACCAAGTCAGAGATAAGGCCGACAAATGGAATAATAACAGCTGCCGTTAAAGAAAAGCTTGATAAGATCATTCCTGTTTCAACAGAAGTTATGTTAAGATCATTTCCAATATTCGGCAAAATCGGAATAACCATTGAGTTCCCTAAGATCATAATTAAAGGTAACAGACCTGTAATGATATAATACTTTTTCAAAAAAAGACCTCATTTCTATCATAACTAAAATAGGACAAGCATATGCTATAACATTCTTGATGAACGGAGGATATTCAAATGATTAAAAAGTTAAGTATATTTCTTCTGTTTGTATTAACCGTTTATAGTGTCTATTATGACCTAACTGTCGGTACCTTACCCACTACGAGCGCCTCAACGGATGGTCAACTTCAATCTGAAGTGGCAGTAGATGTAAAAAAAGCTTACAAGCAAGTTACTGTTGAAGCTGGTTACACAGTGCTTTCAATCGTTGAGCAATTGCACTACCCCGAAAAAGTAGAAGTTAGTATTCAAACTATTATTAAAGATTTTGAGGAGTTAAATCCAAATGTTAGTGCTCATCAAATTCATATAGGTACATCATATTTCTTCCCTATGTATCACGAATAAAACGTCATCCTTGCCAAACAATCTTAGTGACTGATAAAATGATACAGATGATTATTAAAAAAGCGCAAGCGCCTTGGCACGAGCGACAAGCACTGGAGGGCCGGCCGGAAAGCAGAAGTCCACATTTGGCTTCAAGTGACGGACCGAGTGACCTCGAGCGAGTAGGCGCTGCTCCTGCGGTTACTCGTCGCAAAACTTCACAGTAGGCAATTCATTGAAGCGTCTTGAAGCTAGACGTCAGTTTAACTTCAGAATTTTATAAATTCTTATCTTTTAAGAAAGGGTGATTTGTTTAAATGAGCCATATCATTCATAGAACAAAAACAAGACCCATTAAAGTTGGGTCACTAACTATCGGTGGGAATAATGAAGTCATTATTCAAAGTATGACAACAACAAAAACACATGATGTAGATGCCACCGTTGCTGAAATCCTCCGTTTAGAGGAAGCTGGATGTCAAGTTGTCCGCGTCGCTTGTCCAGATATGCGAGCAGCTGAAGCAATAAAGGATATCAAAGAAAGAATAAATATACCTTTAGTTGTCGACATTCACTTCGATTACCGGTTAGCGCTTAAAGCGATCGAGGGCGGTGCTGATAAAATTCGTATCAACCCTGGTAATATTGGTAAAAAAGAAAAGGTCGAAGCTGTAGTAAAAGCGGCGAAAGAACGGGGGATACCGATTAGAATCGGTGTAAATGCCGGGTCATTAGAAAAGCGGATTTTAGATAAATACGGATATCCCACTGCGGACGGAATGGTAGAAAGTGCATTGCATCATATTAAAATCCTTGAAGATTTAGACTTTTATGATATCGTCGTATCGATGAAAGCATCTGACGTTAATTTAGCGGTAGAAGCGTATGAAAAAGCAGCTAGAGCTTTTGACTACCCCCTCCATTTAGGGATAACAGAATCCGGAACACTGTTTGCAGGAACAATTAAAAGTTCTGCCGGCTTAGGAATTCTCTTGCATAAAGGAATTGGAAACACCATTAGAGTTTCTTTAAGTGCTGATCCTGTAGAAGAAGTAAAGGTCGCAAGAGAATTGTTAAAAACATTTGGATTAGCCGCAAATGCTGCAACACTTATTTCGTGCCCAACGTGTGGTAGGATTGAAATTGATTTAATTAGCATTGCTAACGAAATAGAAGAATACATCTCGAAGATCCGAGCTCCAATTAAAGTTGCAGTACTGGGATGTGCGGTTAACGGACCTGGAGAAGCGAAAGAAGCTGATATAGGTATTGCCGGAGCACGCGGGGAAGGGCTATTATTTAGACATGGAAAAATCATTAGAAAAGTTCCTGAATCAATTATGGTCGAAGAACTAAAAAAAGAAATCGATGCAATTGCAAAAGAAAAACTTTCAAAATAATTAATAAGCACGTGACGATTGTCACGTGCTTTTAAATTTGTTAGCCCTCTAGAAAAAAGGTGAGAAAAACAACGTTAAAATAATCGAAACAGCACCAATGCCGATCGCCCAGTTTCCGAGTGCATTTGCCCCATTCCTACGTGCAATGAAACCGACAATTATACCTGCCGCTCCTAAAATCACAGGTAAGAAAAATAAAGAAATGATGGAGAGGACAATTGCAAATGCTCCTACTCCGCTACCTTCGTTGACTTCTTCATCAATCTCAGCATCACCACGTACAAATGGACGACCAAATGCCCCACTACCTGGTGCAACTTCAGCTGCCGTCTCTTCACGGTGATCCCCGTACGGATAATCAGTAGAAGTTAATCCATTTGGATTTTCGTCTCTTTCACGGTTGTTTAGGTCAAGAGAACGATTGTCTTGATTATTGTTTATATCACTCATTTGTCATCCCTCACTTTCTTTTTCAGGAGCAGTTTTAGTATTACACAACAATAGCCTTTTATAGATGTTAATCATTTCATATTTTGTATGGAAGAACAAAATCGTAACGCCCGCCTATCGGCTACCTGCTCCTGCGCCACTTCGTTTCCTCGTCGCACAGGAAACATTTGCTCCTGCGCCACTTCGTTTGCTCTTCGCACAGGAAGCATTTGCTCCTGCAGTTATTCGTTGAAAAAACTCAACTGTAAGCAATTCATAGAAGCGTCTTGGAGCTAGACGTCAGTCTGATTTTCAAGCCGTGATTTCATTCTTATCTTTTACAGAAAAAACTAACGATTCTAAATATCGTTAGTTTCTCTACAAGTACGACAGTATCCATATACTTCAAATTTATGACCTATAATTTCAAATTCTTTCGACACAACTGATAATTGGTCCATTGGACATAAATGGATATGATCTGTTTTTCCACATTTAGTACAAATAATGTGATGATGATGTTTGTCCGTGGAACAACGAAAGCTAAATCTTTTCTCCCCTTCCAGCTCAGTCATCTCTAAGATGCCTAGCTCAACAAATGTTGATAAATTGCGATATATGGTATCGAAACTTAGTCCGGGATAATTCTCTTGCATTGATTCCAATACGTCCTTCGCAGCCAAGTACCGATCTTGATTAGAAAAGAGCTGTAACATTTGTTCTCGTTTATCTGTATATTTATATCCCTTGTCTTTTAGAAGTTCTAAGGCCTTTGTAACATTCATATTACTCCTCCAAATTGCAGTCGATTATTTCTTTTTAAAGAGAATGGTTAACAATAGGATCAAGACGGCCGTCATAACAATCGTACCACCCGGTGCTAAATCAAAGTGATACGAACTAACTAAACCAACAATGACAGAGATCTCACCGAATAAGACTGAGTAAAAAAACATTTGCTTAAATCCTTTGGATATCCTTATGCTTGCAGCTACAGGTAATGTCATTAGGGAAGACACTAACAGTATACCAACAATTCTCATTGATGAAGCAATCACAAGTGCAACCATAATAATAAAAACAAGGTGAACAAGCTTTTTGTTTATTCCTGAGACAACAGCTTGTTCTTCATCAAATGATAGAAAGAATAATTCCTTATAAAAGAAAATCAAACAAACTGTCACAACAATCGTAATGAATAAAATAGTGTAAAGATCGGCCTTGGTAACTGCAATAACACTCCCAAACAAATAATTAAATAAATCTGTGTTAAAACCGTCTGCCAATGATATAAATACGACACCTAAACCGATTCCTCCAGATAATATAATTGGGATGGATAACTCTTGATAATAACGGTATAGTGAGCGTAGCTTTTCAATTAATAATGCGCCTGCCACTGAAAAAACAATCCCAATATATAAGGGATTCACTCCAGCAAAAAATGTGAAATACTTGCCTAATAACAAACTAGCGGCAATTCCTGATAGTGTAATATGTGAAAGAGCATCAGCAATTAATGATAATCTTCTTACTACTAGAAAAACACCTAATATCGGTGCTAAAAATCCGACTAAAATCCCGGCAAAAAAAGCGTTTCTTAAAAATTCATATTCGAGAAAAACTGAGATCATTTTTAGTGCCCTCCATGATCGTGATTATGTACGAGTAAATGTACGTTGTGTCCGTAAAACTCTGATAACATACCCTCTTTATCTTGTTTAAAATCGGATGTATTTCCATGGAAATGAATATGTTTGTTTAAACAGGCAACGTCACTAACATGATCAGTCATTGCACCAATGTCATGGGTTACGAGAACTAAAGTAATTCCTTGTTCATTTAACTTTTTTAACATTTGATAAAAGTTATTAACAGAATGAATATCCACACCAACTGTTGGCTCATCTAATATTAATAGTTTTGGATCACTGACTAGTGCTCTTGCAATAAAAACCTTTTGTTGTTGACCTCCAGATAATTCACCGATGTTTTGGTGCAAATATTGGGTTAATCCCACCAATTCGACGGTTTCCTTTACTTTTTGCCGATCACTTTTTTTCAAAAAGCGAAACATCCCTACTTTTCCAAATAACCCCATAGATACAACTTCATAAACAGTAGCGGGGAATCCTGTATTAAAGCTATTAGCCTTCTGGGAAACGAATCCTATTCTTTCCCATTGTTTAAATTGACTTATTGGTTGATCAAAAAGAGAAATCTCTCCTTCTTTCGGTTGTAATAAACCTAAAATACACTTAATAAGTGTAGATTTACCTGATCCGTTAGGACCAACTAATCCAAGGAATTCTCCTTGTCTTACAGTTAAATTAATTTCGTGTAAGACCTCCCTAGACCCATATTGAAACGATAAGTTTTTAATTTTTATAACATGATTTTCAGTTTCTTTACTCATCATAATAAGAGGCCTCCAAAATGATTATAGATTATTAGTAAGAATGGTTCCGATTTATTAACATTGGTAGTATACACGACAACCAATCATTTGTAAAATAGAGTGAAATAAGTAGGGAATACTGAACAACCTAGTTTTTTTATCAGAAAGTTACTTTTTTGA
>CAZIRM010000114.1:0-7697 GCA_964541705.1 uncultured Bacillaceae bacterium | reverse complement strand
TTGTTTAAGCTCTCCTCGTATCGTTCTACCGTTTTCTAAGTTAGCATTTTCGTGCAATTTTCCCTTTTCCCGAAATTCATCCATTATTCTAGCTACCTGCCTAGCATTTCTTCCAATCTCATCCATATACCGTTTTTTTGAATCAATTTCTTCTAATACTACAGCTGGAATAACAACCTCATTGTCTTCAAATGAGAACATTGCGAATGGATCTTGTAATAAAACGTTAGTATCTAAGACGTAGATTTTATGCAACGTCATGCCTCCTTGACTATGTTGTTCGATAAGGTTCTTTAGATTAAGGTATGCAAATAATATTTTTTTGAGTGTACTTTGATTAAACTTGGGAATAGATAATTCAATCGCTTCGTTGGCACTTTTTTTGGTGAGTGTTGTACGAGTTTATTTAAATATATGTCGCGGGGAATAAAGATAGACGAAAAAAACAACAATAATGGATAACGAGTGGATGATAATTGTTAAATAATAAAGAAGGGATGAATTTATATGAAACCTATTCTACCTATAACGATCGTATCGCTATTGATGCTATTCGGTTGTCAACAAACCAGTACTGAGGAAAATCAAACAAGTACTAGGGGGTTAGCTGAGAACAGTCAAACACAAGATCAGGAAAAAAATGGTCAAGCAATCGCAAAACATTTAACTGATATCGTTTCTAGAGTGCCTGAAGTTGATGATGTTACGGCAGTTGTCCTTGGTGATATTGCAATTGTTGGAATCGATGTTAACAATGAATTAGATCGTTCCGATGTTGGGATGATTAAATATAGTGTAGCTGAAGCACTTCAATCGGACCCTTATGGAGCAAGGGCCTTTGTCACGGCAGACGTAGATGTTGTCACTCGTTTGCGTGAAATGAGGACTCAAATGAACGCAGGTCACCCTGTTGCGGGTATTATGGATGAATTAGCAGCGATAGTTGGAAGATTAATGCCTGTCACACCAGGTGCCGAACACAAAAAATCGGAACCTGAACCTACTGATGCTAACGATGAACGTATGCCTCGCGGACAAGAAAATCAGCTCGAAAACATCCAAGAAGAACAAGGAAAGCGTGACATGGAAATTGAGGATCGCGGAAATAGAAGGAAGACAGAAGATGACATTCCCAACCAGGGAACTCAAAGAGAATTTAATGAAATAGATCGAAGTAAAGACTGATGTATATGTCCCAGGGGGAGGCTACGATAATTTTTTGCAGCAAAGTTACAAATTTTGAAGCTTAGTCGTCATTGACTAAGCTTCTCTCATTGCCAACATCACCTGACTATCTAATTTTTCAGCCGCTTGTTCATCATATATTTTTGCAAACTTGGGTGCTTCAATGATTCTTGAACCATAGAACATGACATCCCTAACTTCTTTTACCATTATTTCAATAAGAGCTAATTTCAGTGGAACGTTTTTGAGATTTTCTAATTTTACAAGTGCATTTCCGTTAATGGCATAGGTTGATCCGTTTCCAATTAAATTTAATGCTATTGTTGGGTTTGTTTTAATGTTTTGCACAATCTTCGACCGATTATCGACAGCAACCCTTATCGTTCGCTTATCTGGAGCATACACCCAGGAGATAGCATTCACTGTGGGACCCTTTGTTTCGTGATCAATCGTGGAAATGGTAACAAAACGTTCTTTCTGCAACAGTAAATATAACTCTTCAGTTAACATATGCTCTACTTGATTAGCCATGGAAATAGACCTCCTTTAGACGTTTGAATACAATAATAATGTGATACAATTATACTATACCTTTTTTTATGACTTCTTAAAACTAAAGAGCCTTTCTAAAAATCTGAAATGTCGCGATTAACTACTTACTATAAGGAATGGGGGAGAGCTTCGTGAAACAGAGTGAAAAAGAACTTGAACAACTATTAAAAATCATTGAAAAACACGGGCAAACGTTAGAGAAAGTTGAGAAACTCGACGACAAATTAGATCGAATTGGTATTGCACTTGAGAAATCAAAAATTAACGATATTCTTCTAAACTACACAAATCCTCATCGCGTTTTTTGGATTAACATTATTGTTGGTATCGGAAGAGGTCTAGGGTTAACGATAGGCACAGTTATAGTTCTTTCTTTATTAGGGATTATTATGCAACAATTTGTTGACTTACCATTGATTGGTGAGTGGATTAGTGACCTAATTAAATACGTCGATCGTCCTGAAATGCAGACATCCTATTTGCATGATCTTCACAACAGCGCTCTAATACTCTATAATGCTGTTATAGGGTAGTCCATACAATCATTGAATAGATGTGAAATATTTGACTGAAGAGGTGCAACAATGAGAGTAAAATGTGTCATCTGTGATAAGATTGAAACAATAGACGATCAATCACTAATCGCAAAAAAATTAAGAAATCGTCCAATTCATACATATTCTTGTCAACCATGTACCGACCGAATCTCCACGAAAACCGAAGCGCGACTGTCTACTGGAAAGTTTCGATTTAACAAACCTGTGAAAAATGAAGATGATTGGTAAGTTAAATTACTGCAACACTTTACAATTATGTAGTGCAAAAGAACTTTTAAAAAGCTAATGCTAGGAGATCACTCTGTATTTCCTTTCGTATTAGCTTTTTCTTTACTATTATTGCTCCTGCGGTTACTCGTCGCACGGAAAACATTTGCTCCTGCGGTTACTCGTCGCACGGAAAACATTTGCTCCTGCGGTTACTCGTGCAAAACTCAACTTTAAGCAATTAGTAGGAGCGTCTTCGCAGCTAGACGGTATATAACTTCAGTATCCTAAAAAATCTTAGCTTACAAAAAGGACTTAGACGATACCTATCAAGGAGGTTCATCTAAGTCCTAATTTGTTTTCAATTATACCTTAGCTGCTGCTAATTTCTTTTTCTTTTCGATACGTTCACGTTCGTTTTTATCTAAAATTTTCTTTCTTAAGCGTATTGAAGTCGGAGTGATCTCACATAATTCATCATCATTTAAGTACTCTAATGACTCCTCTAGTGTCATAATTTTTGGACGTTTCATTGTAACTGTTTGATCCTTATTAGCACTACGCATATTTGTCATTTGTTTTACTTTTGTGATGTTTACAGTGATATCATTTTCTCTTGTGTGTTCACCGACAATCATCCCTTCATAAACTTCAGTTCCAGGCTCCACAAAGATTGTACCACGGTCTTCCACTTGCATAATTCCGTATTGTGAAGACTTTCCATGTTCCATAGAAACTAGTACACCTTGACGTCGACCACCAACTTTACCTTCAAGCATTGGTTGATAACTGTCAAATGTATGGTTTAAAATACCGTACCCACGAGTCTGAGTCATGAATTCTGTTGTGTAACCAATTAACCCACGAGCCGGTACTAAGAATTCTAAACGAACTTGACCGTTTCCGTTATTAATCATGTTTAACATTTCGCCTTTTCGTTCCCCTACAGACTCCATAACAGACCCAGTGTATTCTTCTGGTACATCAATAAGAACGCGTTCTACAGGTTCCGAACGAACTCCATCAATGTCTTTTACAATAACTTCTGGCTTGGATACTTGTAGTTCGTACCCTTCACGTCTCATATTCTCAATTAAAATTGATAAATGCAACTCACCACGACCAGACACAACCCAAGCTTCTGGAGAATCTGTGTTATCTACACGTAAACTTACATCCGTTTCTAACTGAGCGCGTAATCTCTCTTCGATTTTTCTACTTGTTACAAACTTTCCTTCTCTACCAGCAAACGGACTATTATTAACTGAGAATGTCATTTGTAGCGTTGGTTCATCAATACGTAAAATTGGTAGTGGTTCTTGGTGATCTAGAGGGCAAACCGTTTCCCCTACATTAATCTCTTCCATCCCCGAAATTGCAATGATATCTCCTGAAACAGCTTCTTCTATCTCAACTCGTTTTAGTCCGAGGAAACCAAAAAGCTTGGTTACTCTAAATTGCTTTACCGAACCATCTAATTTCATTAAAGCAACAGGTTGGCCAACTTGAATTTTTCCACGGAACACACGTCCTATTCCAATTCTTCCTAAATAATCATTATAATCAAGCATCGTTACTTGGAATTGTAATGGCTCCTCACTATTTTCAACAGGTGCAGGAATGTTTTCAATGATTGATGCAAAAAGATCATCCATGTTTTCCTTTTGATTTTCCACTTCAGGTTCCGTACTTGCTGTTCCATTAATGGCAGAAGCATAAATAACTGGGAAATCTAACTGATCTTCGTCAGCACCTAAGTCAATGAGTAAGTCGACTACTTCATCGACTACTTGCAAAGGTCTAGCTGCAGGCTTGTCTATTTTATTTACAACGACGATTGGTGTTAACTTTTGTTCTAACGCTTTTTTGAGTACAAAACGAGTTTGCGGCATACAGCCTTCATAAGAATCGACAACTAGTAGAACTCCATCTACCATTTTCATAATACGTTCTACTTCTCCGCCAAAGTCAGCGTGACCAGGAGTATCTAGAATATTGATTCTTGTTTCGCCATACTGAATAGCTGTATTTTTTGCTAAGATTGTAATTCCTCTTTCTTTTTCTAAAGCATTGGAATCCATTGCTCTTTCTTCAACTTGTTCATTAGTACGAAACGTTCCTGATTGATGTAATAGCTGATCGACCAATGTTGTTTTCCCATGGTCTACGTGGGCAATAATTGCGATATTGCGGATATCTGTACGATAATTCATCTATGTCTCTCCTTAAAATTTATGTTAATATTAATCATTAGTAGTTAAGCAACTTGTCTATTATAGCATAACTATTTTAAAGTACTATCTTTGTAAGCGTTTCATAAAAAAAAATAAAAAAAATATGGAGGATCACTATTATTTATGGAAAAAGTTAATTTAATTCAACTAGTTTGCGCCATTTTTACCATAATTAGCTTAATTGGGATCGGCATTTCTATAGCTGTTCCAAGTTTTCTTTTATTAGGTATCTCTCTTTCAATCACTTTCTTTTGCTGTGGACTCGGTTTCTCGCTTAAGCGCGTTCGTAATTTTCCCTAATAAAATGTTGCAATTCTCTTTTTCCAACTACTATTGAGCCAGGATGAAGCAAACTGATCTCCTGACCATCCAGTGTTGAATACTCTCCTCCCACTTCGTGTAAAAGTATTAATCCTGCCGCAAAATCCCATGGTGACAAATGAAGGCTAATATAGCCATCTAGGCGATCGGCAACTACATTTGCAATTTCTAACGCTGCAGAACCATAAGAGCGCGTACCTCGACAGCTTGAAACTATCTTGGCTAGTTTTTGATCTTTTATTAGCCAGCCTGAATTAATGGCAACAATAGCCTCAGATGTTCTTACAGTCTCAAACTTAGGCAACCTTTGGTCATTCACATAAGCGCCCTCGCCTCTGAAACCATAGTACATTTCATTAGCCATTACGTCATGGACGATTCCTATCATTCCAATACCATTTTCGTAAATTCCAACTGAAATAGCAAAATTTCTCTTTTGATGCACGAAATTCATCGTACCATCGATAGGATCAATGATCCAAATAATCCCGTCAATCGAAACTATGTCTTTACCTGTCTCTTCTTCACCTAATATATGATGAGATGGAAAGGTTTCATTGATTCTTCTCTTCAGATGTCGCTCTATTTCCTTATCCATATCTGTTACTAAGTCATGAGGATTAGACTTGGTCTGAATTTCTCGCTCGTTATGTAAAGATTTTCTTATGATTTCAGCTGCCTCTAATACAAACTCTTTTGCAGAAATTTTTATATATTCCCAGCTCATTTTCACACATCCTTTAGATAAAAATTGAAGGTGAAAGAGTTCATCACAACTCCCTCACCTTTTATTATTATGTTACGCTTCTAATCTAATCAATTCTTGACGAAAAAATTCTAACTTTTCCTTACAAGCTTTTATGGCTTCTTTATCATTCGCACCTAGTGCATCGTGTAGTGTCGCCAGTTCATAATCGATTTCCAAACGTAGAACTGGAATTCTCTTCTCGGCATCTCTTCTTTTAAATGTTTGAATAACCTGCTCCATGGTAACCTACACTCCTTTTTATTTAATCTTATTCAATCATCTTCAATATGTTCTTAATATTATGGTAACAATTGATTGTTGTTTAAATATTCTGAAACTTATCTGAAGTATACCATGATCTCTACAAAGTTGCATGAGTAAGCTACCCATTATTCGATTATTAGCATGGTTTAGCAGCTTTGCGCGTATCTACACTCTGTTATTCCACAAGTCACTATTTTTAAACGAATGCTGTTGATTTATCTTTTTTTGCAATCTATGCTACACTTATTTATAGAACTTTTGTTTGACGAAAGGAGACTTCCATGTTTAAAGAAGAAGATTTTAATACATTTATCATTGAAGGTTTAGATGAAAGAATGAATGCAATAAAGGAACGAATTCAACCAAAATTTAAAAAGATTGGTGAAGAATTAACTGCGCATCTTGCTAGTCTCGTCGGAAACGAGATGTATTTACATATCGCTAAACATGCAAGAAGAACTGTGAATCCCCCAAATGATACGTGGTTAGCTATAGCCCACAATAAACGAGGATATAAAAAACATCCACATTTTCAATTAGGTCTGTTTGATGACCATGTATTTGTTTGGTTCGCATTAATTTATGAAGTACCTAACAAAAAAGAGATTGCCCAACAATTTTTGAATCATATGGATGATATTTATGAAACGATTCCTGATGATTTTGTAATCTCCCTAAATCATATGAAAAAAGATGCTCTTCTTAAAAGTGAACTGAATAAAGAAGAGATTCAATGCATCCTAAAAGAGTTCCGAAACGTAAAAAAAGTTGAATTTCTCGTTGGAAAGCATATCGCAAAAGACGACCCAATCCTAAACGATGAAAAAACACTGCTGTCAAAAGTAGAAGAAATATATAGTACGTTAACTCCCTTATATAAACTTTCACTTTGTAGTTAGTACAAAAGCGCAAAGCGCCTTGCTCATGAGCAACGTGACCCCGGGATTGTTCATTGCGGGGTGTCTGCAAACAAGTAAAAAAGTATCTGCTGTTGCAGATACTTTTTGCTTACATTTTTATTAACTGCACCGATTCCTTGTCCCTTGCTGCTTTCACTACTCGAAAGCATACAAACCCAGTTTCATCATCAAATTTCTTAAACAGTTGTTTTTCTTCACTTTTACTTGGGACTATTTCTTTAAACCTTCGATACAACCCTAACATCTGCTCCTTTTTTATTCCCCTAACATATGCCTTTTCGATCGCTTCAAAAAATAGAACAACATCGATCACTTCTTCTTTTGTCCAGTCCAACGATATTGGAATTTCCAACTACTTCACCCTCCCTAGATTGCCAACTTATTATCCCAAAGTTATTCTCAGGTCATATTTTAACCCATTTTGTAGAAAACTGCACAAGAGGCTGAATTTTTTCCTTGTTTTTTTGTCTAGATTTGTTATACTCATTTTGTTTTAATATTGCAATTAGAAACTTGTAAATGAATTCGTATATTACATCATTCATGAATTATTATTACTATGGACAATCTATTGCGTCAAAGACGAATCACAAACAATATTTTTTCTTATGTAACTTATTCTTCGTATTATAGAATGCATTCAAGTAAGATAACGATTTTGAGGTGAAATGTATTGACAACATCAACTTTTTCATATAAGTCCAGCCTT